>JBGTLT010000070.1:0-4502 GCA_041743975.1 Zeaxanthinibacter sp.
GGAAGCAGGGGGCCCGGATTCCATCTATATAGAGCCCAACGACCTTGACATGCTGCAGTCTAACCTGAAGATGCTCTTCAACGACCTTAAAATGAGGAATCGGATGGCCCTTTCCGGCCGTGAATATGTACAGCGCTTCAGTGATGACAGGGTGGCGGATAATATCTATGAAATATACAAATCAGTTTTTGCAGTAGATGAAAGTGAGAGCCTTGCCATGCCAAAAAAACTCTCCGCCCTTATGATTACCTATAATGAAATTGAACATATTGATGCGGTACTCGAAAACCTCGATTTTGCAGATGAGATCATCATTGTAGATTCCTTTAGTACCGATGGCACGGTAGAAAGGATTAAAGCCAACCCCAAGGCCAAACTGATCCAAAGGGCCTTTAAAAATTATACGGACCAGAAATCCTATGCGCTGACCCTGGCAACCCATGACTGGGTACTTTTTATGGATGCTGATGAGCGGATCACGGAATCCCTGAAAAAGGAAATACAGGATACTTTAAAATACCGCAGTTCGAAAGCCAGTGCATATTATTTTTACAGGGTCTTTATGTTCAAGGAGGAGGTGCTTCGGTTTAGCGGATGGCAGACCGATAAGAATTACCGCTTATTCCGAAAAAGCAAAGTCCATTTTCTGCAGGAACGGATCGTTCATGAAACCCTTGTTGTAGATGGAAAATCGGATTATATGGAAAACAAGCTGATCCATTATTCTTATAAGAATTTCTATGATTACAAAAATAAGATGATTAAATATGGGCAGATGAAAGCCCGGGAAGAAGTGCAGAAAAGCTATAAACCCAACCCATATCATTTTGTGTTGCGGCCGCTTTATAAATTCTTCAACCAGTACATACTCCGTCTGGGTATACTTGATGGAAAAAAAGGCATGATAATCAGTTATTTGAATGCACTTGGCGTCTACGCCCGATACCGGGAATTGAAGCGCCTGAAGAAACAACAAAGGATGGCCGCAGTTCGTTGATTCCAATGTACTTACCAGGATTCGGATTTCTTCCACTTAGGAAAACCCGCCTTTTTTATAGCTACTATGGATAATTTTCAGGCGTTTTTTAAGTTATATATTGTAAATACAGCCCCGATGCATAAGGAAAAACTTACTGCACTTGTAATAACTTACAACGAAATCGGATACATAGAAGAGTGTATAGCATCCGTTTCATTTGCAGATGAGATCATTGTCGTGGATTCCTTCAGCGAGGATGGTACCTATGAATTCCTCGAGAACCATCCCCGTATAAAAGCAATACAGAAACCCTTTGAAAATTTTACGCGCCAAAAATCCTATGCCCTTTCTTTGGCATCGAATGACTGGGTCCTTTTCCTGGATGCAGATGAAGTGGTAACTGCCCCACTCCAAGAGGAAATTGTGCAATCATTGCAGTCAGAAAACCCTTGTACCGCCTATTGGTTCTATAAAAAGTTCATGTTCCTCAAATCCCCCCTTCATTTTTGCGCCTGGAGGACCGACAAAAATTACAGGCTTTTCAGGAAATCCAAGGTTCGGTTCACAAAAGAGAAATTAGTACACGAAACCTTGGAAGTACAGGGAGACACCGGGATTTTCAAAGAAAAATTAATCCATTACTCCTATAAAAATTATGGGGATTATAAGGCCAAAATGCTGCAATATGGCAAGCTGAAGGCCAAAGAAGCCTATTCAAAAGGCAATAAATTCAACTATCTCCAATTGATTTTAAAACCGTTGTGGAAATTCGGATACCAGTATATTATACGTCTTGGCATCCTGGATGCACGGAATGGATTCATTATCAGTTACCTGGGTGCCCTTGGTGAAATTGAAAGATATTTGGAATTAAGGCGTTTAATCCTTCAAAATAAAGAAGTTAAGACCTATCAGACCCAGGCTGTGGAAAGTTATAACTAAATTTCCCCCCTTACCTTTTCGATCTCCTGCTGCCATAAGACCCGGCCCGCCTTTCTGTAAACCAGGCACCGCTGTTGAGCAAGTGCGAATGCCTATTAGTCTTAGCAAACTTATCCTTAACTTTCCAGTCAAAATTCACTATTAAAGCAACCCTATGGAAAGTGGGCATATGAAGGAAAAGCAGTGTGCGGTCTCTGTCATAGTCATCAACTATAATTCTTCAGATTATACTATTAAATGCCTGTCCAGTGTGCTGCAAAAGACCTCCCTTTCAATTGATTTTGAAATCATTATAGTAGACAATGCCTCCCGGAGAAATGAGTTTGAAATCCTGGAAACCTACGTTCGCGAACTGGGAAATAACAGGGTAACCCTGATCAGGAGCAGGATCAATACCGGATTTGGAGCCGGTAATATGCACGGTATTCAATATGCAAGAGGGGAATATTACCTGTTTTTGAACAATGATACCGAATTGCTCAACGATGCGCTTTCAATTTGCTGCCAATTCATGAAAGGTACTGCCGATGCAGGGGTGTGCGGGGCTCAGATCTACGACGAACAACACCTTAAACAGCCTAGTTTCGATCATTTCAGCACTATAGGCCGCGAAATATTTGGGAAGGCAATGCTGGAATTCTTCTTTCCCGCTGCCAAACCCCAACGCAGAAAGACCTACACCACCCCTCTGGCTGTGGACTATGTCAATGGCAGTTTCATGTTTTTCAAGGCTGAAAGTTTTAACAACGCAGGGGGGTTTGACACCAATATCTTCCTTTATTTTGAAGAAAGTGATATCTGTTACCGGCTCAAAAAGATGGGGCTCAGGACCTACTTTCTACCAGAAGTATCCTATCTCCACTACCACGGTAAGAGCATTCAAAAAAGTGCCGTACCCATTGAAACAAAAATTGAATTGAAAACCTCGATGTTTTATGTAATCCGAAAAAACCATGGATATATACCATACCTGGTTTTGCGGCTGTTTTTCCTGGTCCGATACAGTCTGACCTCCCTGGTGAAGCCTGCCTATTTTAAATTGGTACAGCGTATCCTGATCGGCCTGCCGCTAGGAAAATCACTGAAGCATAAACAATTAATTGCCGATTAAATCGTAAAGAAAGTTGGAAAAAGAAATTGCTGAATGCATTCGGGTTCTGTCCGGGGGGGGCTTATTACTCTATCCTACAGACACGATATGGGGAATTGGGTGTGATGCTACTGATGAAAAGGCGGTAGAACGAATTTTTGCCCTTAAGAACCGCCCCCCTCAAAAAACCATGATATGTTTGGTTGCAAATGATTTTATGCTTGAAAAATATGTAGAGTCAGTTCCGGATGTAGCCTATGACATCATCGATTTTTCTACCAAACCCACTACCATCATTTACGATAATCCGAAAGGAGTGGCGCAAAACCTCATCGCCCCGGATAATACCCTGGCCATTCGGGTTGCCACCGACCAATTTTGTCAATTCCTTATCAAACGTTTCAAAAAACCAATAGTGTCAACTTCCGCGAACCTCGCGGGGTTTCCGGCACCTTCCAGGTTTTCGGAAATCGGTCCGGATATTTTAAAAGGAGTCGACTATGTAGTAAATTTGGAGCGGGATAAACATAACAGTAACCCGTCTGCCATCATAAAACTGGGCAATGACGGCACTGTGAAAGTTATCAGGAAATAATATAGTTCAATAACCGCTCTTTTCAATTTATCCATGGGAAGATAACCTCATACAATGCCAGATCAAAATTACAGAGACGCCCTCATAAATCCCATATTCAGCATTATTTCTGAGAGCGCTCGGGAACTTTCCATTGATTGCTATGTGATCGGGGGCTTTGTTCGGGATCACCTGTTGCAAAGGGGCAACCCAAAGGATATTGACATTGTCGCCATCGGAAGTGGAATAGCCCTTGCCCAAAAAGTTGCCTCCAGATTAAAGGGAAAACCGAAAGTTACCATTTTTAAAACCTTCGGTACGGCAATGGTCCAATACAAAGGCATTGAGCTGGAGTTTGTCGGGGCCCGCAAGGAGAGTTACCAGGAGGAAAGCCGCAACCCGGTGGTAGCGGATGGGACCCTGGAAGATGATCAGAAACGACGCGATTTCACAATCAACGCGCTGGCCTTTTCCTTAAACAAGGATACATACGGGAACCTCCTGGACCCCTTCAAAGGCTTGTCTGACCTCCGGGAGCAAATAATCCGTACACCCCTTCAACCGGATATAACCTACTCTGATGACCCACTGCGCATGATGCGTGCAATACGCTTTGCCGCACAATTGCATTTTACCATTGACCTCACTTCCCTGCAAGCCATTTCGGACAATAAGGAACGTATCAAAATCGTCTCAGAGGAACGTATCGTGAATGAATTGAATAAGATCCTGGCCACTGATAAACCCAGTTACGGTTTGGCCTTGCTTCACAAAACCGGGCTGTTGCCTTTTATCCTCCCGGAACTTACCTCCCTGGAAGGGATAGATGAAAAAGAAGGCCAGCGCCATAAAGACAATTTCTGGCATACCCTGGAAGTTGTGGATAATATTTCAAAAAACACCGATGATCTCTGGTT
>JBGTLT010000071.1:0-32093 GCA_041743975.1 Zeaxanthinibacter sp.
TGCAGGATGATTGTATGTATATGTTTACCACCGGTCAAAATGACCGTATGAGGGCCCTTTTTGCGGCCGGTGGGGCACGGGAGCGTTTGGTCCAGTAACGACCCTTCTTAAAAACGGTATTAAAAAGGCGCCTTTCCAGGCGTCTTTTTTGTATCATTACAGGAAACGCATAAAGGATGAAAAGAATTCTAATAGGCGCATTGCTGTGTATTGTATCTTTTGGCTGCGCACAGCAAAAACAGGCAACAAACCCGCTCCAGGAAATTATCTATAATGCAAGATCACGTGGTTTTTATTTTCAGGTCAACATACGGGAAATCAAGATCAGCGTTGCCAGGGAAAACGGACAATTAGTTGTGGAGGAACTACCTGCCGGTGTGTGGAAGGAATTAAAAGGATTGGTGGAAGGCATAGATTTGGAAGGCATGGGTCAAATGAAGGTCCCTTCCCAGGAAAGTTCAACGGATCGGGCCGCCATTGCCGATGTGGAAGTGGTGACTGAACATAACAGATTTCAATCCGCTTCCTTTGATCATGGAAAACCCCCGAAGGCACTCGAAGCATTGGTTAATAAAATAGTACAATTGGCGGAAACTGTTGAATGACACAGTTAGTTATCGTATTTTTGTGGAAATGGAATATATGACGATAACGGAGATACAATCGGATATAGTGGAGGAATTTTCCCTTTTTGATGATTGGATGCAACGATATGAGTATATGATTGAATTAGGCAAATCGTTGCCCCTGATCGCCGATAAATATAAAACTGACGATAACATTATAAAAGGCTGCCAAAGCAAGGTCTGGGTCCATGCGGAACTGGATACTGATAAACTGGTTTTTACAGCTGATAGTGACGCCATCATCACCAAAGGGATTATTGCTATCCTGATCCGGGTGTTCAGCAATCAGAAACCTGTGGATATCATAGAGGCGGATACCAATTTTATCGATGAGATCGGGTTGAAGGAACATTTGTCACCCACCCGGGCCAACGGCCTGGTGAATATGGTAAAGCAATTGAAATTGTACGCTTTGGCGTATCAGACCCAATTGGGTTAACAATGATGGATGCTGACTTCTCAGCAATCCGTTCTGAAGAATGCCTGGGGTAACATTAAAAAGCACGAAAATGAGCGATGAAACAACAATAGTGGACACACAGGAATTAGGGGAGAAGATCGTACGGGTACTGAAAACCATATATGATCCGGAAATCCCGGTAGACATTTATGAATTGGGATTGATTTATGATGTATTTGTAAATGAGGACAATGACGTTAAAATACTGATGACGCTCACTTCCCCCAACTGCCCGGTTGCGGAGACCTTGCCAGTGGAGGTAGAGGAAAAAGTAAAGTCCCTGGACTTCGTACATACGGCCGAGGTGGAGATTACTTTTGATCCACCATGGACCCAGGACCTGATGAGTGAAGAGGCCAAATTGGAATTGGGACTGCTATAATCGCACCACTTGTGAGGCATCGCCATGCAGCCGTTTTGCCCGGGAAGGCAAGACCATTTAGTAACGTATCCTAATGAACTTTAAGAAAAGCACGTCACCGCAATGGCAGATGAAATTCTAAATCGCGTTGCCCAAAGCAAACTGATAACCTTCAACCTGGAGGAATTCTATCCTGAAGGGAAGCGTATCCCGCTCGACATCAAAGATTGGTTGCATGAAGGCCTTGTTCTCCGGGAAAAGGAGTTCAGGCGTTATGTTGAGGAACATCCCTGGGAAAATTATCAGGATGCTTATGTCGCCCTGCAGTGTTCAACAGATGCCATAATCCCGGGATGGGCCTATATGTTGATAACTACCAGGCTCCAGCCCTATGCCCGCAAGGTTGTAGCAGGCAGTCTGCAAGACCTGGAAACCTCCCTTTTCCAAACAGTCCTGGAAGGCCTGGATACTACGGCCTATACCGGCAAATCCGTTATAATTAAAGGGTGCAGCAAAAAGCCCGTGCCATTGAATGCGTATCTCTGGGCAGCAGAAAAAATAGGGACGGTTGCCAATAATGTTCTATATGGGGAGGCCTGTTCCTCCGTTCCCATTTACCGCAGAAAATAATGTTGAAAACCAGGCTGTTTTATCAACAATTCATAATTTTGTTGTTAATAACAAAAACTAAACACTAACAGGATGAAAAAATTTATTGTCCTGCTGGCCGTTCTGGCCAGTACGGTAAACACTTTTTCACAAACGGAGGATGAATTAAGGGCTTCCAAAGCTGCTAAAAACGACTCAATAACTGCTATCCAGGGGCGGGTAAATGCCCTTCAGGCACAGCTCGATGCCCTCCCTGGCTGGAAAAAAGGCGCTTTCGGGACCATAGGAGGGAGTATTTCCAACTTCAAAAACTGGTATTCCCAGGGAATCCCTACTAATTCTGCCGGGAATATCGGGTTCACCGTGAATGCTTTTGCCAACCTGAACCAGGAAAAATTCTTCTGGAGGAATGCAGGGAATGTGAATCTATCCTGGGTTAAACTGGATGATAAAGATGATCCCACAGATAACGACGGATTCAGGCAGGCAACAGATGTTTTCAATATTACCTCATTGTATGGGCGTAAGCTCAGTGAAACTTTTGCCATCTCCGCGCTGGGGGAATACCGGACAACCATTCTGGATAATTTCAACGATCCGGGATACCTTGACCTGGGTGTCGGGGGTACCTGGACGCCTGTTACAGATCTGATCGTGGTGATCCACCCGCTTAACTATAACTTTGTATTCAGTAAAGAAGATACTATATTTCAATCTTCACTCGGGGCAAAGATCCTTGCAGATTATACCCGAAAGATCGGGACGATAAACTTTAAGACCAATTTGTCCTTATTCCAGAGTTACGAAAGCGGGGACCTCAGCAACTGGACCTGGACCAATTCTTTTGGGTATACCCTCTGGAAGATGATCGGAGTTGGATTTGATTTTGGTTTGAGGAACAACAAGCAGGAGGCCTTGAACTATGCAGTTAATACATTGGGTGATACTACGGCTACCTTTGATACGGTGGATAATGAGCTGCAAACCTATTGGACCCTCGGGCTGAGTTATGCATTTTAGTTGCAGGGCGATGCCCGAATATAAAAAAACCTGACGTTTTCGTCAGGTTTTTTTAGATAAGCAGGTTTGTAAAATTTGGAATTCTTTGGTTAAGTACAGATTTGGGGAACCATACTCGGAAATTAAGATCAGGGTAAGATTTGGGACAGACACCTTAACTTAATTACACTGTAAATGTAAGCCGGATTTGTTCTTCCGCTAAATTAATGTTGTGAAGTGGGGCCATGCTGTTGTGTAAAATACCAATGGTATCATTTCATAGCCAACCGGCAAGATGATAGCCCCGGGAGTAGTATAAACAGGGAATTATAACCTTACTTTGAGCGAATAAAAACCACCTTTTACCGAACAGTAAACCATGCGGTAACTATGGTTTTGATTTCACAGCCCCTGGGGGATGACCGGAACCTGGCATTGGATTGAAAAAAGGAAGGGAACATGCATCCCATGTGATTTGCAAAAAAAAACCCGGACATCAGGTCCGGGATTTTTTTCAAGTAGGTTGTTAGGATTGGGTACCGATTTGAATCGGAAAGCATATTCAGGTCAAGTGGTCATTTGGGGTTCACACTTTCAATCAAGGTCAGGTTTAGATTGGGGGTTAAACACTCACTTAATTACACAGTAAATATAGGGGGGTAATTCCAGCTGCTTAAATATATGTTGTGAATAAGTCCTGGCATGTTGTGTAAAATATCAACGGCTGCTTTTTATCGGTGAAAGGTTGGGTTACTGAGCTATCATGTCCCGATTTTCGTGCCAGGTATGGGGACTTATTAGCTTCACTATTTGGGATTATTCCTTTATAAACAACCGTCAAAAAAAAAAGCCCTGATCAGTCAGACAGGGCTTTGTTAGTTAAGCAGGTTGTGTAAAATTTGGTCGAATAGCAAATAGATTAAGTTAGGATTTGGTCCCCGGTTTTAACCGGGATAACATTTTAATGTGGCATCAGGAACAGTGTTAGAATTGGGGGCAAAACACTGAACCCTGATGTCTGCGCAAATATATGTTTAGAACCCCTATCCGGTAAATATTTGTTGTGAAACGGCCAAAAAGTGTTGTGAAATTATACCAACGTAACATGGAAGCCTGAATTTACCCAAAATAAGCAGCAAATAGTTAGTATTGATCCAGGTTTTCAGGGTATAAAAAGTTGTTATACGGGAACCGGCTGATATGGATTTCCCGCACTTCACGGTATAGCCGTACTTTGAATTCCTCCAGGTTTTCCCTGTTCAGGGCAGAAATAAAAAGCGCACTGTCTCCTACCCGGCTCATCCATGTATTTTGCCATTCCTCCAGCGTAAAATGCCCGCTTGTTTTCTCTGTGACAAGATCGTCCGCATCGATAGACTCCGGATGGTACTGGTCAATCTTGTTGAATACCATCAAAGTCCGTTTATCAGCCGCTTTGATCTCCAGCAGCACCTTGTTGACCGAGGAAATGTGGTCTTCAAAAAGCGGGTGCGATATGTCCGCCACATGCAGCAGCAGGTCTGCTTCCCGCACTTCATCCAGTGTGCTTTTAAAACTCTCCACCAGCTGGGTTGGGAGTTTCCTGATAAACCCTACCGTATCGCTCAACAAAAAGGGGAGGTTGCCGATTACCACCTTGCGAACCGTGGTGTCCAGTGTCGCGAAAAGTTTATCCTCGGCAAATACCTCGCTCTTGCTGATGACATTCATCAGGGTTGACTTCCCCACGTTGGTATATCCAATCAATGCCACCCGCACCAGGGCACCCCTGTTACCCCTTTGGGTTTCCATCTGCCGGTCTATTTTGGTCAATTTCTTTTTGAGCAGGGCAATCCGGTCCCGCACGATCCTCCGGTCTGTTTCTATTTCCGTTTCCCCCGGTCCGCGCATTCCAATTCCGCCCCGCTGCCGTTCCAAATGCGTCCATAAACCTGTGAGCCTTGGCAGCAGATATTCATATTGAGCGAGCTCTACCTGGGTATGGGCATAACTTGTTTTGGCCCTCTGGGCAAAAATATCGAGGATCAGCCCTGTTCGGTCCAGGATCTTGCACCGTAATTGTTTTTCAATATTGCGTTGCTGAACCGGACTTAACTCATCGTCAAAGATGACGGATCCAATTTCATTTTCGGTAACATACGCCTCAACTTCCTGTATCTTTCCGCTGCCTATGAACGTTTTAGGATTCGGCAATTCGATCCTTTGCACAAAACGTTTATAGACCTCGCCACCAGCGGTATAGGTAAGGAATTCCAATTCATCAAGATATTCCTTTACCTTCACCTCATCCTGGTCTTTCGTGATAACCCCGATCAGGACAACTTTCTCATAGGTAATACTGTTCTTTTCAATCATAACCTTAATTATACTGCAAATCTAATCAATCGGAACCAAGTGATTTTTGTAAATTAACCGCACAACCAAATAATCCATGCCTTTTCCCTTTTTGAAACAACCTGTAAGAGAGCAGCTTTATACCGTCGCATTCTATAACCTTGAGAACCTGTTTGATACCAGTGATGATCCCAGGAAACTTGATGACGATTTTACCTTACAAGGCATAAAGAAGTGGACCCCGGGACGGTACGATAATAAAATTGACAAACTGGCCAGGACGATTGTGGGGATGGGGAGGCGGACCTCCAAAAAGTCGCCTGTCCTTCTCGGGATTGCAGAGGTGGAGAATAAAAGGGTCATTGAGGACCTTCTTGATGCGAAACCGCTAAAATCGGGAGGATACAGCTGCATACATTATGATTCCCCCGACGAGCGGGGTATTGATACTGCGTTGATTTACCAAAAGGCATATTTTGAGATCTTGTTTTCTGAGCCAATTGCTTTGATGGTCAATAACCCGGATGGGGAACGCGATACCACCAGGGATATCCTGTATGTATATGGGAAATTGAACGGAGCGGAAACGCATGTCTTTGTCAACCATTGGCCATCCCGCAGGGAAGGGGGCACGGAGACCGCTTATAAAAGGCTGGCCGCAGTCCAAACCATGGTGGAATACATGGCAGGGCTGGAAAGTCGGTTCCGGAAACCCTACTATATTATTATGGGGGACTTCAACGACGGACCCGGCGCAGCCAGTATTCAACTTCTGGTGAAGACCAAAGCCCTGTTCAATCCAATGGAAAAGCTATTGACCCCTGAAAGGGGTAGTGCCAACTACAGGCAATCATGGACCCTCTTTGATCAGATCATGATCTCCAATAATTTCCTGGGGTATCAGAAGGGTACCCACAGCTTTGCAAATGCCAATATTTTTGATGAATACTTTTTAACCGAATATAAGGGGCGGTATGCAGGTTTTCCCTTCCGTACCTTTGGTGGAAGAAAATACCTGGGAGGGTATAGTGACCATTTTCCGGTATATATACAATTGAAATACGATACCTGAATTCCAGGCATTCACTTCCTTTCACTTATTAATGATCTCTTCCGGAGCCAAAGGCTCCTCGTTTCGCAGCCTCAGGAATACCTGGGCCAGCGTAACCACATCCAGTTCGCAGTAACGGATAATACGATCCATATCCCCTTCTTCATAGTACACGCTTCGAACCATACTTCCGTCTATATCACCCTTGGGGGAGGCGATGCCCAACACATGCGCCATCAATTTTAAGGAGGTATAATGCTTATAATCCCCGAATTTCCAAAGTTCCAGCGTATCCAAATGGGGTACCTCCCAGGGTTTTTTTCCAAAAAGATCAAGTTTGGCGGGCAACAACATGCTGTGGATGATCATCCTCCGCGCGATATACGGAAAGTCGAATTCTTTGCCGTTGTGCGCACATAGCAGGTGTTTAGGATGCCCGAAATATCCGGTTATAAGGTTTTTGAATTCCTTCAGGATGTTTCGTTCTTCGCCATGAAATGAGGTAATCCTGAGGTTCCGGACATCCCCTTTAAATTTAAAGTACCCAACTGATATACAGATGATTTTGCCGAACTCCGCCCAGATCCCGGCCTTTTCATAGAATATTTCCGCACTGACTTCCTCTTGCCGCTGGTACCGGGATTTCTGCTCCCACAATTCTTTTTTGATTTCATCCAATTCCGCAAAACTGGCCGTTTCCGGTACGGTTTCAATATCCAGGAAAAGTATATCCTCAAGGTTTATATTTTGTAGCATCATACTGTTTTTAATTACAAACAGCCCCTGACCCGGTTGATTTGAACGACATCTCATGGAAAATCAATAACCGAAAAATCAGGTATACAATCTTTCGGCAAATTCCACCGGGATGATATGATTAGGGGCACATCAGGGCCGTCAGGTTCCACCTCATCAAATGATGGGAAATATAGGGTTTGTTTCGTGTAAATTAAAGATACAAACAAATTTAAAGATGAATGCCTTTCTGCAAACAGGATGCCCGGTACGTGGCTGAATTTGTGTAACTTTAATAAAAAAGTTGCATGAAGTACCGTACGCTGCTTTGGTGGCTACTCCTTGCCCCCTTCCTTACTGCCTGTGTAGGCAATGATGATAATCCCCCTGCGGACCCCATCTCAAAAACCCCGGATTTTACGGTATTGGGAGAAGATACTGCCAACATATTGCATTATGCTTATTCGGCTGCTACCGGACAGGGTACACTGATCAATTTGACGGAATCTTTCAATGTTCCCAGGCAGTTCATTACGCTGAGGCAGGTAAATAAGCTCCTGACATTTTACAGTTTTGCTTCCGGGAATTTTACTGCCCTGCAGTTCAACAGTGTAACCGGCGACAGTAAATCATACGAAAACTTTTACGCCAATAACCCTGAGCGATCGGTCATTTGGGGCGCCAACTCTGAAAATAAGCTGTTTATGGGATATTACAGCCCTGAAGGGAGTTCCAATCTGGGAGTACTTATTATAAATCCACAGGCCAGCAATACAACAGAATTGAATATCGCCTTCAATACAAGGGGCGTTTTTCAGCCATTTTACTACGATAACAGGCTTATTATTCCTTATTTGGATGCAGGGGACAATTATAAGGCGGCCATCCTCGATCCCGATGCCGGCGTTTTACTTCGAACAATCGATTTCGGGACTGCCGCACCGAGTATCCTTATTGACAACGCGGGGGATATTGTAATTTTTACGGGTATCAACAATAGTACGTACGGGTATACCGTTTATGATTCCCATACATTCGACATACTTTCTGAATCGGAGTTCTCCCTGAACCGGTTTTTTTCCCCCGGGCCACTTGAAGCCAACCTTATCGATGGGGTCCTGTATTATCTCAATTTTTATGCACAACCGTCGGCGGTGCCTTTTGGGCCTGCCGTATATGATTTTGAAAAGGATGAAAACAGGATCCTCGATATGATCGCTATTGTACAGGAGGTTCAGGAGGAGTTGCAGGCACCCATCATCCTTACGGCTTTCGGGTATCATAAGGAGGGGAACACTTTTCTGGTGGGATACACAAAAGAGGGCAGCACCCTGTTCGAAGGGGGGATTCTGGTAATCTCAGATCAGGGAAAGTTGCTTGATAATATCCCAGTGCCCTTTGTGCCTATCTATATTGTACAATAAGGAATGGACAGGCCAGCAAACCGTTCGGTTTGTACGGAGAGCACGGCCGAACCATTCCAGGCAGGCACGCATCGGCTATGGTTTCAGAAAGGAGGTGTAATTCCCTATTTTGTACAATTATTGTCACTTATAGGGCAGGGACAGACCGGCTGGTCTGTAATATTCAGAACAAAACTTGCTGCCGGGAGGGGTTTTCCAGTTCCAATAACCATTTTTTACGATGAAGACCCCCGGCATAGCCGGTTAAGGAACCGTCCGTTCCAATCACCCGGTGACAGGGGATGATGATCCATAAGGGGTTGCGTGCACAGGCCGCAGCAACTGCCCTGATTGCCTTTTTATCACCCAATCTCAGGGATAATTCCTTGTAGGAGACCGTCTCCCCATATGGGATATCCAGGAGGGCCTGCCATACCCTTTTCTGAAATGGGGTCCCCACGGGATTCAATACAAGGTCAAAGGATTGCCGGCTACCTTCAAAATAAGCTCTGAGCTGGGTAAGTGTTTCCGTTAATACAGCGGGGACCGATACGGGGTCAGGGATGTTACCGTCACCGACCTTAATGGCACATAGACCAAAGGCATCACCTTTAACCATGGCCTTTCCCAATGGGGTATTAAATCCGATACTTTCCATGCCTATTCAATGACCCCGCTACGTTTTGCCCGCTCCTCCCAATTCTTGCGGGCGAGGAGTTGTAAGTCGGCAACCGTATCGCTTTCATCCATAATTTCCAGGCCCAGGAGGGTTTCGATCACATCTTCCATAGATACCAGCCCGCTGACAGAACCGTATTCATCTACTACCAGTGCCACATGTTCCCTTTTAGCTATAAAAATTTCAAATAATTGGGGGATAGGGGTTACCCGTTTGGTAACCAACAGGTCCCTTTTGATATCCGATAAAAGAATGTGGCCATTATTGTGGATGATTTCTTCCAGCACGTTATCCTTTAGAACATAGCCGGTTATGTTGTCTTCCTGTTCGCCGTATACGGGGATCCGGGAAAATCGTGACCGCTGGTTCTCGCTGTAAAAGTCAGCAATGGATTGTTGCTCAGGAGCAATTTGCATCACAGCCCTGGGGGTCATGATATCTTTTATCAACACCTCATTTAATTTTAGCAGGTTCTTGATCACCTGGGATTCTGATTCCTGAAATACACCTTCATCCCGGGCTATATCCGCCATAGTTGTAAAATCCTCCCGGCTCAGGATACTCACATGCGGACCTTTATGGCTAATAAGCCGGGTAAACAGCTGAAGTACCCATAAGATGCCGGTATACTTTAAAACCAAAACCATGCCTTTAAGGGCAATTGCTGTAAAGTTTGTCAACCTTCTCCAATAAGTAGCACCGATGGTCTTGGGGATTATCTCAGAAGCGATCAGGATCAGGAGGGTCATTATGGTCGATACCACCCCAACCATAAGATCCTCAGTAAATTCGAATCCCAGCAGTGTGCTGGATCCGCTGCCATAGGATTCGTTATAAGCTGATTTGGCCTGGACCCCGACCAGGATGGCACCTACGGTATGCGCAACGGTATTCAGCGTAAGGATTGCGATCAGGGGCTGGTCTACATCTTTCTTAAGCGACTCCAATATAAGGGCATAGGACTTGCCCTCTTTTTTTTTCAGATTGATATATGTTGGGGTGATACTGAGAAGCACCGCTTCCAGGATAGAGCAGATAAATGAAACAAAGATGGCTATAACTGCATAAAAAATCAGTAATCCCATGATTTTTGGATATAGGTACAAAAGTAGAAATAATTTGGGTATCTCGGGTGCTTAATGCGGCTTCAGATTGGCAATATAAAATACCTGGTGAAGCGCTGTTCGAATATTGAGATCGTACAAATTCACATGGTCCCTGGAAGGATAGACCCTGTTGGAAAGGAAAATAAATACCAATTGGTTTTCCGGATCAGCCCAAACAAATGTCCCGGTAAACCCGCTGTGCCCAAAACTGCTGCTACTGGCTTCCGGTGCCGGGTAGGCCTCCGGAAACGGGAGCTTGGTATTATCCAATAAGGGTTTGTCAAATCCCAATCCCCGGCGATTGTCATTTTCCGGGAACTGAACCCGTGTAAATTCCTTTACCGTTGCCTCTGTAAAATACCTTTTACCGGCATATTTCCCAAAATTCTGGTATAATTGCATCATAGCAGCCAGGTCCATAGCCGTCCCGAACAGGCCGGCATTTCCTGAGACCCCACCCATAAGGGAGGCATTTTCATC
This sequence comes from Zeaxanthinibacter sp., assembly GCA_041743975.1. Classification (GTDB taxonomy): domain Bacteria; phylum Bacteroidota; class Bacteroidia; order Flavobacteriales; family Flavobacteriaceae; genus JTS-RE37. The sequence goes on from JBGTLT010000071.1 coordinate 10,844, forward strand.
ATGTACCCAACCCCGGGTAAGGTCATGCCGGAACAGTGTATCCATTTCGGTAGGGACTATGGCATTTGTGAAATTTTTGGTTTCCGGGTTAAAACCCAGGGTGGCAGTACCCATGGGGCCATAAAAATTCTGCTGCAGGTATGTTTCATAGGGCTTACCTGAGATTTTGGAAATCACCTCGGGGAAAATCAGGAAGGTGAGGCCAGAATACAGGTATTTCCTATCCTGGTTTACCTTGGACCGGTTCATAATGCGGTACATTTTATGAATAAATCGGTTTTTGACATACAGGCTGTCGTAGGCTCTTTTCTGAAAACGGGATGAAGGAATTTGGTGGATAAATCGTCTTTTTAACCTGCCATCCTTTATCACTTCATTGAGAAATACAATATAGGGTTGCAGGCCTGCCTGATGTGCCAGTATTTCCCTTATGGTAAGTTCCTTTTTATCACTGAAATGCCGCCAGGGGCGCCAGTAGGTGCTGAAGGGAACATCGAGCTGCAATTTGCCCTCTTCCACTAATTTCATGATGGCGGGCAAAGGGCCCATGATCTTCGTAACGGAAGCCAGGTCATACAAATCATCGGGCGCCACCCTGTCTATACTGTCATAGGTATGGTATCCGTATGCGGCATGGAAAATAACCTTGTTTTCCCTGGCAACCAGAAGCTGTGCTCCGGGAAATGCCTGGTTTTGAATCCCACTGTTCATTATGGAATCCACCCTGGAATGGATGAAAGCGGCATCCATTCCTACCGATGCCGGCTCTGCCCTTTGCAGCTCTCCTGCGCCCAAAGAATTCCCGGTAACCCCCTGGCCCCAGGTTGAAAAACATATTAAACCAATTAGTATAAAAAAAAACAAATTCATGGTGGAACAGGGGAAAGTCTTAGGTTATCCAAGTAATCTAACAACATCTTTGGCAAAGTAACTGGCTATTATATTGGCCCCGGCACGTTTAATGGCGATAAGTTGTTCTATCATGGCAGCATCGTGGTCCAGCCAGCCTTTTTCAGCAGCTGCCTTCAGCATGGCATATTCCCCCGACACCTGATAGACAGCCAAAGGGATCTCTATTTCATTTTTTATTTCCCGGACAATATCCAGGTAACACAAGCCCGGCTTTACCATCACAATATCCGCGCCTTCGTCAATATCCATTTGTACGGCCTTGATAGCTTCGAACCGATTGCGGGGATCCATCTGATAACTCATCTTGTTTTTTGGAACCCCGGCAATGTCTGCAGGAGCTGAATCCAGGGCATCCCGGAACGGGCCGTAGAATGCACTGGCATACTTGGCGCTATAGCTCATGATTCCTGTGTGTATAAGTTCCTCGTCTTCCAGGGCTTCCCGGATTGCTGCAATCCGGCCATCCATCATGTCGCTTGGGGCCACAAAATCTGCCCCCGCCAATGCGTGGGATACACTCATTTCCGCCAGGATCTCCACCGTTTCATCATTCAGGATTTGTCCATCCCTAACAATGCCGTCATGACCGAACGAGGAGTAAGGATCCAGCGCCACATCAGTCATAACGAGCATCTCAGGGCAGGCATTTTTTACCGATTGGACCGCCCGTTGCATTAAGCCGTGTTCATTCCGGGCCTCGGTGCCTTTGTTATCTTTTAAGTTATCCGGCACCTTCACAAAAAGCAATACGGCACACAATCCCATTTTCCATAACTCCTTCACTTCTTTTTGAAGGTTATCCAGGCTTTGGCGATAATATCCGGGCATGGATGCTATTTCTTCCCTGACCCCTTTTCCCTCCACTACAAACAGGGGTACGAGGAAGTCGGCCGGACTTATTACGGTTTCCTGCACAAGGCGGCGGATGGCGCTGGTGGTTCGGAGTCTTCTGTTTCTTCTGATCGGATACATTATCAATTTTTTAATTTCAAGAACATGTGATGATTATAAGCGCACTTTTAGACCCACCGGTATTCCCGAATGTCACTCCCATGGCGGTGTGTCCCTTTAGACCGTGACTCAGATTTCAATTTTACCCACCATATAGGGAACAGCCTTCCCTGCAATTTTAACCCGCTCCCCCAGGAATTCACATTGAAGCTCACCTCCGCGTGCGGACAACTGTTTTGCTTTTAATCTGGTTTTCCCAAGGATCCCGGACCAATAAGGAATTAAACTGGTGTGGGCTGAGCCGGTAACCGGATCTTCCGGGATACCGGATTGCGGTGCAAAGAAACGGGAAACGAAATCTACCTCATCTCCGGGTGCTGTGGCGATGACACCTCTTACATCAATTTTAGCCAATTTGAAAAAATCGGGACGGAGGTCTTCTATTACCCGCTGGGCAGAATAAACCAACAGCAAATCGGTTTTGCCTTTCCACCATGAATCTGGTGCTTTCCCCATAGCTTCAGTGATGTGGGGTATAGGATCCAGCGGATGCAGTTGATCAGCGGGGAAATCCATTTCCAAAAGGCCATCCCTTTTTCGTTCCACCATAAGTTTACCACTTCGTGCAGAATAGAACTCAATAATTTCCTGGTCTGGAAGGTGGTATCGGAACAGTACATAAGCTGAAGCCAGGGTTGCATGGCCGCAGAGATCTACTTCAATTTCCGGGGTAAACCAACGAATATGAAACTGATCCCCTTCCCGGACCACAAAAGCCGTTTCAGCAAGGTTGTTTTCAGCTGCAATTAGCTGCATGGTCCTGTCATCGGTCCATCTGTCCATAATACAGATGGCAGCGGGGTTCCCGGCATAGAGTCTATCCGTAAAAGCATCTATTTGATACAGGGTTTGTTTCATCTCCGAAATTCCTGGGTTAAGGTACCCATTCCCGCGGATTTTTCAATACACTTAGCATAACTTCCTCATCACTTCCTGTATCGGGATGATGGTCATAGCGCCATTGCACGGTTGGGGGCAGGCTCATCAAAATACTTTCCACCCGGCCATTGGTCCGTAACCCAAAAAGGGTGCCCTTGTCATGTACCAGGTTGAACTCCACATATCGCCCCCGCCTGATTTCCTGCCAATCCCTTTGGGAAGGGGTATAGGGCTGGTTTTTCCTCCGCTCCGCAATAGGCAGATAGGAGTCTACAAAACTATCCCCTGAATCAGTTACAAACCGGAACCAATTTTCAAGGGACATTTTGTCGGTTGCCCTGCAATAATCAAAAAACAACCCGCCTATCCCCCGGGCTTCATTTCTATGTGCATTCCAAAAATATTCATCGCACTTGCGTTTAAAATCCGTGTAAAAACCTGGATGGTGGGCATCGCACACCCGTTTGCAGACTGTGTGGAAATGCCGGGCATCTTCTATGAACAAATAATAGGGCGTCAGGTCCTGTCCCCCGCCAAACCATTGATCTACGATAGTGCCTTTTTTATCATACATTTCAAAGTAACGCCAGTTGGCATGGACTGTGGGGACCATGGGGTTTCGGGGATGCAGGACAAGGCTCAGTCCGCACGCAAAGAAATCTGCCTCAGCCACCCCGAAATAAAGCTGCATACTCTCCGGCAGTTCCCCGTGAACGGCAGAGATATTCACACCCCCTTTTTCGAAAATAGCGCCATCTTCCAATATCCTGGACCTCCCTCCGCCGCCTTCGGGCCTTTCCCAGAGGTCTTCATGGAAAACGGCACCACCATCGGCATTTTCCAGGGAGGCGGTAATTTGATTTTGAAGGCCGACGATATAATCGTAAAATTTGTTCTTCATGTGTTTATACAAATAGTTAGGCCCGTTGAAAAATAGGTCGTTTTATCACATCAGGGATTTCCGTTCATATAACTCCATATCCTGTGGTATACTGTCAGGGGGGGTATATGATTTTTTCAGCGTTTTTCTCCAGCGGAACCCACAATTCTCCGCTACTTTTACGCTTTCCCCGTTGCCTCTGTGCACAATTATCTGTAGTGTCCTTATCCCCAGGGTACCCAGTGCAAGGTTTGATATTTCATTAACAGCTTGTGTAACCCACCCACGGCCTTCATAAGCTGCACCAATGCAATAGGCCAGTTCTCCACGCCGGATACGCCAATTCAGTTTTTTTAGAATCACCAATCCGGCCACTACATTCGCCGGCATTTCTTTGATGACCCAGGTATATTCAGACCGGTGCTTTCGCTCGTTTACCTGCTGGACAATATAATTCCTTGTTGTCTGGAAACTCAGGTTTTGGGCGAGTGTGTTGGGAAAATACGTTTTAAACCGGGCTGCATTGGAAATCATCAATTGGGACAGGCTCGGGGCATCTTCTTTGGTCAATTCAGCGATTTGAAAATCACGTTCCATTTACAGGGTGCTTTGTTCCCCGGGAGCCGGGTTTTTTATTCCTGCCGGTATTCCTTCACGGCATCTACAAAGGCCTTTGCATTCTCGACGGGAATATTTGGAAGGATGCCATGGCCCAGGTTGGCAATATAATTATCTTTTCCAAAATCGCGTATCATGTCGGTTACCATTTTCCGGATCACCCGGGGCGGGGACAGTAACCGGGCCGGATCAAAATTACCCTGAAGCGGTATCTTGCCTCCGGAAAGGTACCGGGCATTCCGGGGAGAGCAGGTCCAGTCCACACCTAATGCAGCCGCTCCGGAAGTTGCCATTTCACCAAGGGCAAACCAGCAACCCTTTCCAAAAACGATGACGGGGGTTTCGACCTTCAGGGCATCGATGATCTGTTGAATATACTGCCAGGAAAATTCCCGGTAGTCCACAGGGGATAACATCCCCCCCCAGGAATCGAATACCTGAATGGCGTCGACCCCTGCCCTTGCTTTAGCTTTCAGGTAGTCTATGGTGGTATCCGTTATTTTCTGAAGCAGCTGGTGTGCAGCCGCGGGTTCCGTGAAACAGAATTCCTTGGCCTTATCAAAGGTTTTGCTCCCCGCCCCCTGAACACAATAACACAATAGGGTCCAGGGGGATCCTGCGAAGCCAATCAGCGGAACAGTATCCCCCAATTTTTCACGTGTCATGGAAATGGCCTGCATCACATACCCCAAAGCATCCTCTACCTCCGGAGCGATGATTTTATCCACCATTTTTTGGGAACGGATGGGATGGGGCAGGTAGGGGCCAAAATCGGGTTTCATCTCTACCTCGATCCCCATCGCCTGAGGGACTACCAGGATATCGCTGAAAAGGATGGCGGCATCCATCCCCAGCCTCCGGATGGGCTGCACCGTTATTTCTGAAGCCAGTTCCGGGGTCTGGCAACGGGTAAAAAAATCATATTTATCGCGTATTTCCCTGAATTCGGGAAGATAGCGGCCCGCCTGCCGCATCATCCATACCGGCGGACGCTCCACGGATTCACCCTTCAGTGCCCGTAAAAAAAGATCGTTATGTAACAAAGGTTTTTTATCCGGAAGCATTGGAAGCGGGTTTTGCATTTATGGCCTCATATTGTTTGTTGACCAGCCTGATCAGGTCTTCTGCTGTGGGCAGTAACGCCACGCGTACATCCTTAAAATGGTTCCTGGCTTCGGCAGCGGTGGTTTCGCCTATGCAAAATGCGATCTTATCTGCCTTGTTTTCCAGTAAATAGCTTTGCACGGTTGAAGGGCTGAAGAACAAGACCCCATCGGCAGATTCCGGGATTTTTACAGGGGCGTATTTTGTTTTATAGGTTTCAACTTCATGAACCACAATATTGTTTTCTGTAAGGATGTCGGGGAGGTCATCCATGCGAAGATCGCTGCAAAAATAGGTCACTTCCAGACCTTCCAGGTATTCTACCAGATAGTCAGCCAGTTTCCGGGCACTGTTTTCCACATGTTTGACCTTGCCAATGCGCCTTTCAACCAGGCGTTTGGTCTTCCTCCCCACACAGTAGATATTCTCAAACTGCATCTGATCTCCGGGAAGGTTCAACAGGAGAGCCTCTACAGCATTCTTGCTGGTGATGATCACGTTTTTAATTTTGGTTTGCAAAATCGGGGCCGGGATACGGTTAGGGCTGATTTTTATGAAATCCTCCCCCGTAACCAATATGCCATCATTAAATAAATCGAGCTGGCCAATAGTGAGTTTTTTGGTGGAGAAAATATTGGCCTGCATTTCGGACAATTGCAATTCATTCATCAGGCGTTTACCACCCCGTTTCAGGACGATATCCGCACATTCCCGGGCAATAGTATGATGTTCCCCCAATGGGGCTGTTTGGGTAACTTCTATTTTTCGGGTCCCGTCCCGGTTCAATAAAACCCCTTTAAAGGTAACTTCACCTTTTTCCTTTCGGATAAAGGCCAGGGCACCTATGGGTGCGGTACAACCTCCTTCTAGTACTTTCAAAAATTCGCGTTCTATCCCGGTGCAGATGGCTGTGCCTTCATGGTTCAATGCAGCACAGGCCTCCAGTATATCATCATCTTTTTCCAGGGCTGCGATCATAATGGCACCCTGGGCAGGCGCAGGTAGCATCCAGTCAAGGGTAATGGAATCCTGGGGTTTCAGCCCAATCCGTTCCAGGCCCGCAGCGGCAAAGATAGCCCCGTTCCAATTATTGTCCTGGAGTTTCTGAAGCCTTGTATTCACGTTGCCCCTAAGACCCACAAGCGTATGGGTGGGGTACCGGTTCAGCCATTGGGCCGTTCGCCTGAGGCTGCCGGTAGCGATTACTGCTTCCTTTTGAGCGAGGAATTCCTCATTGTTTTTAAAGACGAGGAGGTCATTGCAATTGCCGCGTTTGAGGACGGCTGCCTGTACGATTCCAACAGGCAATTTGGTAGGGACATCTTTAAGGGAATGAACGGCAATATCTATTTCACCACGGATCAGTGCAACATCAAGTGTTTTGGTAAAGATCCCCGTTATGCCCAATTCATGCAGGGGCTTATCAAGGAGCAGGTCTCCTGTTGAGGCAATGGGGACCAACCGGGTTTCATAACCCGTGGCCTCGAGTTGTTGTTTGACGGCATTTGCCTGCCATAGCGCAAGTTCACTATCGCGTGTCCCAATTCGGATAACCCTGCTCATGGGGTATCTATTTGGAGTTGGAATACCTTTTGAATGAGTTCCAGGCTGCCATCAGCATCCACATTGGAATCCTTCAAATGGTTGGCAAACTGCTTGGTGATTTTTTGAATGATACGATCGGAAATTACATCGGCATGTTCGGGATCAAAATTGATCAGTTTGCGCGACTGGTAGTTTAATTCTTCCTCCTTCATGGTCCTCAACTTCTTTTTGAGGGCCTTGATAACCGGCGCAAATTTCCGTGTCTCAAGCCATTGGATAAAGTCCCCCTTCACCTCCTCGATAATAGCCTCTGCCTGGGGTATGTATTGCTTTCGTTTCAGGAGGGTCGCATCGGTCATACGCGATAACTGATCGAGGTGGACTACGGTAACATTTTCCAGTTCCGCTACGTCATCGGCCACATTCCTTGGGATAGAAAGGTCCAGGATCAGAAGGGGTTTCTTGGGGTAGATCAGCTCTTTTGATATAGTGGGAGACTGTGCCCCGGTAGCCACGATCAGGACATCAGCTTTGCGGATTTCCGTCTGCAGGTCACCGTAATCCCGGACCACTAGGTTAAATTTCCCGCCTACTGTCTGGGCTTTGTCCCTGGTGCGGTTGATAAGGGTAATATGTGAATTATTGGTATGTTTCAGAAGGTTGTCGCAGGTGTTTCTCCCAATTTTACCCATGCCGAAAAGCAGGATGTCCTTTTCGGAGATGTTGGGGATGTTATTGAATATATAACGAACAGAGGCAAAGGCTACCGAAGTGGCTCCTGAAGAGATCTCCGTTTCCGTCTTGATCCTTTTGCTGGCCTGTATCACTGCATTGCACAATCGTTCTATAAATGGATTGGCCAACCCCAATTTCCTGGACTGGCTGAAGCTTCGTTTTAACTGGCTTATGATTTCAAAATCCCCAAGTATCTGACTGTCCAGCCCGGTGCCTACCCGGAAGAGGTGGCTGATGGCATCCTTGTTTTTATGCACATAGGCTACTTCCTGGAATTCTTCAACAGTACCTCTGGAATTGTCACACAGCAGTTTTATAAGTTGAAAGGGGTGCTGCGCAAAGCCATGGAGTTCCGTCCTGTTACACGTAGAGGTTACGATAAGCCCATCGATATCCTGTTCCCTGGCCTGTAACAATAAATTATGTGCTGAGGCTTCATCCAAACTGAACTTTCCCCTCAGATCGGCGTTGGCTTTCCTGTAATTCAGGCCTATAGTATAAAAAGAGTTATGCTTGGAGATATGGTAGCGTTGCATGTAGTATAATAGGTGTCCACAAAAATATAGGCTAAGCCCCTATAAAAATAACGCAGGAGGAACAAAATATGTCGGTGCAAGTTTTTTTGACCCCTTATCGACAATTTTTACAGGAATAAGCGTATTTTTGACTGGTAGTGGGGGATATAACGCTTCACTAATTAGAATGTATCTAAATAAAAAAGAAGTTGTACCTATGGAAACCTCTCTGAAAAATATCGCTGAAGGTTCTTTAAAGGAAGTGTTGATTGAAGAAGGTTTTTTGGTATTAAAGATCCAGAATGACAGTCCTGAGGTACAACATATAACCCGTGATATAGACAGTTCCTACGTACAATTGCACTGTTGTTTGAAGGGCAATGGCAAGTTTGTTTTCAACGATGGCCGGTATGCCCTGGAGGTAGGCGAAGAAAGTTCCCTGCTGCTTTATAATACCCAGACAGACCTTCCCCTGAATATGGAACTCAGTGCCAATTCATGGATGGTTTCCATAGTGATGACGATCCGGAAATTCCATTCCCTTTTTTCAAGGGAGGCCGAGTATATCCATTTTTTAAGGGCTGAGAACAAGGACAAAAAATATTACGCCCAGGAAAAGGTGTCTCCTGCAGTTGCCATTATCCTTAGCCAGATCATGAATTACAACCTGCATCCATCCATCAAATCCCTTTACCTAAAGGGAAAGGTATATGAACTGATCTCCCTGTACTTTAACCGCAGTGAGGATGCGGATAAGGAACAGTGCCCTTTTCTGTCAGACGAAGATAATGTGAAACGTCTTCGAAAGGCCAAGGAAATAGTCATCGCAAGGATGGCGGAACCTCCTTCTTTAGCGGAGCTCTCAGAAGAAATCGGACTTCCCATCAGGAAGCTAAAGGAAGGGTTTAAACAGGTTTATGGCGACTCCGTGTATAGTTTCCTGTTTGATTATAAAATGGATTATGCCCGGAAAATGCTCGAATCCAATAAATACAACGTCAATGAAGTGGGACTGAAGATAGGCTATAGCACGGCCAGCCATTTTATAGCTGCCTTCAAAAAGAAATATGGCACTACCCCTAAAAAGTACCTGATGTCAGTTGCGACCTGAGCAATCGGTTTTTTTTGAAGGCACATTAAATTAATACAGACCATCATTATGAAAAGTATCTTACCCATCGTTGCCTGTCTTTTAGCGCTGTTTGTCCCTGTTAGCACCCTGGGACAAACCGGCAACAAACCTCCTTCTAACACAGGGCAGAAACAGGCCCAGGTTTTGGTATTTACAAAAACTTCGGGGTTTCGGCACCAATCCATAGAAAAGGGGGTTGCGACCCTCCGGGAATTGGGGAAGTTGAATCGTTTTAACATCACCCAGACAGAAGACTCCCTGCAATTTCAGGAGGAAACATTGAGCAAGTACCAGTTGGTTATCTTCCTCAGCACAACCCTGGATGTACTGGGGGAAGAACAGGAACAGGCCTTCCGGAGTTATATCAATAACGGGGGCAATTTCATGGGGATCCATGCTGCAAGTGATACGGAATACGACTGGCCCTGGTATGGTAAACTGGTGGGTGCCTACTTTAAAAGCCATCCTAAGCAACAGGAGGCCAGACTAATCGTGGTGGACAGGAAGCATCCCTCCACGGAGCATCTGCAGCCCACCTGGACCCATTTTGACGAATGGTACAATTTTAAAAGCCTAAATCCCCAGGTTCGGGTATTGATAAAACTGGATGAATCAAGTTACACCGGAGGCAAAAATGGGGAGAACCACCCCATTGCCTGGTATCATGAATTTGATGGAGGAAGGGCATTCTACACAGGCCTTGGCCATACAGAAGAAGCTTATGATGACCCTGATTTCAGGCAGCATTTAGTGGGCGGTATTGCGTATTGTCTGGGTCGGGAATAAAGAATTTACAAGGTCCCGGATATATCCGGTTGCCAGATCAAAGTGGCCGCGCTACCAGGATCCCCGTATTGTTCTTTATCTTTTTAAGATAGTCGGCCAGGGGCTGGGCCGAAACTTCAACCTGCCCGGAAGCTGAGGCGTGCAGCAAATGGATACGCCCGTCCGCTTCGCGTGTGGCAATACCCGTATGGGTTACATCCAGGCCTTCAATTGAGGTGGTGAGTGCTATTATATCCCCGGATTGGATCAGGGATTCACTCGTTTCCACCTGCTCCTGCGGCAGTATACAGATAGATTGGGAATTGAGGTATTCTTCAGTTTCCTTTAATTTCCCTAGATTGGTGTCATCGCTTAAAAAAGGATACAAGTCCCGGTGCGTGCTCATAAAATTAATTTCCTTGGTAATCTCGGTGCCCCCGATATCTTTTGTAATGTTCCTGAGGAGTTTTTTCAATTCGTTGTTGGCGATCCATTCCGAGAAATAATGTAACCGGGAGGCATAACCATCCAATTTTCCATCCTTGTACCGGATGTGTTTCAATGTGTTGGCAAATTCCTCAAAACTCGATTGCTGCTTTTTAAGCAGCAGCGAAAAGGCCAGCACATTTTCCACAAAGGTGGTACAATCCAACCCCTGAAGGTTGATGACCAGGGTTTCCTCCTCACCTATCTCCAAGGTTTTAGCTACGTAAGTAGTCCCTAAAAATGTTTTTCCAACGGTCACCAGCGTTTGCCCGAAATCATCCTGAAGCATCCCACGGGTGGCCCGGATCTTATCAGCCACGGCCTGTTTGTCCTGTGGGGAACAGCTAATCTGCTGGGCTGTGACGCAATGGCCCTGCAATAGGATCAGCAAAAAAATTAGCATGTGATTCATTTTCCTGGGATTTGGTAATAAACCCCGACCAATCATATTCGGGATAGTGCAAATGTAAGCTGGTTTGGGAATAATCCAAATTGTTCGGACTACCACCAGGTTTATTTCACATCTTTCTGTAATAGGTATCCCGTATTCCAACTAAAACAGAGGATACTATGTAACATTTTCGCGATTTTCGATACCTACCTGTAAAGATTTAGTGCATACCGTTTGATACTCGGAATTTTTGCCGAAATTGAATCTTTATTCCAGGAACCTATAACCTCTAAAATTTGAATGTACTATGTCCGATGATTTTGATTTGTTAGAAACCGATGCCACCTCCCACCAGGAAAAAGTGGATGTTAACTGGGGTAAGGCTGTTGACCAGATGAAGTCCAAATTAGCACAGGAGGACGATCCTGAGGTACGGCAAAAAATACTGAACGCCACTTTGGATGATGTGGTTGGAATGGCAGAAAAAGACCGGACATCCCTCCTGGATGCGATAAAGGACCTCACGGATTACCAGGATGAAGTGGGCATCATTTTTGAAAAATTCTCCACCCTGAACGCTGATGAGCAAAAGGTTATCGACAGTGCCCAAAAGGAACTGGAAAGGGCCAGGATAGCGTTGGAGGATGCGGAGAAGGTCAAAGATAACTGGTGGAACAACCTGTGGGGGCGACAAACCCGGATTAAAAATAAACAGCAGGAACTTCAGTCGGCCAAAAAGACCCGGGAGGGAGCAGACCTGAAGGCCAAACAAATGTTCCAGGAACGTATAGAGTCTGCCGACGTGCAGACCCTGTTAAACGAACTTTCCTATAAAAGCCAGGCTGCGATAAGCCGCTTAAAAAACCGGGAAGTGGAGATCAGGGAGGTGGAAGAGAAATTGCAGGTGGCTATCGTTGAGGCCAGTAAAAACCACACCAGGTCCCTGGAAAAGAAAAAGGAAACCGAGGATAAACTGGAAGCCCAATATGCCCTGCTCAAACAAGCCCGGCAGGAACTGGAAGAGATATCGGACAAACAATCGGCTGCCTATTCGGAAGCGATTGGAAAAGTGACGCAGATAGAACAAAAGGTAGAAGAACTGGAAGGCCTCAAAAATGCCTATACCACCCTGGCAGCCAGCAAAGATAGCTTCGTGCACAAACACAACCTTACTATCAAGGTGCTGACCTCCCTGAGGAGCAACCTGCAGTCTCATAGGGCGAAATTAAAGAGTGATACAGATGAGCGCCTGAAGTATTACGACGGCTATGTGGTGGCATTGAAAGCGCGTACTGATCAGGAATTTGCCGCTATCCTGGAACACCTGGGCGTGAAGACCGATGAACATATTGGCCAGACCCTTGCCGCTATGCATACTGCCAGTGCCAAGGCCCGCCAGGATATGATGGATAATATTCCGGTACATGAAAAGGTAATGCAGGGAGTATATTCAAGCTATGCCGAATCACTGCAGGAGATCCGTAAGAAGGATGCAGCCATTCAAAAGGATTTTGCGAACCGATATGGCATCGATATGAAGGAAATATTTGCGGAGTTTTATGCCTCCGATGACCAGCCTTCAACAGCCGGAGAAGTTAAGCAATCCGCCAAACCTGCAACGCCACTGGATGATGAGCTGCTTGGATAACCGGACTGTTACCTGAACCCCGGCCTGCAGGGGGCTCCCCCGGGCTTCCGGCACGATGCGCAGCTACAGGCAGGTTTACAGAAGTTTCAATACCCTAATGACCTATGTCGGTGAACCAGATAGTTACCCCGTTTGACAGTGCTGTTCTAGAAACCAAAGAGCAGTACAGGGCTTATTTTCAGATTGTTCAGCATGCCTTCAGGCAATTGGTCCGCAAGGTCGCGGAAGAAGGGATTTGCACGAAACTGGAAGCAACCCTGATAGGACAATATTGCGATTTGCTGGTTTATTCACTGGAGGCCATGCGGATAAAATACCTCTTTGATGACGAAGAAAAAATGAGGATTGACCTGACGGAATCAGGCTTTCCCAATTTTCTGGAATTCCGGTATTTGTATAATGACCTGGAACTGAAACAGCAGTATTTAGATAAACTTCCTGATATCAGGACCCTGAAAACTGAATTCCTGCAAACCCTGTTACGGGAGCAGCAGCCTGTTTCCGATCGCAAACTGCATCAGGCAGCCTCCCGCGTATATTATACCTCCGTAGATCAAAAATTTATTTATAAACGATTTGTACAGGGCAAAATCGTGGAACTTAAGGCGGAGACCGGCCCCGCTTACATGGTCAGCTGGTCTTTCTACGACGTGACACACAACCGCCCCTTTATATGTTTTATGTATTTCAACCTGCTCAAAACCCATCCGGACGAATTCCGTACTGCCCTCTATGAGGTGCTGGAGCAGACAGCGGACAGGGACATGAATTTGGATATGATGGCATATGCCATCGACAAAAAACTGCCTTACCTCCAGCCGGTAAGCCTCCGGAAAATAGACTTGGGGCCCTTGCATAGTGTTTTTGCAAAGGATGAATTGCTGGTGACCCACACACTATTGAAATCAATAGGTGCAAAAGCCCTGGAATTGCCTTCTTATGCGATATCCCTTTCCATTTCCGAAGTTAAATCCACCGGGAATTTTGATGAAGGGGGCTACTTTAGCAAACAAAGGCTGCAACTATGGGAATCTTCCAAACCCGGTAACTACCTTTTTACATCCCACCGGGTTATGCAAGCCTTATATGACGAGATACCGGAAACGCTGAACGCATTGAAGAGGGAACCTATAGAATTACCCCCGCTAAAACTACAATAAATGGAACACAACAGTACCTTTCCCATAAAACAGACGGAACTTGAGCATCTGCGCAACGAGGCCGCTTCCTATCTGAAAGGGGTACAATGGGAGCCGGGGGGTAAAGCCAGGCGTCGCGATAAAAACCAGAAGGACGACTCTATATTGCTGTACCTTTCGAAGGCCACAGGTTCGGCTCCCAACCAGGTGGTGTCCGTTTCAAAAACAATTTTGGCTCTGAAAAAGAAGTTACTCCCGGATTCAGTGGCCATACCCCCGTTATTAAACAGGGCACTATTCGCCTTGCAGGAAGGGATAACGATGGGCATCTGGCTGAAGGACAGCTATGCTGATTCTTCGGGCCTCTCTTCCCTATCCGAACGTATATCGGTCCTGGACGTCAGCCAGCGCCGTGAATTCGATTCCAAGCAGCAAACAGCGACCGCATTTATGCTCTTTGGCATGGCGTACCGCACTTTATATGACCTGCACTCCACTGCTTCCGAAGACCTCAGTGTGATGAAAAACAAGTTCGGAGGAATTCCGGAACTCTCCCTAATGTCACCGGTAAAGGGGATTTCCTGTGTGCTGTTCTATTACGATAAGTACCTGGCACATCCTGATATTATTACTTCTGATGAAGAGGTAGTCAACTTTACAGTAGTTTTCTTTGAAGCGGTTATAGCCGAGATCAGGCTTCGGCTGGGCACATTGGAATATACGGAGACCCTGACTGACCGGACGTACAAACTGGAAAAGAGCGAATTTTCCATATCGGGTTGGGAAGATGACCTGCAAGGCTCTGCCATCAGCGTGGAATTCAATACGGTACAGTTTGAAGAAATTGTGGGTAACCGGGATGCAAAACACTTCGCAAGGCGACTTACGGAACGGATGCTTAGTTATGATTTCGCTGCCCGGAAAAACCCGTTCCTTGAACTCGGTGGGTTTATGCCTGTTTTTATGGGGTATGGGATCCCGGGCACGGGCAAAAGCATGCTGATCGCGGCAATTGCAACCCGATTACGGGACCACTGTAAGGCATTGGATATCCCATTCCTCTTCCATCCCATGCCGGATACCCTGATTTCAACTTTTCAGGGGGGATCTGCCGAAAAGATGGTACAATGGATGAAACCCCTGCAGGATCCCGGGAAGCTTATATTTGCCCCGATAGATGATGCGGAAAACAATCTGCAGGAACGAACAACCCAGGGGGTATCCGCCGGGGTGAAGGAAGTGATCGGGGTTTTCCTCCGGTATACAGAAGGAGCTTATGCCATCAATTATGGTAACAGTGCCATAGGGCTTTTCACCAACCTGCCCGAAATGCTTGACAAGGCTGTAATCTCAAGGATACAGGGCCGTTTTAAGATCGACGGGGCGCGGACCATACCGGATTTTATAGACCAGGACTACCTGTGGTGGCGGAGGTTGGATAAGACAATGTCCAATTTTGTGAATATGAAGGACCCGGAACACTACGAATTTCTCAGTGAACAGGGCCTGGCTAAAAACCTCGGGGAGATAGTACAGGCAACAGACAAACCGACCGAAGCCAGGGTTCACGATATTTACAAACGCGTAGAGAAGGACTTCAGTACTGACGAACATATGTTCTTCGCAGAATTATTCCAAAGCATTCAGGAGGTATTTCCATTTTTTTCATCCAGGGATATCCGCAATATACAGAGTGCAGTTTCCTTGCGGCTAACGGATTTTGACCTGCCTGGCGAATGGTTTGAAGATCCGGGACATTACTTTAAAAAAGATTATGATACCAAGCTTGGGATGTTGAGGGACCTGATGCGGTTGAACATGAAAAGTCTGAATTTTTCGGATATCAGGAAGCAGGAGACGATCCGGTACCTCGACAATGTAGCCACTATTGCGGATACCGATTTTAACCGAAAGGTGGAACAGAGGGTTCATGAGCTCAAAGTAAACCGGGAAGCCGGGATATTGTTTGAAACAAAAGTTAACAGGTGATGGAAAAATTGCGGGCAGCAGGTATGTTCGGAGGCGATGCGATTCCCCTGTCGGGGTCCCTGGCAAAACGCTATAATGAATGCCTTGGTCTCCTGGGGGTGACTCCGACAGAACTCCCCCATTTTACGATTGATGGTATGGGATGGAGCCCTGAAATTGCCCTGGAAAAGGGAGATAATTTTTACCTCAATACGGGTGCTGCCAATGTAAATGCCATCCTGATTTCCCCAGACCAGAAGGGGAAAGCTGTTTATATGCCTTCCCACAGTTTTGACAGGGATGTGATGCAGGCCATCTTTGGAGCCTATGAAAGGCAAATAAAAGATATCACAAAGGATTCGGCCATCATTGCCCATCTGGACCAACATATCGATGCCTTTTTCGAACCATTTGACCTTTTGCGGTATGACCGGATAGAAGTGCGGTTTATGCTCCTCCATGACCTTGGACGGAAACAACAGGAACAACAGGAACTTATCACAGTTTTTAATACCAAGAACAATTTTATAGACCGGGAAGTCCACCATAAATTACTACAGTCAGCGCAGGCCTATGGGGATTTACGGAACAGGCGGCTTGCCCTGGATCCCCTGACCCTCGAAGTGGGATCCTTTTATACACGGGCTTTTGAGGGTGTCTTCGTCCTGAAGGAATTCATTACCCCGATCCTCGTTTTTGAAGATGACACCATCTACAAAAAAGCTATTGACGACACCTTACACGATGTACTTTTGTACCATGTAGGGCACAGGGAATTGCTTGATACCCTGGTACGCCACCTCATTGTGGAGCCGGATCTGGAGCATGCGCTGAAATCAGAAAGATATATGCGAATCAGGAACCACCTTTTTGCACATAGTTTGTCTGATACGGCTCATTCCCTCAGGGATATCCTCCACAGCGAACTCCTGTTTAAAAAATATTTGAACGAATTGGATCCGGTAATCCAAAAAAAGATCAACGGGGTAGAATTGTTCCTGCAGAAACAAAAGCTGAACAAAACTATAAAACCGGATGAATTCGTGGATATGCAGTATTATAAATCGTTGCACAAACCCCATTCATCCCTGGAGCTTGAAGAGCAGGATCTGGTATGGAAGCTCATGGCTATAATAATGCCCAACGATCCCCTGCACCTGTTCTGGTACAATAAGGAACAATTTTATCAGGACTTTTTAACCTGGGACCCTGCCTATCAGGACTGGGTGATTGAAATGGTCATTGCAAACTCTAAAAAACAGAATTATGACACTTGAAATCGTAGTATTTATCCTTTCTGTCCTATTGGGTATTTTCTGGTACTGGAGCGAGGCCGGCAGCAACAGTATCTATCGTTTGGTCAACCGGATAACACATTCCAAAGAGTTGCAGATGAAGCCGGACAACAAAAAAGGATTTATTCACGGGCAACCCTTTTTGATTCGCCTGGTATGGATAGCACTCTTTTTTGTATTGTCCGGGGTCCTGATCAACCTCCTGACCCCGATCAATGCATTCTATTTACAATACTTTGCCTCTGCAATCGTGGGGACATTTATAGGCAGTTATATTGCCTCTGCCTACCTGTTTGCCAGGGAGAAGGCAAAACTGGAAAATTTGGACAAAGCAATGGAAAAAGGGGAAAAATTTATCAACGATCTTACCAACGGACCTGATTCCACTACAGTGGATTCCGTGGAGCCCGAACCGGAACCGCAGGTTGCCCCTGAAAAATCGGCACGTGAAAGGTTGAAGAACAAGGGAATGATAAAATAGGGCTTCCCCGGAATCCAGTAACTATAAGGACAGACGAACATATTATTGATATACCATGATAAGAGCCTATTGGAATAAAGGGAAAAGGCAGAAACGCTTTACCATAATCACCAGCCTGGTGCTGTTACTGCTCCTGTTCTTCCTGAGGGACGACTATCAGCCGGCCTTATTGTTCCTGCGAAGGTACATTTTCATAATCCTTTTTGGGGGCTTATTCCTATGGTTTGCCCTGAGCCGTTTCAGAAGCGCACTGAGTGCAGGGCGGAGGGTCCTCATCCTCCTTGGTATCCTTGCCTTTTTCGGTTCCCTGTGGTTTTTTGGATGGAAGCTCAACCTGTATCAGTATATGCAGACCTATAATGTATACAGGCATCTCAATAGGGAAGTGCTTACTGAATTACCGCTTACTCAGAATGAGAGGATACAACCCTATAACAATATTGTAACCATGGCCTATGAATCGATTGGGGAGACCCAGGAAGTTTCTGCCCCGCAGCTGGTCCGGGTAGACAGCACCAACCAATGGACCATGGCCGTACAACCCGCCAGGGAATATACATGGCAACGTATCAGTGACAATACCGAGGAGGTCTTCTCAGTGGAAAGTACTTCCCCATTTCCCAGGTTTTCAAATGAGAACCGGATTCCGGTAACCTTTTCAATAGGGGAGTCGCTTGCCTTTAGCAGGAACACCTATAACGCCGTGGTTCAGCGGTTTAGTATTTTCCAGCTGTTCACCCTCGAACCCAGTGATGTTTTCTATATGAAGGATGACGCTGGTAAATGGGTACAGGTGGTAAGCCTTGTCAAATGGAAAGGGTTCTTTTTTCCATACCCCGCGTTTGGGGGGGTTATGGTAATCGGTGCCGGGGAACATGATTTTAAGGAATACCTGGAACGTTTAACCATCGGCATGGGAACCTATATTTCCCCAAGGGAAATAAGGAATCACAGGTACCTGGCGCAGCAAAACATCCTGGCGGAAAAAATTTCCCGCTTGCAGGCCCAATCGCTCCAATTTATAGGGGGGTTTACTGACCCACTGCCCTGGAACATGAAAACAGCGGTGAAAATTCCGGTATTGCCGGATGACCAGAACCAGCAACCTTACGTGACCGATTTTGATTTTGAAGGCATGAAGACCCAGGCTCAAAACGGGCTCTACCATTGGTTTGGGCTGGAACCCATTGGGGCTGAACGAACCAATCTGGCTTATAGTGTATTTATTCCGGCTGATGGTACCCACACGCTGTATTATTATGACCATTCTGCCAGGAAGGAAGGACTTGCCGGTATTTCTGCCATGCCATTAAAAGTTGTGGAATCCCGGAAGGAATATGATTGGTCTGTCAATAAAGCGGTTGAATTTAGGCCCTTTATCAAATACATTGCCGGGCGAAAGCGGATGTTTGTCCTGGGGACCATTGCGGCTGTGAGGGACAGCAGTAAACAATTTGACGGTGCCGCCACGCCTGATCTGGCCTTGGTGGATACGGAATACCGGGATGTCATCTGGATAGATTCAAAACACCCTTCACAATGGGCCAATTCGGTCCTGAAACAACTGGGGGAAACCTGGAAAGCTTCGGAAAGGCTTACAGACGCCCAATTATATCCTGATAGGAAGGACCCTGATGTAAAAGCGACATTCCCAGTTGATAGTGCCGGGGTGTATTCCGGCATCCAAGATACCATCCTGGTCCCGGCTGATACAATCCGGTAAAGGTAGTTGTGTTTTGGTGCGGGGGATAACCGCTGTACGGCAACCCGTTTAAAATTCTGAATAGCCCCAGTTTTGATCGGGCCTGAATACCACTGCCCGTTTCCGGTCTTTCAGCATAAATTCTTCCGTCACATAATCCATGGCTTCGGCATCCGTTTCTGTATCCTCAACGCGCATTCCCTCATTTTTATAATAGGGGGTGACCGTAATGGGGCCATCAGTGCTAAAAACCACCAGGTATATTTTAAAGTTTTTGTCATACTCCTGTTTCTTTCTGACCTTAAAGTAAAATCCGGTATAGGCTGTTTCCCTGAACTGTAAATTGCGCTGTTCCATAAAGTGGACATCTATTGTATTTTCATCGAAGTTGTTCTTTTCAAACAAGGCAGCCTCTGCCATTGATTTCTTTGAATGGTAGGGTTCCGGGAATAAGCTGGTTTTACCAATTCCTTCAAGGTTTCTGTATAAAAGGGCCCGGCTGTTCACGTCAGAAGCAAGTGAGTCAAGCATACCAGCCGGTATTTTTACTTCGTGCCGCGCCAATAACGTGGCATAGGCGGTTCTGATCCCCGGATCAGGAACCAGCTTCAGCCTCCCAAAGAACTTTTCCACTTCCTTTTCATGGCTGAAAGGATACAACAATATCGCATAATCTTCCAGTATGTCTTTCGGGATGCTACCCATACGGGATGAACTCTTCGATTTTGAGGCAGGGGTGAGTTGCCCCAAATACCGTTTCAGCTGTATGTTGGCATCGGTCAATAGTTGCCTTTTGTATTTCCGGTAATTCGCTGCTCTGACAAGGTCTTCCGATTTCAATTCTGCCAGCAGCGAAATGATAGGGGATTTATACTCCGCTATGCCACTGTAATCCAATATATCCGGGAAAAGCTTACGGGCTAATGCAAGGCTGTCGCAATAGGGTTTAAAAATACCCCGAATCTCACTGGGGTTGGCAACCAACGGCAGGTCCCTGGACATAAGATCCAGCAACAGCCTGATCGAACTTTCATCCCTGGCTCGGGAAATGGCCTGCAGGATCCGGGTCTGTGCCCCGGAATTGGTATAGGAACTGCCATAGAATTCCCTGAAAAAGGATGTTACCCTGGGATCATCGAGCTGCCCTAATTTTTGGATGAGGTGAGATTGAATATGTTTTTTGTCTTCAGGGAAATCAAATCCCGAAATATACTGTTTGAGGGAATCTATATGCCGCTCATCAAATAGCAGGAATCGGTAACCACTCAGCACAATACTGTCATTTGCCCGCAGGGCTGCAAAGAAGTCGGATGTTTTATCAGCCATAATATCCCGCCCGATAAGAGTGTCCGTAGGTTTAAAATTTTCAAAAAATTCAGACACAAACCGGCTCGGCTGCCGAATCGTATCCACCTGCGCCTTTACCTCATACAACACCCCGCATTTCAATATATTCTTGATCAGGATGCCCCGTGTACTTGCCGTGTCGGTTAATGTCAGCTGAAGCTCTTCATATCCCTCCGGCGAGGAGAACGATTTTTCAGAATGGATATTGAATTTTTTATGGGCGTACTGCTTCTTGCGGAGTGCCCAGACTGAATCGATACCGGGTAGTGTGAGGTAATCGTGGCTTTTGTTCATTTCCACCGTAATGGCCTCGTCGTTATTATTTTGATAAACTGTTTTTTTGGAATAGGGTTCATACAATTTTGGCTGTTGCCCACGGCGGGAATAACTTAGGCTGCTTTCTACAAATTTAGGTGGGCTGACAGATGAAACTGTAGTGAAGAAGAGGGCTGTATCCCGAACTTTTTTAAAAGCCTCCGGATACATCACCGGCATTAATCGAAATGATCCGAAGAAATCCCCCGCCTTCTTAGCATCATCTGTAAGTATGCCAAGCAAATAATAATCTCCCCGCCTTATAGTGGTTTTCAAATACAATGTCCTGTTGGTGACCGTGTCATATACGGCCTGCGACTCCAGGGATTCAGCATTGACCTGACGGTATGTTGGGTTGAGGTTTAGGTCCTGGTAGAATCTT
>JBGTLT010000072.1:0-48763 GCA_041743975.1 Zeaxanthinibacter sp.
GCAGCAGCAGTATCAATATTCCGGTAACCTGCCTTAATGTCCCATTGTATGGCTTTTTCTACTTCCCCCCCAATACCAGACTGGTATACGCCCAGCCCCAAATAAGGCATTTTCACCCCATTTCGTAAAATACTCGTACCCGAAATATCTGTGATCTTATCCATTGATTACAGTCTGTAGATCCAATCTTCGGGATTGAGGCGGTTGGCATCCTCATACAAGTAGAACTTTAACTGGGTAAGGCCATTGAACCGATTGGTATAAATTTCGCCTAGTTCTGTTTTGGCAGGTACCTTATCCCCTTTTTTCACAAATAGGCTGGAGAGATTGTAATAGGTGCTGATATAATTTCCATGTTTTAACTGTACACCCTTATTGCCCCCGGGCACTGCTAATATGGCAATCACTTCCCCTTCAAATACAGCCCTGGCTTTAGCGCCCTTGTCTGTTGCAATGATGACCCCGTTGCTTTGATGCTTGATTCCGGGGTAGACAGCATCATTGTATATCCCAAATCCCTGTTTCTTGATCCCTTTTTCAACCGGCCAAATGAGTTTGCCCTTATTGGCAGAAAAATTATTTGCCACCACAATGGCTTCCGGTGTTAAAACAAAGGTGCTGTTATTGTTGCTGGTTTTGCCGGCTTCCTTATTGGAAGCTGCAATGGCGCTGCGTATGAGACGGTCTATCTGTTGTTCAATTTTCTGGGCCTCTTTCTTCTTCCGTTGAATCTCAACAGCATACTTGCTTTCATTCTGCCTGATGGTCTTCAGCAATTCCTTCTGATCCAAAATTTCGCTGAGCATCTGGTTCTTCACGCTTTGATTTTGCGTAATAAGGCGTTCCTTTACTTTCCGCTGTTCGGTCAGGTCCTTGTTCAACTGAGTAAGTTCATCAGTGGTTTTTATGATCTGCTCGCCTTGTTCTTTCCGGAACTGGGTGTATTGCTTCAGGTATTGCAACCTCTTAAAGGCCTGAAAAAAACTTTCGGATGAAAGCAGGAACATCAGCCTGTTCTGCTTCGACCTGTTCTGATAGGATTTTTGGATCATCTGGGCATAATCCCCCTTCAGGGATTCCAAATCCTCTCTTAATTTGGTGATATTCCGTATATTGGCATTGATCTGCCGGTTCAGGAGGTTGGATTGCTGGTTTGTTACACGGATCAGTTGTTGCCTTACATTGATCTTTTGGTCGAGTCCTTCCATTTGGTCCAGAACGGTGCCTTTCTGCTTTTTTTCAACAAAAAGCAACCTGTTGATCTCTTCGATCTCATGCTGAAGTTGTTCCCGTTTGACTTCCAGGGTTTTTTGCTCGCTTGTTTGCCCCCTGACATGGGCTGTAGTCAGTCCTATGACAAGCAGACCGACATAAATACGGTATGTATACCAGCTGCGCATACTATTTGAGCACTATCTTTTCAAAACCATTGGGTATCGTATATGGAAAATTAAGGGCCTTATCGAATTCCATATTCCTGTATTGGATATCGATCACCGTCCGCTTTTCCTGTTCTATTGCCGTTATCCCTATTTCAGAAGGCAAAATACGGTTTTCGACATCCTGGTAATTCTTATAGCGGATTGCAAGGAGCCTTTTCTTTTGAGGCTGTGAAAGTTGTTCTGTTGCAATTTTAAAATATCTTGGTTCAATCTGGAACAGGATTTTATAGAGTGGAATGGGATCCTTTGGTTTTAATTCATAGGACCCGCCAGTCACAACTGCTTCGTACCTTTCTTCCCTGAGGTCAAGCAATGCCTGCCCGAGCAGCAGGTTCTGCACTTTTTCAAAATCGAGTTCGGTACCCAGCAAATCGCTCAGATAGGTGAAATCCCCCTCGAAATACTCATTTTGCAATTTGTTGTAAAAGGATACCCGGGTGGGGGTAATAAAGACTTTCACGATGCCCAGTGGGGCACTCATCCATATCGTTTTATTCCTTTCCATCCGTAGGCTTACGCCCAGGCTTTGGGAAGTCTCCCCGTCAGTATAATCAATTTTGATCCGCCCGCTGAGCGTTTTGAATTCCGGCTGATTTCTGTAATGGTTTTTAATGACCGCTTTCGCTGTCATTTTGGTGTCAACCCCGCCTTCTGTTACCACTTTACCCGTTTTACATGCTGCAAAAAGTAACATCATCACGCCAAGGGCCATCCATCTACACCAAAAATTACTCCTCTTCATCACCATGTTAAGAACCTGATTTAATTTTGCTAAGATACATATTTGCCTTTGATGTGTTTCCTGTCATGGTATATGAAGTAACCAGTTCAGAATAAATGCTGATGGCCAATTCCTTGTCTTCTACCAGGTAATCAAGACCTGACTCCAGCATTAACAAGGCTTCCCCGGGTTTTCCATTTTTATTGAGCGCCATCCCATACGCATAATAGAAATAAGGCATTGACGGGAAATTTTCCACGGCCTCTGCGGCAATGGTCTCCAATGAAGGGTAATCCTGCTGCGATATAAGGCGGGAGATTTGTGCAGTATATTCATCCATCGGGTTTTTGGGGACATCCGAGGCTTCCAAAGGATCAGCTTCCGTAGTCTCAAGCGGATTCTTTAGCTGTAATGAATCCTCTATCTTCAGGGCCAGGGCCATTGTATAGGGAGATCCTTTTAATTCTTTTAAGACCGCTAAGGCATTCTGGTATTCTTTACGGATATAATATACCCTGGCCAGGTTCTCCTTCAATTCTTTATTATCATACGGCAACTGTTCCCTAATGGCTGCCACATCGCTCCCCTGCTGCTTCATAATATCCACCAGGGTTTCAAGATACCAGTAATTCGCAGGATCCGCAATCAGTGCTGTTACAGCATAATCCTGTGCCAGCTGGTATTCGTTGTCCTCCCCATAGGCCTTTGCCAGTTCATGGTCAATTACGGTATTGGAGGCGTCTAATCGTTTGCATTCCAGCAGGAGTTGCACGGCTTTGTCATAATTCTCGATGCCTTTTTGCTTGAGGGCTTCAAAAAAATTTTCCTGAAATTCATCGGTATATTCTTCCAGGGAAACGGATGCACTTTCTTCCTCCTGGGCACTGCTGATCCCCGGAATGATGAAGATCCCGATAAGCATTTGCGACAAAAGCAATCTGATTCCCATCGTATGTACATTTAGTGCGACCTGTGAAATTGCAGGCGGGAGTTCGATCTTCAAGCCCCGGTACTGCCAAAACCCCCGCCTCCCCTTTTCGTTTCTGAGAGTACCTCCCCTTCCATCCATTCCGCGCGTTCGTGTTTGGCAATTACCAATTGTGCTATTCGTTCCCCATCCGCTATGATAAATGGTACATCTGATAAATTGGCGAGGATAACCCCAATTTCCCCCCTGTAATCGGCATCTATGGTCCCTGGGGAATTGAGGACGGTTACCCCGTGCTTTAGTGCCAGGCCGCTGCGGGGCCTTACCTGGGCCTCATAACCTGGGGGGATTTCAAGAAATAACCCTGTTTTTATCAGCGCCCTCTGCAGGGGTTGCAGCGTAATGGGCACTTCAACAGAAGCCCTTAAATCCAGGCCGGCAGACGCTGGTGTTGCATAGGCAGGTAATGGATGTTCGGACCTGTTGATTATTTTAACCTTCATCGCTTTAAAAATATTTGCCGTAATTTATCGTATTCGAGTTTGTAAACAATCCCTAAAAATAGTAAAAGAAAGAGGCTACCTATTACCAAATTTCTGTTAAATGCATAGAATGAAAGGGCAGAGAACACAATCGACACCACCAGATAGAAAATGATCTTCCGCAAATTATAGGGAATAGGATAATAGATCCTGCCATAGTAATAAGAAAGGAACATCATGCAGCTATACGCTGCCAGGGTAGCAATAGCAGAGGCATAGTAGCCAAATTCCGGTATGAAGACATAATTGATCACTATCGTTATAAATGCGCCAACAAGTGAGATAAATGCCCCGAACCGGGTCCGGTCTGTAATTTTATACCAAACAGAAAGGTTGTGGTAGATCCCCAGGCAAAAACTGGCAAGGATAATTACCGGAACAATTGGCATGGCTTCCCAATAGGCCGTATCGCGGACGAAGATCTGTTTAAGGACATCTGCGAATACTACCACTGCCAACAGGATTACGCTACCCAGTATTACAAAATAATTCGTTATCTGGGCGTAAGCTTTCTGCGGGTTTTCGGAGGTTGAATGGCTAAAAAAGAAAGGCTCGATACCAAGCCGGAAGGCTGTTGCGAAGAGGGTCATGAACAAGGCAAGTTTATAGCAGGCAGAATACTTGCCAATTTCACTTTTTGCAATGGCCTCCGGCAATAGTTCGGACAACATCACCCTGTCAAACACTTCATTGATCGTAAAGGCAATCCCCGCGATCATCACCGGCAGTCCATAACGCATCATCCTGTACCACAACTGCTTGTCAAAGATATAGGAAACCCTGAAATAGAGACCGGCCATCATCAGGAGTGTCAATCCACTGGCAATCAGGTTGGAAATAAAGATATAAGAGATTTCAAAACCGGGTATATACATTGCATTCAGCCGGCTTTCGGGATTCGCTTGTGCAAGGGATGGGAGTATTAGCAGGAAAAAAATATTCAGGCCCAGGTTAACGGCTACGTTCACAAATTTGATCATCGCATATCGCATGGGTTGCTCCTTGGCCCTTAGCCAGGCAAAGGGGACAATAGTGAGTGCATCCAGTGCCAGGATATAGATCACAAAAGCAATATATTGCGGATCGATATTCAGAATCTCTGCCAGCATCCCGCGGAAGATCCATGCCAGGACTGCAAACCCGATAGTGGACACGACAATTGTAATCAAGGAGGTTGAAACCACTTTTGATGTATCCTGTTCCTTGTTATAAAACCTGAAAAAGGCGGTTTCCATCCCATAGGCCAGGATGACATTAAAGATGGCAAACCAGGCAAAAATCAAGGTTACTTCCCCGTAGGACCCCGGGGGCATGACATCTGTATAAATGGGCACCAGGATAAAGGACAGCATCCGCGGCAATACGGTAGCTATGCCATAAATAAATGTTTGTTTAAAGAGTTTCTGGAACAGGCCCAAATGTGTGGAAGTTAGGTAAGGCTTAAAATTAGGTATTTAAACCCTGCAAAAAAAGTTAGTTTTGCGGTCTGCCGGGATTATTCCTGGAGGGTATAGCCATAACCCGGGCGACCCTGACGTATTTCACCTTGTCACTTTCCAGGTAGCTCAGGATGGCTTCGTCGTCCTTTATATCGAAGGGAAAGACAGCGCCTTTGCTTTCCCTGATCTTTGGAGGCTGGTTCCCAACTTCCAGTTGAGGGTCTGCATGCATGTTTATATCAGGTTTAAGGTCTTCGAACCGTGCTGTAGCCATAATCCCCTGGTGCTCAAGTTCCAGTATCACCTTTGCCATCTGTCCCCTGAAATAGATATTCTGCAAAGCCACTTCATCTTCGGACATTTCAGTAAGGATTATTTTCACCTTGTGCCCTGCTGCACTTTCTCCACTGCCCGCCATCCAGGGCTCATACGTAGCTGAACCAACCGTAAAAGGGGGGGTCGTCTCCAGCTTTTTCTGGGAAGAGCATCCTGCAAGGCCTGTAAGAACCCCCAGGAACAGTATAAGCATATTTTTCATAAGCTCTTATATTAATCGGAACACATTCGGTATGGGCAGGTATTCAAATTTGGTGCCAGGAATCATCTACGTCCTCCTGACATGATATAAACGCGCTGCTGGAATTATCTGGAAAGGGTGTATGGATCGATGTTCGGAATGCCCCGCTTAGCCGTTTAGAGCTTCGGCTCCGCCAACAATTTCCAAAATTTCATTGGTAATCGCAGCCTGCCTTGCTTTGTTATAGGTGAGTTTCAACTGATCCCGCATCTCGGTAGCGTTATCCGTTGCCTTATGCATTGCGGTCATACGGGCCCCATGCTCACTTGCAAAGGAATCGCGTATGGATTTAAATAATTGGGTCTTCAGTGATTTGGGTATCAGCTGTTCCACAATTTCCACCATGGAAGGTTCAAATATATAATCTGTCGTTGCGGTTTTTTCCCCTTCGATGGGCGCAATGGGAAGGAACTGTTCGGTCATTATGATCTGGGTAGCGGCATTCTTGAATCTGTTGTACACCACAATGATCCTGTCATAGGAACCGGATGTGAACTTTTCCATCAGCTCTTCGGCTATTGCAGCTACATTGTCAAATGTTAGATCCTCATAGACGCTGCTGTGGTTGGCAACAATAGTACATTTTTTCCGCAATATGTCATTGGCTTTTTTCCCAATTGCCATGAAATCCACCTGCTTGCCGGCATATTGTTCCTGTGCCAGGTATACGCTGTGCTTAATGATATTGCTGTTGAAGGCACCGCATAACCCCCTGTTGGAGGTAATTGATACGATCAATACCTTGTTTACTTCCCGGTTGTCGGCAAACCTGCTCCCGGCATCTGAATCCAAACTTGCACTCAGGTTCTGCAAAAGCTCTGTTAATTTGGCTGAATAGGGGCGCATGGCCGTAATGGCATCCTGTGCTTTCTTCAATTTTGCAGCAGATACCATTTTCATGGCACTGGTTATCTGCATGGTAGAGGATACCGATACTATTCTGTTACGTATTTCCTTTAAATTGGCCATACTTCTGCTTTATGGGTTGTGGGTATCACTTTCAGTGGCAGTACCAAACCGGAAGCTATACCCTTTATGCTATTCCTTACCTACCTGGTCCTTTTTGTACTTGGCGGTCAGGTCCTTGCATACGGTGGTCAGCGTATCGGTCACCTCATCCGTAAGTTTACCGGCCTTCAGGGCGTCCAGGACATCCCTGTGACGGGCATTTAAAAATTCCAGGTATTCCTTTTCAAACTCCTTGATCTTATTTACAGGAACATCCCTCAGGAGGTTTTTGGTACCGGCATAAATGATGGCGGTCTGATCTTCTACAGTATAAGGGTCGTTCTGTGCCTGCTTGAGGATTTCCACATTGCGGCGGCCCTTTTCGATAACGTTCAGGGTTGCAGCATCCAGGTCTGACCCGAATTTGGAAAAAGCCTCCAATTCCCTGAATTGCGCCTGGTCCAATTTAAGGGTTCCGGCCACTTTTTTCATCGATTTGATCTGGGCATTACCCCCAACACGGGAAACGGAGATCCCCACATTGATCGCCGGTCTTACCCCCTGGTTGAAAAGGTCCTGCTCCAGGAATATCTGCCCATCCGTAATGGAGATTACGTTTGTTGGGATATAGGCTGAGACGTCCCCTGCCTGGGTTTCAATGATGGGCAAGGCCGTTAAGGAGCCGCCACCTTTAACCATTGGTTTCAGGGGCGATGGCAGGTCATTCATTTCCCCGGCGATCTTATCGTCGTTAATAATCTTGGCGGCACGCTCCAATAACCTGGAATGAAGGTAGAAGACATCCCCTGGATAGGCTTCCCTTCCCGGGGGGCGCCGTAAAAGTAGTGATACCTCCCGGTAGGCAACCGCCTGCTTGGAAAGATCATCGAAAATGATCAGGGCAGGCCGCCCGGTGTCCCGGAAATATTCCCCGATAGCCGCCCCCGCAAAAGGTGCGTAGACCTGCATGGGTGCAGGGTCTGATGCGTTGGCTGCCACAATGGTGGTATATGCCAGCGCCCCTTTGTCTTCAAGCGTTTTAGCGATATTCGCAACGGTGGATGCCTTCTGCCCAATGGCTACATAGATACAATATACAGGGACCCCTGCATCGTAGAACTCCTTTTGGTTCAGGATGGTATCTATACAAACAGTGGTCTTCCCGGTCTGCCGGTCACCGATAACAAGTTCCCTTTGTCCCCTGCCAATCGGGATCATGGCATCAATTGCTTTTATCCCTGTTTGCAATGGTTCATTCACCGGTTGCCTGAAAATTACCCCGGGTGCTTTTCGCTCCAGTGGCATCTCGAACAGTTTCCCGCTTATAGATCCTTTTCCGTCTATTGGATTCCCCAATGTATCAACCACACGGCCAACGATACCCTCGCCAACTTTTATAGAGGCAATACGTTTTGTCCGCTTTACGGTATCCCCTTCCATGACCTGCCTGGACGGCCCCAGGAGGACCACCCCAACATTGTCTTCTTCAAGGTTCAGAACAATCCCTTCCAGGCCTCCGTCAAAAGCAACCAGTTCCCCATATTGTACATTGGCAAGTCCGTAAACCCGGGCAATTCCATCCCCAACCTGTAAAACCGTCCCAACCTCATCAAGGGTAGCCTTGGCTTCAAATCCTGCTAATTGTTTCTTTAAAATTGCTGATACCTCAGCGGCTTTTACTTCTGCCATGTTGATTAAGATCTTAGTCGAACGTAAAAAGCAATGCTGCTTTCACCTCCGCAATTTGTACTTATATAGTATTTGTGAATGCTGTTTTAATCCTGTTCAGTTTATTTGATATACTGGCGTCATACTGCAGGTCGCCTACCCGCAGCACAAATCCACCGATAATTTTTTCATCTATCCT
This sequence comes from Zeaxanthinibacter sp., assembly GCA_041743975.1. GTDB lineage: Bacteria > Bacteroidota > Bacteroidia > Flavobacteriales > Flavobacteriaceae > JTS-RE37. The sequence goes on from JBGTLT010000072.1 coordinate 8,465, forward strand.
GTTTTCTATGTTCATTTCATTTCCTGTAAGCTCCTTAACGCGTTTCAAAATGAGTTTTTCCAGATCATCTGTTAAGGGAAGTGCTGTGGTAACATAGGCTACACCCTCTCCCTTGCGTTCCTCGTTCAGGATGATATACTTAAAAGCAACTTCATTCAATATGGAAATCCGTTTGTTGTCCACCAATATATTCAGAAGCCCTTCCGTAATTTGATGGACCCCTTCAAAGATGGCGTACAGGACTTCCTTTTTGGATGCATTGGGGATCACAGGGCTCCCCAATATGTTTTGCAGGTCCTTATGAACAGCGATGGTGGCGGATACATGGCGCATATCGTCCTCTACTTCCGCAGTGGCCTTGCGTTCAAGGGCAAGGTCTAAAACGGCTTTGGCATATCGGATGGCTGCTCTGGATTCGTTCATGCTTTGTCTAATTCAGTTCAATATTCCCCAGCATATCCGATACCATCTTCAATTGCTTGTCTTTATTGGATAATTCCGCTTTGAGGACTTTTTCTGCTATCTCCACTGAAAGCTTTGCCACTTCATCCTTGATTTCGGTTACCGCCGCTTTCTTTTCACTCTCGATGGTGACCTTGGCCTGCCTGATCAATTTAGCCCCTTCCACCTTGGATTGTTCTTTGGCATCCGAAAGGATCTTTTCCTTTAATTCACGGGCTTCCTTTAGCATACTCTCCCGTTCCGCTCTCGCTTCTTTAAGAATCCTTTCGTTGTCAGCTTTCAGGTTCTGCATTTCCTTTCGGGCATTTTCGGCCTCCGCAAGGGCAGCAATAATAGACCCTTCCCGTTCATTGACAGAATTAAGGATCGGCCTCCACGCAAACTTCCGAAGAATAAAAAGCAGCACAAAAAAGGATAGCGTTGTCCAAAAAATAAGGCCCCATTCCGGTGTTACTAAATCCATATCGTTTACATTAAATTAAGTTAAAAAAAAGCAAGGTGTGGCCAACCGCCACACCCGACCCTTTACTTGTCCATTGCAAGGAAAGAAACCACTACTGCAAAAAGTGCGATCGCTTCAATGAAGGCAATCAATACAATTGCAGCACCCTGGAGTTTCCCCTGCATTTCGGGCTGACGTGCCATAGCTTCCATAGCCGCCCCACCAATTTTACCAACGCCGATACCCCCGCCAATAGCTGCAAGACCTGCTCCAATGGCAGCAAATGCACCATAGCTGATGGTCGCCGTTTCCTGTAATAATGCTAAACTCATAGTTTAAGATATTTAAAAATTAATTAATGTTCTGTTTCTAATGCCTGCCCAAAATACAGGGCAGATAACAAGGTAAAAATATAGGCCTGAATGGCTACCACCAACACTTCAATGATACTGATGAACACTACAAAGATCACAGAAGCCGGGGACACCCACAGGCTATTCAGCACAAAGATCAGCGAGATAAGGCTCAGGACTATAACATGCCCTGCAGTGATGTTCGCAAATAATCGGATCATAAGCGCTGCCGGTTTAATAAACATCCCCATAAATTCAATGGGGGCCAAAAACAATTTCATATATACAGGCACCCCGGGCATCCAAAGCATGTGTTTCCAATAATAGCTCTTGCTGCTAATGATGGTGATGATAAAGGTTATCACGGACAGGGCAAGTGTAAAGGCAATGTTGCCGCTGAGGTTACTGCTGAACGGGAAAAAAGGGATAAGCCCAAAAATATTGTTGAGCCATATAAAGAAGAAAAGCGTCAGCAAAAAGGGCATATATTTTTTATAGTGGTGCTCGCCGATATTGGGGATGGCGATCTCATCCCGGATAAAGAGGATTATTGGCTCCAGAAATTTACCGATCCCTTTGGGCATATTGGTGCCCGACTTCCTATAGGAAGCAGCGGCAGAAACAAACAGCAGGATTATCAACAACAAGGAAAGGAACATGGAAAATACGTTCTTTGTAATGGAAAGATCAACCGGGCGTTCGGCATTTACCGGATGGCCTTCTGCATCCAATTCAATCCGGGAGGTACCTTCATCAAGTTGGTAAATTTTATCGTGCACGTTCACAAAATCCATCCCTTTCCGTTGAACTATAGTTTGGCCTTCCTTATCGTGATGGAATTCACCCGACATAAAAGTTACAAAGCCATTGTCCGTCCAGAGGATAACAGGGAGTGGCATGGTGATATCCCCGGCAATATGAAACTCATGGCTGTCCTGAATGTGATGGAATATAAGTTCGGTGGTATTGAACGCACCCTTTTCTTCCGGATCGTTTGAAGCCGCAAAACCCGCTGCGGAAAAAGAAAGCAGGATGACAGTCAAAAGTGCCCTGAATGTAATGGTTTGCATAGCAATTTTCATGTAAGGAACCCCTCTAAAATTTCGCTGCAAATGTACATACATAATATGAACTGGCAAACAATATTTCCTGGTTTATCCGGATTTCTGCAGAAACTTATTTACACCTATAATTTCTACGGTCAGATACAAAAAATAAGGGACAAAAAAATTGATGATCTCCAACTGGCTATGGGGGGATCGCCCCATAAAAACAGGTGCCAAGAAGATCATGGCTGCGAGCATCTTACCGATGGTGAGAATTATAAATAACTTGAAGACCCTGTTGGGGATGATCTTGTAGAAATAGCGCAGTGTTGCAAAAACCAGGCTTACCGAAAGAAGGTGGAAACCATAAATCTTATAAAGGGATATGTATAGGTGCTTATCCGGATATGCTGTCAGGATATACCGGTGTATCAGGAACAGTATCGCCGTTAACAGCAGGATTTTTAAAAAGAAGATCGCTATGTCCCTAATCATTCGCGGGTTTATTGCCCTTTGAACTGCCTCCTGCCCCCCGGATTGCAATATACATTGCGAGGGCCACGGAAGCAAGGGAACACGCCAGCGTAAACCCACGGTATTGGTTTGGATAGGCTTCATCCAGTTTTACCCCGGCATAGCTGCCCAAACCGATCACCACGATCATCTGTACCGCAATACCCGAAAATTTTGCGTAGGAAGAGAGCGGATTGTCCTTATCAGGAGGCTTTGGCTGGCTCATTGGCACTGCTGGAACTGCTTCCTACTGATGTCCTGTATCCACTGGTATGCGAGCCGCTTTCTAAGGAGCCCTTGGTGGCAGAACCACTGGATTGTGTTGTACTGCTGATTACCCCGCCCTTACCTTTCATCGTACAGGATGCATTAAAGGTAGCGCCTGGTTCTACTGCGAGTTTGGATACGGAAACGGTGCCCTCAATAACTGCGGAAGCCTTCAGGGATAACAGATCGGATACCAGCAGTTCCCCGTTGAAATTCCCTTCGATATCGGCATTCACACATTCCACTTTTCCATGGATATAGCCATCTTTTCCTATTACCACCTTTCCGGATGTTTTCACATTGCCGTCAAGTTTGCCGTCTATCCGGAAATCAGCTTCGGAAATGATATCGCCTTTGATTTTTGTATTCTTTTCGATCCTGTTGGGTTGTCCTCCTGTTTCATTCATAATTTTAGGTTTTTTGTTGTCTGAAAACATGTTGATTAGGGTTTTGGGGTTAAAAATTGATCCTGGTATTCTTGTAGGTTTTTATGTACCTGAATGATTTTATAGTTAGCGGATAAAATTACAAAATTCTCATTATCAATCCTGTAATCTTTGTTGTTTTTTAGCAACTCCACATAGCCAAGGGCGTAATCACGGGATTTAAAACCATGCACCACCACAAATTGTTCTTCCAGATTGTAGATATCCCCGGAGACGATATTCCGGTATTTCAGGTCCACAATTGACTTCCGCAATCGTTCTTCCAACTCCAGGGCTGCATCGTTATGCTGCCTTTGAAAAGGAAACACCACCTTCCAGTTTCCAGGCGCCGTTTCCGCGGCAAATTCCTTTGGTTCCAGATTAGGGAGTTGCTCTGCAATCATCTGTTGGGCTTTTTTGCCTTCAGGGTTATTGGGGTAGTTCAATGCCACGTAATTCAGTGCCTCCCTGAAATCGTTAAACCCCTGCAACCTTCCGATGGCATTTGCTTTCAGCATTTCGAATTTGGGAACAATTGGATCTCCCGTAAGGCGGTTTATCTGCTCTTCGGCAACTGTAATGACATAGAGGAAGTCCTGTTCCTGAAAACGCTTGTACAATGCCGCATAATTTGCTTCCGGGCTGTCAGCCGCATCTGTGAGTACTGCCTGCGGATTCACAAGTATCTCCGCATAACGCGATTCGGGATGGTTTTGAATGATATTTTGTTTCATGCTGTTCGCAAGGGGGCTTTCCAATTCCTCATATATTTTGAATAAATTATATTTGGAAGGAAGGATCAGCCGCTCTTCCGGCTTGGAGCGCAGCACTTCCTCCAGTTTTTCGGCAGCCAGCTCATTCTCTCTGAATTTTTCCTTGTATATAAGTCCCAACTGGTAATTGGCAAAATTCCGTTCCTTTTGCAGGCTGTCTATTACGGTAATATCGGTAGGGATCTGGTCCAGGTAGTATACCACGGAATAGCGTTCCTCCTCGGTCATTTCCTTTGATTCTGTGCTGTCTGAGGCTATGAGTTGTGCGATGGTTTCAGATGGCGCTGATTTATTTTTAGAACTCCATCGCCAGTCATCTTCCAAAGGCCGTTTACCCCATTTGCCAGCAAATTCCGTCTTTCCGTATCCCAGGCTTGTAATATTATAAAAGTAAAATTTTCCCTGGTTCTCCTGGCCCCCCTGAGATGCAGCAAAAGTGGCGAACCCTGCTGTTGCCCGGGCCTCTTCTTCCCGGGTGGCTTCATCCGCAGCTTTTTCCAGGGCAGCAATGTGCTTCTCATAATAGGCTGTACGGGCTTCCATGGGCATATGGTATACGGTTATGACACTATCAGCATACTGCACCACCTGCTCATAGGCTATCACATCTTCCAGATTGTCAAATTTCTTTTTTGTAGCCCGGTATTCCCTTGTATTCTCCGGAAGGTTAGAAAGCACACTATCAAAATAGGCGCCCGCTGTCTTAAAGCTGTTACGGTCAAAATTATATTCCGCAAGGTCTTCATAATTCAGGGCATTGAGCTGTGGTTTATTGCTGGTTGCCCTCAGGGACTTATTGTAATTGATAAGGGCCAGGCTATCTTTGCCGGATCCCATTTGTACTATCGCGATTTCCCGGTATATCTTATCGAGGTATGGACGGTTCTCCCGGTTCGTTTCCAGGTCTGTAAGGTATACCATCATGGCATCCCTGTTATCCTCCGTAACCTCCGTATTCTGAATTTTTTGGATATGTGCATTGATCATATAAATCCGGGGCGACTTCCGGTTGAGGGCTATCAGTTTATCAAAAGCGTAATTGGCACTATCCTTATAGCCAAGCTGGTTATAGAGTTGCCCGATGATGTAATAGTACCGGCCCATTTCAGCATCCTTCCTGGTATAAGCTGATGCAATTTTCAACTGGTGAATGGCGGTGTCAGGGGCATTCATGTTGATATAGGCCTGTGCCATCACAGCCCGGGCATCAGCATATTCCTGATCTTTTAACGCTTCATATTTTAAGAGCCGCTTTAAATTTTTCAATGCCAGTTCCTCGTTATCCAACCTTACATTGGTCTTCTCACGCCAGATGGTGGCTTCATTCAATTTATCGCTTTGTGTATATTTATTTAGGATGTAGTTGAAGGCCTCCAGAGCCGGGATATAGCGGTGATCAAAATAGCGGGCTTTCCCAAGGAGCAAAAAAGATTCGTCAGTCTGGGGATTCCGTTCTTCGTTTTCAATATCCATACTGTGCTTCTGGATAGCTTTAGTAGCTTTTTCTTCGGCTATGACGAAATTTGGGTTGTTGTTCTCGGAATCGAGTTCAATCTCCTCCACCACTTCCATCCTTTCCACAGGGAGAACCTCCCAGTAATCATCCTGATAGGCTGCATTGAGTTGTTCACGGCCCTCTTCAAAAGCAATATTGCCATTGTACAATACATTGTATTTGGTATTGAGGGCGTGCCAGTTACGGTTGATAAAGGCATCTTTTTTGGTAGAACAGGCATTGAACAACAGCCCTCCCAATAAGACAGATAATAAAAAAGTATAATGAAGCTTCAAAATTCCCGGTATGCGTTCGTATTGTAAACTGAAAAACAACGGGTTTAGTATACCATTGGTCGGCAAAAATAGGTTAAATTTTCTGCCTGATCCCAAGGGAGGCCTATACCTTCCAGAGGATTCAACCGGCGAAGAAGGTTTCCAGTTCCTTTAAGGTTTCGGCTGAAGTCCGTATATCCCTTACAATTTCCCCTTTATTTAAAACCACGATCCGTTCACACACCTCGGTGACATGGATAAGGTCATGGCTTGATACCAGTACCGTTACTTCTTTGTTCCTGCACAGGTCCCGGATTATTGCCTTGAGCCGTATCTGGGTGGTCGGGTCCAGGTTTGCAAATGGTTCATCCAGGATGATCACCTCCGGGTCCCCTATGAACGTCGCCACGATACCCACCTTTTTCTGGTTCCCCTTCGAGAGGTCTCGGAGGTACTTCCGCTGCCCTAGGATCTCCCCATGGAAAAAATCTTCGAACCCTGAAAGCAGGGAGTTCACATCGGCCTTAGACCGACCCCTAAGTTCCCCTATAAAATAAAAATATTCTTCCGGTGTAAGGTATCCAATAAGGAATGTCTCATCAATAAAGGCAGCGGTAAATGGCTTCCAGGCTTCGCTGGTATTCACCTGTACCTCATTGTTGACAATGCTTCCTGTTGTGGGTTGGACCAGATCGAGCATCAGGCTGAAAAAGGTTGTTTTTCCCGCACCATTGTTACCCACCAGGCCAAAGCTCTCGCCATTGGGGATCTTGAGTTGTTCAATTTGAAGGACTGTTTGGGAGCCATATATTTTGCTCAGGTTTTGAACGGTTATCATAATTTCATATCAAATGTTGTGTCTACCCTTTTTGTTGATAGGCCAGGAGAGTCCTGTATTTTTCCTTTTTATAAATATTTTCTATTTTGCGAAACACCCAATTTTTAAAGGCAAATCCCAGAACGCCTGCCAGGGCTACCATGATGAAGCCGGCAGTGGGATTTATCAGGTAATGTCCCAGAGCATAGATCACTATAGGAAGCAGAAGTTTGGGAAGCGTTAGCAAGAGGGTCTTGGCATTGAATGCCTGTTTGTCTCCAAAAGCTTTATTCCCGGAAGTGAGGTCTATCGGCGTTTTGATATAGGCACCTCCCCAGAGCACAAGGTATGAGTTTACACCAATATTATATACGGCCCCTACCAATACGGCAAGGTAGGCTTCCCATCCGAAATACAGGTAACCTGAAGCCAGCACTGTGCTTATAAGGGTGGCGATGACCACTAGGTACCATTTAGAGTCCAGGTATTCCCTGTACCGGATGTTCTGGCTCATCATAAGGGGGTAGTAAGAGCTATCCCAACTGGGCACATATTGCCCAAAGCTGAACATAAACCCCCCGGATACAAAGATACCTGCAAAAACCTTCCAGACCGGGTTTTCATATGATTCAATGGCCCCCGTAAAAAAAAGCAGCCCATAGAAGAGGAAAAGGAATCCCATGATTACAGCCATTTTGGATCTCTTGTTCCTCCTGATCAGTTTAATATCATTCTTGAGGAAGGTCCCCAGGTTCCCGAAACGGTTCAGCCAGCTATAATCCTCTGTCCGGGCTATAGCCTGCCGGGTTGCCAGCCCCGCGTCCAGGTACATGTTTTTTTTAAAGTAACGGAATGCCCTAAAATAGCTGATTGCCAACAGTGCCCAGGGAATAACAGCGGTCCAGGGATAGTTGAAAAGGTAATCGCCCAGGGGGCCCGTATAATTTGTTATATCAAACCAGCCATAATACTGTAAAATGACGAACCCGATGATCACCCCCAGCACCGGATAGAAAACCGAGTCCTTATTATTCATTAAAATATTCAGGAAATTATTGCAAAAAAGGAGGGCCAGGATTCCAAGATGCCAGCCTGTTACTCCTTCCGGTGCGTATCCCTCAACCAGTAATACGATGGAAAAAGGCACAAAAAAGAAGGCGTGGCCCCAGTTGAAAAAGGAGGAAACGGTCTTTGCCAGGGAAAACCGAACAATCTGGCTCTTGTTAAAAGGGAGGTACAACATAGGCTTAATATTGACCACGGGCATTTTTTGCAGCATATATCGCAAATAGAGGTCAACAACCAGGTAATAGATAAGAAATCTGTTGACCACCTGCAGCGGATCGCTGAAACCTGCCTTTTTAAAGAGGTAATAAGCTCCAACACCCAAAGAAAGAAATGCCACTATAAAGTAGAGAGCGCCAAGAACCATAAGGATTTTAAACGCCACGTGTGTTTTGAAGGTAGCAGACCTGTAAAGGGATTTCCATTGGAGTCTGATAAAGTGTTTAAACATTTCTGGAAGACAAATTTTCTCAGTTATAAACTGCAAACTAAGAGAATTTTGTTACAATTAGATGCTATAAATTCCAATTCAACCTAAATTTAGTTCCTGTTTTATGTAATTTTGCCAAAATTTTTGTCAAATGACTAATTTTTATCCCCTTACTGTCGCTGCGATTGAACAACTGACCCCCAACGCCGTTGCGGTCACCCTCGAGATTCCGGCACCCCTGAAAGAAAAATTTTCCTTTAAAGCAGGCCAATACATTACCCTCAGGCATAGCCATAACGGAGCTGAAATACGACGGGCCTATTCCATTTCCTCCACCCCCGGGGAAAAACAGATTACCATCGGTATAAAAAAAGTGCAGGACGGGATTTTTTCTGTCTATGCCAATACCCTCCTTAAAAAAGGGGATACGCTGCAGGTATTGCCTCCCGGAGGCCGGTTTATCTATTCCCCATCCGGGAAGGCAGAGCACATAGCCGCCTTTGCTGCCGGAAGCGGAATTACCCCTATTATGAGTATAGCACAAACGGTACTGGAAGCACATCCTGAGAGCACTCTTGTACTGGTGTATGGCAATTCAAATAGATTGGAAACCATGTTTTATGAGGAACTGCACGAACTATATAAGAAATATACCGATAGGTTCAACTTTCAGTTCATCTTTAGCAGGACCCGTGAAACAGATAGCCTGTTCGGGCGTATTGAGCCTTCCACGGTCAATTTTGTTGTAAAGAACAAGCACAAGGGCACTTCCTTCGATCAATATTACATCTGTGGCCCTGAACCCATGATCAAATCGGTAACGGAAACCCTCAAAGGCAACGGGGTATCCTCCGCGCAAATCCACTTTGAACTCTTCACTTCGGCCGACCAGGCCGACCAGCTGGCTGAGGTGCTGGAAGGAAAAACCCAGCTGGAGGTTGTGCTCGATGATGAGGTTTTTAATTTTACCATGGATAAAAAAATGCTGGTACTGGATGCCGTGCTGAAAGAAAATATTGATGCCCCTTATTCTTGCCAGGGCGGAGTTTGCAGCACGTGTATCGCCAGGATCAAAGAAGGGAGGGCAGAAATGGTAAAGAACCAGATCCTGACAGATGGGGAGATCGCTGATGGTTTTATCCTCACCTGCCAGGCCCATCCCCTCACCCCCGTATTGAAGGTGGATTATGACGATGTCTGATTCAAGCTGATTTCAATGTCTGGTTCTGATCCCTCCCTGAAGGGCAATATCCCGTTGTGTCCTTCAGGCCCTCTCCGAACCCCGTTTAATTAAAAGGCTTCCTTTTGTAATTAAAAAAGTGATGTCCCGACCAAACCTCTGGCGCATTTTATCGTAAGTTTACATATGTCCGCCCGTATGGAACACAATACAAAGCATACCGCAATCCTGATTTTTGCCAATACCCCCGAAGAGGAGTTGCGGCATAAACCCTTGTTGCATGGCGAACTATTGTTCGATGCGCTTACAGAACGCACCTTACAGACGGTACGTGCCACGGGCATACCTTATTTTCATTACTCGGAAAATGAACAGACAGGGGCTTCCTTTGGGGAACGTTTTGTAAATGCGGTTACGGCCATTTTTGAAAAAGGCTTCACCGCGGTCATCACTTTGGGCAATGACTCCCCCCAGTTAAAAGCTTCCGATATACTGAAGGCACAGGACCTCCTGATGAAAGACCGGTTTGTTTTGGGCCCCTCTGCTGACGGTGGATGTTACCTTATAGGTTTAAATAAGGCCCATTTTGATCTATTGAGCCTGCACTGCATGCCCTGGCAGAGTGCTGACCTGGCGCAGGCGATACTTGCCAGGGCGAGCCACCTGGGCCTGCCATTCACGCAGTTACGAACACTCTATGACCTGGATTCCGAATTCGACATCATAAGAATCGGCAGGCGTTTTCGTCATATCGGGCAGCGGATAAAATCGCTTATCCTATTTTTATTTCCCGAAAAGAAAGAAGGGCACCAACCTGTTGTAATTGGTTGTTATGCCCGGTCCGGAGCCACTTTTTTCAATAAAGGCTCACCTTCCCGCCCGCCGCTAACCTGACAGCATCCAAACCCACACTGATATTTGAAGGATTCAAATCCTTCAGTATGCTGTTTATAGCTACCCAAATACCCTGGCATTAATAATCATTATAATTAAAACATTCCTTACAATGGGAAATACATATTACGATGCTGCCGATCTTCGGAAGTTCGGTAAAATTACAGAATGGAGTGAAGAACTGGGCACCCGGTTCTTTGAGTACTATACAAAAGTTTTTGAAGAAGGCGCCCTGACTGCCCGTGAAAAATCATTGATTGCCCTTGCGGTGGCCCATGTTGTAAAATGTCCGTATTGTATAGATGCCTATACAAAGGATGGGCTTGAAAAAGGTATTACCAAGGAGGAAATGATGGAAGCGGTGCATGCGGGGGCAGCCATTGAAAGTGGCGCGACCCTTGTGCACGGTGTCCAGATGATGAATAAGTATAATAAATTAAGCATGTAAAGGGACTGGTAAAGGGCAGGGAGGGATTCGGATAATTAGTGTCCATAGCGGTCACATGAATGCCGGATATCACTTACTTCCGGTGCCTGTAGTTTACTGGTGCCGATCCCGGCAATAGTCGGGATTGAATACTGAACCGAGAAATAATGGCAACTAAATCATTAAAAGCAAGGCACAACGTGCTTGCAGAGACCAACAGGCAGCTGGAAATCCTGAATGGAGGGATCTTTGCAGACGGGGAACTTCCCTTCTTTAAAGATAAAATCGCGCAAATAGGCCAATTTCCCCTTCGACCCAAAAAATTGGAGATCCTGCAGATCAATGTTGGGTATATGTGCAATCAGGTATGCGAACATTGCCATGTGGATGCCGGCCCGGATCGCAAGGAAATCATGACCAGGGAAACCATGGAGCAATGCCTGGATGTGATCCGGCATACCGGCGCCCATACCCTGGACCTTACCGGCGGGGCGCCCGAGATGAACCCTGATTTCCGCTGGTTTGTGGAAGAAGCTTCCAAAGCAGGGATCGCGGATTTTATTGTGCGTTCCAACCTTACTATTATGCGGGCCAACAAAAAGTACCATGACCTCCCCGAATTTTTTAAAAATCACAATGTACATGTCATTTCATCCATGCCCCACTATACCAGGGGAAAGACAGACAAGCAACGGGGTGAAGGTGTTTTTGACAAGTCGATCAAAGCCCTCCGGGAACTGAATGCTGTAGGATATGGCTTGCCAGGTAGTCCACTGCGACTCGACCTGGTCTATAATCCTTCAGGCGCCTTCCTGCCTGGGAACCAGAAGGCCCTTGAGCTTGATTTTAAGAAAGCCCTTATGGAGGATTTCGGGATCCGGTTCCACAACCTGTTCTCCATAACCAATTTACCCATCTCACGCTTTCTGGATTACCTCATCGCATCAGAAAACTATGAAGACTATATGTATGCCCTGGTGGATGCCTACAATCCTTCCGCCGTTGCCAATGTAATGTGTACCAATACCATTTCAATAAGTTGGGACGGGTGGTTGTATGATTGCGACTTCAACCAGATGCTCGATTTAAAGGTTGCCAGCAAGGTGAGGCATATAAAGGAATACAATGAGGACATCCTCAATGACCGGAATATTATCATTTCGCAACATTGTTATGGATGCACGGCCGGTGCAGGAAGCAGTTGCCAGGGAACAGTGGCATAATTAATTACAACAGATCGCACCATATACAGACACCAAACCGCGATATCCGGCTCCATTCTGAAGGAATCTATCCCTTTCATCGAATTTATTTACCGACCAAGTGGTCTGGTTAAAGTACGGCTTTAGTGCTGTTCAGTTGATTTTCGCCCTTTGAACCAGTTTAAGGAGTCGTATATCCCTTAATCTTTCCAAAACTGGAGTTTCGGGGGTTCTTTGTTAGAGACTTAACGGTCTGTATTTATCAAACCCAAATCAAAATGGACAAAAATCTTAAACGCATGGCCACCATGCACAGAATGCAGGTTGCCGGCCTGGAGCTTTTCTATAAGGACGGATACCACAATACCAGTATAGATGATATCCTGAAGGAATTATCCCTATCCAAAGGGGCTTTTTACCACCACTTTGATTCCAAAGAGGATTTCTTTGTACAGATCATTCAGAACCTGGTTGCACATAAAATGTATACCATGCTCATTGAACCCATCGAAGGAAATGCGAATAGCCTGGACCTTATTTCCAATTGTTTTGAGGACGCGCTGGAAACAGCTGTCCATAATGAATTGGATTATGGTTTTGTACTTGGAAATTTCCTGAATGAATTCAACGGCAGGAATAAGGTAATCATGAAATACCTGAATGATATCCTGAAGATCTGGGAAGTGAACCTGGTGACAGCAATCCAGCGCGGTAAATTCAATGGCCATATAGACCGGCATGTGGATAGTGAAGAAGTTGCGGTTTTCCTGATCAGTTCCTATTTGGGTATCCGTACATTTATGGTAGAGAATTCCCCCGGTGCACGGAAATACAGATATATGAACCAACTCAGGATTTACTTAAAATCAATTCAGGCTAAGAAGATAATCGCCTGAGGTGTACACCTCCGGATCAGCGAATAGAATAACCTTCAGCATACAGGACAGCGTCTATCTTGCGCAGAATGGCCTCCGGCCGGATTGTTTCCATCGCTTTCTGATACCCTTCCGGAAGCTTGTTCCCATAGACTGAGGTTGGGATGAGCGGAAACTTTTGCCGGTCGGCCAGCAAGGAATTTTCCGGGTCTGCAGCAAATGGGGCAAACCCGGCATAAGGGTGAGTTACCCCCCAGAGTGTAATAGTTGGGATCCCGAACATTGCTGCCAGATGGCCATTCCCACTATCCATGGAAACCATCAGGTCCAGGTTGGATATCAGCCCCAATTCATCTCCAAAATTAAATTTTCCCGGGATCGCAATACAATGTGGCCAGCGCCCTTCCCAATCGGCCAGTTTGCGTCCTTCTTCGGGTCCACCTCCCAATAAAAAAATGGTATACTTATCACTTGCTGCAAGCTGATCAATCACTTCTTCCATCAGGGCCGGCGGATACGTCTTACCTTCAAAAGCGGCAAAGGGCGCAATACCGATCCATTTTAAGGCCCGTTGCCCTGCCAGACTGGTTATGGTCTCCGAAAGAGGCAGGCGGGGCAATAATTTTACCAGCTTCAGGGAAATTGGGAACCCTAGTTTGCCAAAGACAGCTGCATAGCGTTCATGGCTGGTTTCCAGGGGGGCAATGGCCTTCCCGCGGGCTGCCGTAAGCGCCCTCTTTTGGGGGCGGCCTTTATCAACCTGGACAAAGGGGATCCCGGAGGCTTTAAAAAATGGTTTCAGGACATTGCTTCGCAAAACATTATGCAGATCGGCAACTCCATCAGGCTGAAGGGCTTTTAATTCGGCGAATAGCTTCCAGAGTCCCATAATTCCTTTATGGTGCCCGGCTACGTCCGCCCCATGAATGGCAACATTGGAAATATCCCGGAACATCGGGTGGAAGAATGCCCGGGTAAGGACGGTAACCTTAAGGTCCGGATAGGTTTGGGTGAGTGCCAGGAGAACCGGGACGGTCATGGCCACATCGCCCATGGCAGAAAGGCGGATGACCAGTATGTGCCTGCCGCTGCCTGTATTCCTGTGGGAGTCAGGTTGCAGTACATCATTTACTGCCACGAAGTATGGGATTTAAGGTAGCGTCATTATACATCTTCATCTGCTTGTATACCTTCATATATTTTCTTCCTGCCTCAATATCCGAAAGCAATTGGTCAATGGCCGTCGAAAGATCCTTCTGTTGCTCCAGCAGCACCTGTAATTTTTCTGTACATTTCTCCACATGTTCCTGTGAGGCATCAGGCCGGAGGCTTTCTTCCCGCATGTGATAGATTTTAAGCGCAAGGATGGAAAGGCGATCCAGTGCCCAGGCCGGGCTCTCCGTATTGATGGTGGCCGAAGGCAAAACATCAACCGATCGGTATTTTTTAAGGAAGTAGCTGTCTATAAACTCTACCAGGTCCGTACGGTCCTGGTTGCTTGCATCTATTTTACGCTTAAGCGCCAGCGCCTCAGCGGGGTCGATAGACGGATCGCGAATGATATCTTCAAAATGCCACTGGACGGTGTCTATCCAATTCTTCCTGTACAGCAAATGGCTGATTTCCAAATCGGGATAAGGGTTTGCAAAAGGTTGATCCACACGGTCTTCCTGATGGTAATCCCGGATACAGGCTTCGAATATAGTAAGGGCAAAAGCGCTAAACATCAGTCTGTTAATTTGCTGTAAAGATACTTTTTATTTGATAATGAGTTCGGTGATAAAGATAACCAGCGGCAGCACCACGGAAGCAATTAGCAACATTTCCTTAATATTCGCCTTTTTGATGACCTCAATATATTTTGTCAGCAATATGGAGGCAGGTAAAAAAGTAACCAGGATTGGAAACGCGGTTGTGGAGGTTTCCAGGACCGTTACGAGCAACCCAATCACAAATGATATGGCGATAAGCCTCATGGTAATCAATTTCCCTGTCCCCAACTTCCCTAATTTAAGGAAGGCCCAAAATCCTGTAAATAGGGTAATCATGGCGTAAATGAACAATTTGGTGCTGTTGGCCCAATATGCGTAAAATGTGGTGTTGAAATCCAGGGAAAGCGTATAATGTTCCGTGAACAGGTATTCCTTATCCAATAAGATCAGTATGCTGTAAACGATGATCCCCACTGCGCAGACCCCCAATAAAGGCACCAGCCAATTCCGGATGTTTTTGGGTTCATAGAAATATATGGCGATAAAAATGAGCAGGATGTACAATAGTGCCCAGTCGTAGAAGAAGCTTGAAACGCCTGTCCAGAGGGTAGCGTCAAATAATTTTAATTTGGTGTCCTTTAAGGATCGAAGGCTGATAAGCCGCCTATGTGCCAGGAGCAAAAAAAAACCACACAAGATGGCATTGTTATCGGTGAGTACATCGGAAAACACCACAATCAGTCCAACATAGAACAGGATGGTATAGGCATTGGTCCCCGTGATCTGGTTCCGCTTCACTATGAAATTCACCACAAAAATACCGAAGAGCAGAATGGCCAGGATAACAATCTGAACAACCAGTCCTTCCGGGGTGTACGCGTTTTGGTAAACCAACAGGACAAGGATCCAGTAAAAGGTAAACAGAAAGCCGAGAAGAATTATATAATTTATTGGCTTTGTTTTTCCAAAAATGTTCGATATCATCCCGGGTTTTTATATTTTTGCAAGGTAAATATAACCAAGATGCGATCACTTTTTGAAGGCATAGCAGATTTATTCGTGAACGTGCTTTTCTGGCCGTTTGATTTTTTACGGTTTATTGAAAGTTGGTGGACCGCCAACATTATCAGCTGGATCTTTGTAATATTAGGGATAGTGGCCTTTACCTATTGGCTACTGCAGCTTAAAAAATTCGATGATAGCGGCGAAGAGGACAAGACAATTTCTTCCCATTCTTACTTATAGGTCAAACCCGATATCCTTACGGTAGTACATTTTTTCAAACCGGATATACGCCAGGTTCCGGTAGGATAGTTCTACGGCTTCCTTAAAATCCTCCCCAAAGGAAGTTACCGCCAGCACCCTCCCCCCTGAAGTAATCGCCTTCCCGTCCTGCAGTTGGGTACCAGCGTGAAAGACCAGGGATCCTTCCACGTTTTCAAGTCCGCTGATCTCCTTTCCCTTTTCATAAGACTCAGGGTAACCCCCTGAAACCGCCATGATTGTTGCCGCTGTACGGTCATCTATCTCCAGTTCAATTCGGTGCAAGGTACCATTTGCCACGGCCTTGAAAACGTCCAACAGGTCATTTTTGATCCTGGGGATGACCACTTCGGTTTCAGGATCCCCCAGCCGTACATTGTATTCAATAACAAACGGGTCGTCCCCAACCCGGATCAGGCCGATAAAGATAAACCCTTTGTAGGGCAGTTCATCCTTTTGTAGTCCGGCTATCGTTGGCGCCACAATGCGTTGCTGGATTTTGGCTGCAAATTCTTCGTCTACAAATGGGACGGGGGAGATGGCACCCATTCCGCCGGTATTCAGGCCGGAATCTCCTTCCCCTATTCTTTTGTAATCTTTGGCGGTAGGCAGAACTTTATAGTTTATTCCGTCTGTGAGTACAAAACAGCTCAGTTCAATCCCCGACAAAAACTCCTCAATCACAACCGTTGTTCCGGCATGGCCAAATTTGCCACCCAAAAGCATGGCTTGTAGTTCTTTTTTGGCTTCCCCGAGGTCCTGTAGTATCAGGACACCTTTACCGGCGGCAAGTCCATCGGCCTTCAGGACATAGGGAGGTTTAATGGTTTCCAGGAAAGCGAGGCCGGCAGGGCAGGTTTCTGCCTTAAAACTTTTGTAGGCAGCTGTTGGGATATGGTGGCGCATCATAAACTCCTTGGCAAATTCCTTGCTCCCTTCAAGGGCAGCTGCTTCCCTTGCCGGGCCAATTACCGGGATATGGGCAATTTCAGGATCCTCAAGGAAGTAATTATGAATTCCGTTGACCAGGGGGTCTTCAGGCCCCACGATGACCATTTCAATATCCTGGGTAAGCACACATGCCTTAACAGCAAGGAAATCATTGACATCTATGGGAATGTTCCGGGCAATTTGTGCGGTTCCCGCATTTCCGGGAGCCACATAAAGGGTATCGAGCAGGGGGCTTTGCTTTAGTTTCCAGGCCAGGGTATGCTCCCTGCCACCGGCACCAAGGATCAGGATATTCATGCAATGAACTTTGGGCAAAAATACGGTTTGAAACTGAAAACAGCTTGTAAAAGGAGATCCACTATCTTTTATTCCTGCTGGTAAAATCGCGGTGCTCTGTTTTATCGAGTTCTTCCCGGGTAAGTGTTTTAAAATAATCGAAGGTTTTCCTCATGCCTTCTTCCCGGCCAATTTTAGGTTCCCAGCCAAGTAATTCCCGGGCTTTGCTGATATCGGGTTGCCGTTGCATCGGGTCGTCCTTGGGCAGGGGTTTGTAAATGATCTTTTGGTCTGTGCCGGTTAGCCTGATGATTTCCTCCGCAAAATCACGGATGGTGATCTCATGGGGGTTTCCGATATTTACCGGCAGGTCGTAGTCGCTCAGCAACAATCGGTAGATACCTTCAACCTCATCATCTACATAGCAAAAAGAACGGGTTTGAGAGCCATCCCCAAACACCGTAAGGTCTTCGCCTCTCAGTGCCTGCCCCATAAACGCCGGGATAACCCGCCCGTCATTCAGTCGCATCCTGGGTCCGTAGGTATTAAAAATACGAACGATTCGGGTCTCCACGCCATGGAACCGGTTATAGGCCATTGTGATTGACTCCTGAAACCGTTTAGCTTCATCATATACCCCACGGGGGCCTATGGTGTTCACATTGCCATAATATTCCTCAGTTTGCGGATGGACCAGCGGGTCGCCGTAAATTTCGGATGTGGAGGCAATCAAAATCCGGGCTCCTTTTTCCTTTGCAAGGCCCAGGAGGTTATGTGTCCCCAATGCCCCTACCTTGAGGGTTTGAATGGGTATTTTCAGATAATCTATCGGGCTGGCGGGAGAGGCAAAATGGAGTATATAATCTAATTTGCCCGGTACATGTACAAATTTGGTGACATCATGGTGGTAATATTCAAATTCCTCCAGTTTAAAAAGATGCTCAATATTCTTCAAATCGCCGGTGATAAGGTTGTCCATGGCGATCACGTGATAGCCTTCCCTGATGAACCGGTCACAGAGATGTGAACCCAAAAAACCCGCAGCGCCTGTAATTAGTACCCTCTTCACGTCTTTATATATTTAATTCCAATCCCTTTTACCGTCCGATGGATTCATAATGGAATCCTTCCGCTTTTATTTCCCGGGTGTCATAAAGGTTCCTTCCGTCAAAGATGACATTTTCTTTCAACATCTCCTTCATCATATTGAAATTGGGGTTCCTGAAAACGCCCCATTCCGTACAAATTACCAGCGCATCGGCATTTTTCAAGGCATCATACATCCCTTCAGCGAAAGCGATGGAATCCCCAAGTTTCCGCTGTACATTGGGCATGGCTTCGGGGTCGAAAGCAGTGACACTGGCCCCCAGGTCTAACAACTCCTGAATTATATAGAGGGCCGGCGCTTCCCGTATGTCATCGGTTTCGGGCTTAAAAGCAAGCCCCCAAATACCAATTTGCCTGCCTTTCAAATCATTGTTAAAGTATTTTTTTATTTTGGGTATCAGGGCTGTTTTCTGCTTCTGGTTCACATCGATCACTGATTCCAGTATCTGGAAATGGTATCCGGAATCCTTCCCCGATTTATGGAGTGCTTTCACATCTTTCGGAAAACAGGAGCCCCCGTAGCCAATACCGGGGAACAGGAAGCGTTTTCCTATCCGTGAATCCGTCCCCATCCCAATGCGTACCTTATCCACATCTGCACCAACCTTTTCACAAAAGTTGGCAATTTCGTTCATAAAGGTAATCTTGGTTGCCAGGAAGGAATTGGACGCGTATTTTGTCAGTTCTGCCGACCTTTCGTCCATAATGATCACGGGGTTTCCCGAACGCACGAACGGTTTATACAATTTTTGCATGAGGTCCGTAGCCCGATCCGAACTGGAGCCTACTACAATGCGTTCCGGTTTCAGGAAATCATCCACGGCAAAACCTTCCCGAAGGAATTCAGGGTTGGAGACCACATCAAAGTCGCATTTGGCGTGCCTGGCAATGGCAGCATGCACCTTTTCAGAAGTCCCTACCGGAACCGTGCTTTTATCGACTATTACCCTGTATTCTGTGATGAGTTTTCCAATTTCCTCCGCGACCCCCAGGACGTATTTCAAATCGGCTGAACCATCCTCATCTTCCGGGGTTGGCAGGGCCAGGAAGATGATATCACCATGATCCAGGCCTTCTTGCAGGGAGGTTGTGAAGATGAGACGGCCGGCATTTATATTGCGTTCGAAGAGTACATCCAAATGGGGCTCATAGATGGGGACCTCCCCGTTTTGCATCTGCTTCACCTTCTGTTCATCAATATCCACGCAAACCACTTCATTCCCCGTTTCCGCTAAACAGGTCCCTGTAACAAGGCCCACATAGCCTGTACCCACAACTGATATTTTCATGCTCTAAATGTATCTAAAATGATTACTGATTTGCTTCTTAAATTTGAATGCCCAAAAATAGTGGTGCCGGTTGGCCCATGCAATTATTTGTGTCGAAAAACTACATTATCGGGTTCAAATCAATAAAATTCCCTTGTAGGAGGATTTATGTATCTATAATTTTGAATGCATCTATGATACATTCGGACTGGATTCAGGTTTATCTGTTGTAATTAGAAACTATCTGCCTAAAAGTCTGTTTAGTAGTTTTTACAGGTGATGATTCCTGGATGGTTAAACTTTCGTCTCTTCCTTATTTGTGCCTGTATTTTTCTTCTTCGGCTTTTCTATCCTGGACCTGAATTTTTTAACCTTGCGTTTTAGTAATATTTTTTGCTTTAGAGTGGTAAAATTATAATTGTACTTAAAAAAAATATAACTCAAAAATATTACTACAGAGACAAGCATGATTACCATCCCAAGGTTTTTAGCAGCGCTGCCCAGGATAACAAAAAGTATTACAAACAGGATGTTGAAGCAGCCGATAATAAAGCTGGCTTGTTTATGGCTTAAGCCCCAAAAATCGATTAATACATGGTGTACATGGTTCCGGTCCGGTGAAAATGGAGCCTGTTTCCTGGCAATTCGGATCGTAAAGACCCGGGCTGTATCAAAGAGCGGGACAATAAGAATGGCGATGGCGATCAGAGGTGCATTTTCCAATAAAAAGGGTAATTCGGTATAGTCGTAAGGTTTCAGGGCTAAAAACTTTAGCGTGAGCACACTTATTATAAATCCTACAATAAGCGAACCGGTGTCTCCCATGAATATTTTTTTGTCGGACGACACGTTGAATCCGAGAAAGGCCAGGAGGCAGGCATTCATTGAAATTGCAAGTAGCGCGAAAAAATATTCTCCCGATAGATAGAATATAGTGGTATAGATCATCATAATGACAATGCCAACCACCGATGCCAACCCATCGATTCCATCAATTAAGTTGTACGAGTTTATGATCACAAGCATCATAAATGCCCCAATGGGCAGGTACAGAAAATAGGGAATATCATTGATGTTCAGAAAGCCATTCAGGGAAGTAATGGTAAAGCTATCATTGACCAGGATAAAACTTACCGCAAGGGCCTGTGCCAAAAGCTTGGATCCGGGAGACAGCACCACAAGGTCATCCTTTAATCCAACAATAAAAAGGATGGTCAGCCCGGGAATGATATAAATAGCTTCATCAAATGTGTCCCGCCCCCTTATAAAAAAAAGCGTAAAGACCAGGGTGTAAAAAAATGCGATCCCTCCTAATGTCGGTGTCATGGCTTTATGGGAACTCCTTTGATCGGGATTATCCATTAGCCGTTTATAAACCACCACGCCAATAATCTTTGGAATGGTGAGATATGTCACCAAAAAAGAACCTAAGAAGATCGATATGGCAGTTTCAAGAAAATACAAGCAATAAAGAGGTTAGATTAAATTTTATCAAAGATAATTTTAAATAGGAATTTAACTAAATTTAATTGTCTGGATATTCTCGTAGGTTCCTTCAACAATCTGTAGAACCACTCGAGTCCGAGATATATAAAAATACGGGGAGCTCGTTTCTTTTTGCCGGAATACACATCAAAACTGCCACCCAAACCCATATACAGGGTTGGATGGTGCTCAAGGAATTTGGCCATCAGGAACTCCTGTTTCGGACTGCCCATGGCAACGAACACCACTACAGGTTTTCGTTCCATTAGGTGATTTATAATATCCTGTTCATCGCCTGGTTCCAAATACCCGGAGCGGTACCCGGTAATACGGATTCCGGGATACTGATCCTTTAACTTGGCAATGGTTTTCTCGATTACCTGCTGACTCGATCCTAAAAAATAAAAGGTATGCTGTGCCTGATATCGTTCAATAATATCCAGCCAAAATTCTGCACCGGCAATTTTAACTGCATTCAGTCCTTTTCGTTTAAGTGCCCAAACGGCTCCTATCCCATCCGGATATCCAATGTTTTGATTGATAATACGAGTTAGCTCCTGGTCGGACTTCGTTAGTTTTTCCGCATTCAGCGCTATTAATATCCCCTTTTTAGCAGCGAGGAAATTTAAGAATTCTTCCTTTGAGCGGAAGGCGTAAATCTTCTTCCCGTTTATATATTTAGTTCTGTCTTCCATAACCAGGCAGGTGCATCTGCTTTTGGGTAAAATTAAGCCTGTCAGCTTGAATTCTTACCAGGGTTTTCCAGGATTGGAATAGGTACAAAAGTCGTGTTCCTCGTGATGACGATGGACAAACTTCTTAAAAACCTTCAGGGAAAAAGGTGTAAAGGCCTTGGGATGACCAATGATTACAAAATTCCCCTTATTTGCCGTAGCCTCTTTATATTTGACAAAACTCCTTTCCAGAAAGTCTGCCTTAAACCCATCCATAGATACAACACTGGTTGACGGTATAGTTAAATACCGCAACAATTCCTTTTTAGAAATAGGCACTGCGTTTCCATCTCCCATGGACTTATGTTCGGGGCTGGACGTAAGCCTGTTCAGGGCAAAGTTCCAAAAGAAAAAGGGGCTAACTCTGTAAGAGCTTATAGGAATCTCAACAAAGGTCCCTTCAGTATCAGCCTGAGCCGGATCGGTTGAAAAGGAATAGTGGGTTTGATAGGGAGGTGCCTCCCTGAAATCAAAGGCCTGATTTTTTGATTTATAATGCCCATTTGGATAGACGCTGCTATCTATATGTATATCATTCTTCTTCAGGGCCCTTCCTATGGGGGGAAAGGGTTGTGCACACCAGCCTCCTGCACGATAGGCCACCGGCGCCTTGCCACTGATTCTTTGTAGCACTTTGGTATATCGGGTAACAATTTCCATAACCTCTGGTTCCTGGAAGTCAGATAATTTGTATCGGGCAGTGTTCATCCTCCATTGTTTACCATCAAAAAAGGTGTCCTCCCAGTGAGGATGTACATGGAGTTCAATGCAATGACCGGTATCTGCAAGGAAACGTACCTGGCGGCTCACCTGTTTGTAATGCTCCTGTAATTCCGGATAGTCCTCTTTCTGCCTTTCCAGGGCGAACAGGTAACCTGAATCCACAAAACAATTTATGGGAATATCAAACGGTACAACTAGCTCCAAAAGCTTTTCTGTTGGTTCAATGATGCAATGGAAAGGGGTGCCACTTCGTGGCCCGAAAAACAGTTCGTAATCAAGTGTTATTAATATGTTCATTGGAGTCTTCCTCTTTACTGCCCTCGCCGCATAGGAACAATGTGGCAAAGATCGCAAAATATTCTATACCCTTGATCCTGACCATCATCGATTCAGTTAAGTTGGCAATTATAAATGCGAAAAAGATAAAAGTAAAAAGAGTGTCTCTGCGTTGGATGCTGGCCATGAGAAGGTAAATCAGGGATCCCAGGTACAAAACGCCTCCAAAAACGCCGTTGGAATTGAGGTATTCCAAAAACTGGTTGTGGGCGTTAAACTCTAATTCCGAAGCAATTGGAAAGTTGTTCTCAATATATTTGGCCTTTCTAAGTGGTTTTACATTGGCATACCCTACCCCCAACCAGGGATGCTCCTTAAAGATTTCATACGATATGCTCCAGCGTTCGATACGTTTGTCTCCCAATACATTGTCTGATGAGAATAATCTCTTTTCCAGATAACTGCTGCCATAGAACATAAATACTCCGGCAAAAAGGGACATGCCCATAACAAGAACCAATACCTGCCAGCGGTCTTCCATAAATTTTTTGGCCGAAAAGAAAATAAGAAACAATCCGAACAACAATAAGACCATTCTGCTGGAGAGTTGAAACAGGCCTACAAGCAAGAACATGAATAACAAGAATTTCACCCTTTTTGAGAAGCCCTTGTCCTGTAACAAAAATAATATAGAGGTCACGATAAACAGACCCAAGTAGGTGGGGTGTGTATCGGCAAAATCTGTGAATTGCTGGCCAATATGCCGCCATCGAAACATATAACTCAACGGTTCGGCCCCTGCGACCATCTCCCAAACCATATTGCCATAACATAAAGCCAGGGTGGCTGTACAACCCCACATCAAAGACATAAAAATACCTCTGCGCCTCAGCATAACCCCTTCTTGATTTGAAAAAAATACCAGAGGCAATAATAATAACGACCAGTATTTTTCAAGAAACTTAAATGGTTGACTGTTAATATTATGAAAAGAAGCTATTACGGCCAGTAGAAAAAACACCAATACCGGCCATGCTTTGTAAACATCGGTCCGCAATTTTCTCTTATTCCAAGGCACTATGGCAGTTATGAGGCCAACGAAAATAAAAGCCCCCAAAAGTATATTGTTTAAGACCATATACATGGGCAGCGTAAATACGGCAAGATACAATAGCATGTATGTATACTTCTCAAGATGATTCATGGCTTGTACCTGTTAATGATCATGACCGGGAAGGCCAGAAAGTAAAAGATTATCTGCTGCCATCGGGGCATAGTGGTTTTCCATTTCTCATCCTTCAAAATGCGTACCTGCTTTTGGGTTTTCATCCGGTTGCCCCCCACAATATGGGGTATACCGTAGGATTCCGCCAAAATTATAGCTTCAGAGTTTGTATCCAAGACATGCGAATAAAGCCGGTTCAAATGTCCCAAGGGATCTTCCATTAAATCTTCATAACGTAACTTCACTATCCTATTATCAGTCCTATATATTATTTCACCAAAAAAATTAATAAAGAGGTAATAGACAATGGTGGATAATGGACTCCTGGAGGTCTGTACTTTTTTAGAAAATGAGGTAATAAGGCCGCGTACATCGCGCACTACATATATCCCTCTGATTTCAATATCAGGACTTCGCGAAAGAAGTAAATACCGGGCCAGGTATTTAGACGAATCCAGCAATACCGGCTTTTCAGTATGGGTGGCTATGGTCTTAAAAATCCTTACATGATTATTTAAATATCTGGGGTTTCCCCTTGAACGAAACATTAGCCCTGGAATGTTCCGATGCATTTCACAGGCTTCGGTATACCGGGCTTGTTCCATAAGCGCCTCTTTTGATGTGGCCAGGCCTCTTACAATAGGTCCCCAATAGCTGCATTGGCTTACTTCCAGGCCGCATGAACACAGTTTGTCTTCGATGACGAAGTCAAGGAACTGGTGCATTTCGCCAATGGTCTGTATCCTGGGATGCGCATTGAAAATCGTAGCCAGAAGTGTAGTGCCACTTCGGCCGGCCCCCAGAAGGTATAAAAGTTTCATGCAACTGCCTATTTATGGATTTCAATGAACTGCAATTCATCGGTTACATCGTAGTGCACCGGCAATGCGTCGAAGAGGGAAACCTCCTCCAAGTTTTCCCCGACATGGAATTCATCATAGAAAACCTGATGCTTATGAGTGTCATCAAAGTAACGGTACTGTCCTAATTTGAACGTCACCGGGGAAGCATTGTGCATATTTGCGCCGAATACTTTGTTATGTAGGCCATTGAAAGGGGTAAACGGTTCATTATTAATCCAGGCGGCTATAAAGCCGTCATTATGATCACTCCACTTAATGTGAAACATTAGATCATACCATTCTCCAAGTTCAATCTTCCTTACGGCAATAGTGCTCCACACCTCTCCAAATTCCTCAAATCCAGGTTTGCCATTATTCCCATATCTCAGCACTAAATAGAACCTAATATTATCGCTAGTTGTAATATATAGCGCAATACTTGGCGTAATATATTTATTGCTTTTTCTATAATGATCCCAGTCTTTCCCAGGTGCCGGCCTGCTATGCCATTGACAAATCAAAGTCTCCCGTCCGAAGTTTGAACTATCGAAAATAATGGATTCAGGAGCTTGAATACTCAAAGAAAGATATTTGTGCATTCCTATGGAGTCAAAAAGCCGCGTCACTATTTCTGCCCGCTTGGCCTTAACGCTATCTCCCGTGGAATTCATCTCAGATACAAGAAATCCATCTTTAAATCTACCATGCGAATTTAAGTTAACCATAGAATCCCTGGTAAGGAAATACTGGTTATTCTCAGTTATTTCATAATACCATCGCTTCTTCATCTTTAAAGAATCAAAGCTGTCCTGAAACCTGAAATCATCCAGATTCTGACTGAATAGTGGCGAATTAATTAAAAGTAAAAGAACAAAACAATATCCTATGTGCATGGTCATTTTCTATATTTTAAAATTCTTGCGGGTACCCCGCCCACAATGGCATTTTCCGGGACATTCTTTGTAACCACCGATCCAGCGGCAACCACGGCGTGATCTCCTACCATACAGCCCGCGGTAATAATGGAGTTGGCACCCAGCCATACATCATTGCCGATCCTGGTCTCATAATAATTCTTTCCCTGTACGCGGATAGGAACATCTAAACGGTCAAAGCGGTGGTTGCGTGAATAGATCTTCACATCTGGGCCCATGATCACGTGGCTGCCAAGGTGCACGTTTGCCTGTACCATGCAGCGGGTTCCCAATTCGGAGAAGTCGCCCATGGTCGCATTCGGAGATATTTCGGCGCCACTTTTAACACGGGGCTTCTTTCCACAATTCTTTAAGAAGCCTTGAACAAGTTTGCTGCGGATCCATGGAAAGAAAAGGGCATAGGGGCGGTAGTCCTCAGGCGTATTCCTGAAAAAAATAAGATAGATTGCAAACAGAATCCTTTTCAAAGCATCGTTAGTTTCCTGTAAGTTTCAAGTAGCTCCTCGCAAACCTGGCGCAAAGATAATTCTTTAAATGATTTCAGGGCACCCTGACAGAGTTTGTGATATTCACCCTCCTCCATTGTATATAGTTGTAAAAGTCTTTCCTGCAGGGCCTCCGCATCATCCACAGGTGTGGTAAATCCGTTCACCCCTTGTAACACCTGTTCCCTGAATTGGGGAATGTCTGAGGTAAGAACGGGAATTCCGCAATACATTGCCTCTATGGTGGCGGTAGGAAAGCCTTCATTCCTGGACATCAACAGGAAAAACCTGGAAGAATTTAGCAATACCCTTAATTGGTCCTGGGTCTGGTTCTGCCGGATACTTACCTTGTATGATTTCTGCAATTCTTCTATTTGCTTCAAATATTCCCCCGAGCCACAAAAGCAATATCTTATCCCAGGATCCTGCATTTCACGTATGGCCTTTATCACCACGTCGATTCCCTTTCTGTGAATAAAGGACCCTATCCAGATAAAGTCGTACTCTTTGGCAATGCCCTCCTCTTGGTAAAATACATTGTTGTTTACCCCGACGGGTTGAATCATCCCTGTTTTCAATTCCAGTTTCTCATTCACCATCTGGGCAATAGTGCGGCCAACAGGGATGGTAAAATCCACAATCTTCGCAATACGTTTCAGGCGGTCCCGGTTGGCATCAGTAACTAATTTGGTAATATCCTTTCCATGGAAGGTAACTACCACGATTGTATTGGGATGAATAAATTTATAGCACCAGACGAAATAAATAAGCGGGTAAAAAAAATGCAGATGTAACACGTCATATCGCCTGAACAAATAGGGTATGAACTTTATAAACGCAAAGAAATACTTTAGCAGCGACCCCACGGCAGAGGTAAACCGCCGCTTCATATAAAATATAGTTATTTCCTCTCCATTATTTAATAGGTTTCGGAGTTCCTCGTATTGATTTTTAATAAAAATCCCGGCATAGGGTTTTTCCTTACTGGGATACATATTGGAAATGAGCAGGATTTTCATGGTTAATTTTGCTTGGATTTTGGAATAAACAAGAATTTCCCAGAAGACTTTAACCCGGGCCTGATGAAATCCATAAAAATGGGAATACTCAGGAATATATAGATATTGTTGGTAAGCACTGGGTTTGTTAGCGAATAAAACAAAAAGGCCATGAACAGCGCGTTGAGCATTATGTTCTTGTGAATGCTGGAAAAACTAAGAAGAAATCGTTTTAGAAAATATAATATTTTGCCATAAAATAGTATGCCTATCAGGCCATATTCCCCTAAAATGGAGGCAAAAGCACTGTCATAGATTCCCCTTTTTTCAAGAAAAAAAGACCTGTGCGCCACTCCGAAATATTCATACACGGGGCTATTGTCCGACAATACCGTCCCAAAGGTGGCTGCCCCTGTGCCAATTGGAAAATGGAGGTAGGTAATCTGCAGTGCCATATTGATAATTATCCCACGTATGTAATAACTGTCGAGACTGAAGCTGCCCGCCAAATTTATAAGTAAAATACTGATAACATTGCTAAACGAAAGGAACAATAACAGGGATACTGCCATAACTATGAAAAAAGACAAAAACATTCTGGCATTTTTCAACAAATACTCCCAGTAAAAAGCAACAAAAAAGAACAATACGCCGATGATGGCAGACCTGGAATCAGTCAGGAAAATGATAGCCATGCTGGCTGCAATTTTTAACCAGTCGGATTGCGTCAAATATCCCGTATTAGCTTTGGCCCTGTTTAATGAAATCCCTATATACATTGCCATTAGGTAAGCCATCTGATTAGGGTTTAAAAATCCCCCGAAACGCAACGACTGGTTGGATCGAACAGACACCGGGATATCGAAGAAACTGTTAAAGGTCGTCCCAGTAACTAAATTCAGTACTATGCCTACAATAGCCACTAAAAGCACCACATTAAAAAACTTTCGAACAAGGGTTATTTTTTTCTGAAAGTATAGAAGGAAGGTGAGCAGCAATAATACAAATTTAAGATTGATCAGGCTTTGTATAACAACGTCCGCAGGATCCCGGTTATAGCCAAATAGTAAGGAAATTATCACCGAATAGATAAAGAAGGCGATGACAAGGAGATAAATAATTTTCACCCTGCTCGCCATGAGCCAGTGACCACATAGAAGCAGGATGCAAGCCACTAATAAAATCTCGTCCAGAAAGGCCAAAAACGGTATTCCCAGGGCCCCGGCTATTGATTTATTATAAATACTCAGAAAGGCCAAACCCAATAGGCCCACATCCAGCAGTATGTCGTATCTAGATTTTGGCATGATGGCGGCTACCCTACAAAGGCTTCACATTTCCTAATTAATTCATTTCGGAGAGTTATGTGTTGCCTTGGGTTTTGGGGAGGCTTGTCCCAATCTATCTCACTCCTTTTAAAAAACTGTATGCCTTTCAAATGAGGGACAGTCGTATCAAAATCATCTTCTACTAGCACATTCATCAGGTTAATGACTCCATCGAGTCGCCGAAACTCCTGAAGATCTGTGAGTTGCCCGCCAAATACAAAAAGTACCGGAGTATTTAATGCAAGACAGGGGAGGGCAATATGGATTCTCGATGTAATTACCAACTTTGCGCTGGCAAGCTCCTTGAGAATATATATGGCATGATCAAATCGCTGATCTTCACTGGTGTTTTCGGGGTAGTAACAGGTCAGATGTGCCACATGTTGCTTGAGGCGGGCCGGAATAAGATTGTCAATGTACCTTTTTACTTTATTTAAAGAGAAGAGCTTTCCAATAAAAAGATCCCGGATGATATAAAGTCTATTGCGCTTTATCCTTAGCCTTACATCATCCTTGAAAAGGACATCTGCCAGGATAATCTTTGACCCCCTTTCTGGATCTTTGCCAAGAAGCCTCCCGTTATAGTTCAAAGTGGTCGTTAAGCAACCGCTATAATAGCTGTCAATACCAGCCTCCTTTATGCGGTTCAAAGTATCATAATCCCGGCAACCTATGGGTTCGTGATTTTTGAAGTATGCAATAATCTCTTTTGAAGCCATCATTTCATTGGCTACTCCCTTGTTTAAATGAAAGGATACTATCAAGGGATCTATTAGTGGGTTTGGAGGCCAGTTCTTTGAGCTATGGGCAAACCATCCGTTCATTATAAGCTTTATGGGATCGCCCGTGTAGGATGCCAGTCTATCCCGCTCCACATATAAATCTACCTGTGGCAAAAATTGCCGAGCCGCCAGGCTTTGCACATAATCTCCTATATTGATCAAATTATTATGAGACTGTTCATAGGTAAATAATCCGTATTTCATATCGTATAATTTATTGCTATTGATAAGATAATGAAAGTCAATAAAATCAATAATGTTGTTGGCTTAAAGCTAAGGTTTAATCGGGCTCTTGTATCCATGTATCGGGTTATTGCTACTGTTCCAAAACCGAGAGCCATGGCTATGGAAGTACCCATTAGTCCAAGCCAATTTGTAAGTATGACTGAAGAAATCACAGCTACCAAAGCACCATACAAGGTGGTGATAAAAATTTTGGAAGTATTCTGCCAACTTAAATAAAATGCCCCAAAGTAAGAAGAAATACTCGAAAAAACGGTTGCTATCAACAATAATGGTATGTACTTCCATGCCTCATAATACTCGCTGGTAACTATGATCCTCAGCAACGGTTTTGAAGCAAGCGTAATCAGGCCAACCATTATCAAGAGAAATACCAACAACCTGTTAAGTATTTTGGAATTGTAATGGTTATCTACACTTTCCGCTCCAATCAACTGATCCTGCCAGGCCAGGGTAAAAATCTTATTTAGAATATATACGATAGACGAAAACTTAAATGCTATAGCGTAAATGCCGTTTGCGGCAAGGCCTAATATTATAGTGATGATGTAAGTATTCGCAGATCCCACGAGCCACCAGCTAAGTGTGTTGGGGATTAATGGTACCGAATACCTGAATAATGACCTTACGTTTTCGCGCTGCGGTAACTTAAAAAAACTCATATAGCTGGTAATCTCTGTGGCTATAAGCAGGTAACCGATTGAAAGAACATTAGCCAGAATAAACGATACAAAAACTCCCTCGAGCCCGACAAGATAACCATTGAGAAAAAAAAGCAATGCACATACAAATACGAAACTGTAAATGATATCGCTGAGTATGTAGGCCTTGTTCAGTTTTAAACCCCTGACTATCTGTTTGAGGCTGATATTCAAGGCATAGCCCAGCGCCATCAAAAACACCAGGAAACCCTGTTGTACAGGAAAAAACAACTTGGTAATTATGAGGACAGAAAGCAATATTACCAACGTTGTTGTCAGAATAATATTTATTCCAGTACTTATGATGTTCTTTCTGACTCCTCTATCATTTACCGGAAGGATTGCCCGGTATACTCCGTCTGAAATCTGGAAGGTAGCCAAGGGGATAAGCAGGTAAATAGAATTAATGATTAAATCATAATATCCCAGGTCTGATTTTATTAAAAAGAAAGTAAGAATCGGGTAGACAGCAAAGTTGATCGCTCGTGAGCCAAGGCTGCCAATGGAGTAGATAAACATCCCCTTGATCATTGGTGACGCCAGGCTCCTATTTAAAGTATTCCTAAGTTTTTCTTTGATCACTGCGATTTATCATATAAAGTTGCCTATAAGGAATCCGAAATGATCCGGAATTTACAGGTTCATAACAAAACTCCTTGGGAATACTACTAATTTTTATGACCATCAGAGATGTGTAATCCCGCAAAAATCCAGTACTAATTTATCCTGGCCCGGTTGGTTCTGAATAAATTCCTTATGTGCAACCAGGTATGCTATAATGTCGGCCTTTTCCAGTGCTACCTTGAAAGGCGTCAGTTTAAAAACGTTATGGGACTCAATATTCGGTTCCACAAAAAAGTATTCCTCGTTGTTAGCATTTTGCAATACTTTCTGAGCAATATATTTTGCAGGTGATTCCCGCAGATCATCAATATCCGGCTTAAAGGCCAGCCCCATAATTGCAATCTTAGGTTTCCGGCCATGTTCGAGTTCGAATTGAAGGCGGGCTGACTGAATTTTCTCAGCACACCAAAAGGACTTATAGTTATTGATCTCCCGGGCCGCACCAATTATTTTAGACTCCAGCGGGTAATCTGAAACTATAAAATAAGGATCCACCGCAATACAATGGCCCCCCACACCACATCCGGGCTTTAAAATATTGACCCGTGGATGCTTGTTGGCCAATTCAATCAACTCCCAGACATTAATTCCGGCCTTGTCACAAATTAATGATAGCTCATTGGCAAAGGCAATCTGTACATCTCTGGAAGAATTCTCAACAAGTTTGCACATTTCGGCTGTCTTGGCGTTGGTCCTATGTAATTTGCCCTTCACATACGCGCCGTAAAAGTCTATAGCCTTGTTGGTAGATGCCTCATCCACTCCCCCAATGACCCGGTCGTTATGGACGAGTTCATACATGACATTCCCCGGGAGCACGCGTTCCGGACAATATGCGATATACAATCGGTCCTTTAAGTCGGGCCGTTCCGAGTAGATCATGGTTTGCATTTTCTCGGTAGTCCCTATGGGAGATGTTGACTCAATAATATAAAGATCCTCCTCCTTTAACAGCGGGATAATAGCCCTTGTGGCAGCTTCAACAAAGCTGATGTCCGGTTCGTTCTTCGCCTTAAATGGTGTGGGGACTACTATTAAGTATGTATTGGCCTGGAGCGGTTTTGTGGCGGCCTTTAAGAACCCCTTCGCAACGGCATCTGAAACAGTTTTCTCCAAAGATGGTTCTACGATATGTATTTTGCCGGCATTAATGGTATCAACCACCTGCTGATTGATATCCACCCCATGGACCCTGGTTCCCTGACTGGCTATAAGGGCCGCTGTCGGCAATCCAATGTACCCCAGGCCCATCATGACCACTTGAATACTTTTCATACTAACTTCTTTCAATGAATTCAACAATCCTGAAACACGCCTTGCCATCCCCGTATGGATTGTGACGGCTGCTCATTTCCTGGTAGTGTTCCTTATCTTTGATAAGTTTCTCTGTTTCCCGAACAATTACTGTCCTGTCTGTTCCAACAAGTTTTACCGTACCCGCCTCCACTGCCTCAGGCCTTTCTGTGGTTTCCCGCATTACTAATACCGGTTTCCCAAGGCTAGGGGCTTCTTCCTGTATGCCCCCACTGTCGGTAATGATCATATAGGACTTTTCCATAAGCCAGACAAAAGCCGGGTAAGAAAGGGGTTCAATCAGGTGAATGTTCTTCTTATGATTCAGATGCTCGTAAACAGGACGTTGTACATTCGGATTTAAATGTACCGGGTAGATAATTTGAACATCCGGATTGTTTTTGGCAATATCACTCAATGCCATACATATGTTCAGGAATCCTTCTCCGTGATTTTCCCGCCGATGTCCGGTCACAAGAAGTAGTTTTTTGGATGGGTCAATCAGTGTTTTGAGCTGCTCGATTTCCGGTTGCATAAATGCTGCCGAAGTCACTTTCGCTACACTGAAATGAAGGGCATCTATCACCGTATTCCCTGTAACCACAATAGATTCCGCCTTTTTGTTTTCCCGCAGGAGATTATTCCCTGCGCTTTCGGTGGGAGAAAAATGAATGCTGGACAATACGCCTGTAACGCATCGGTTCATCTCCTCCGGGTAAGGGGCCTGCATATTGAAGGTCCGTAATCCTGCTTCGACATGACAAATTTTAGCGCCCGAATAAAAGGCTGCAAGGCTTGCGGCCATTGTAGTAGTTGTGTCTCCGTGAACAAAAACAAAGTCGGGTTGAAAATCCTCCAGGATCGGTTTCAGGCCCTCAACAATCGCAGCAGTAAGGGAGTGCAGGTTCTGATCCGGTCGCATTAAATCCATATCATAGTAAGGGATGATTTGGAAGAATTCCAGTACCTGGTCGAGCATTTCCCTGTGTTGCGCTGTCACGCAAACCCGGGTCTCAAATTTCCCTGAATGCTTCCGGAATTCATTTACCAGCGGAGCCATTTTGATGGCTTCCGGGCGCGTTCCAAAAACTATTAGATTTTTTTTCATTCGGGAATCCCTCTTACTTTAACACACTGTTTACCGGTCTTGCGGCAAAACTACGATAATTCTTATCCCTAATAACCATAAGGCCAGGCTTCATTTGGTTTTCCCTTAAGATCTGACAGGCGAAATCAAACCAACTCATCGCCGCCCCGTCTGTAAAATGTTTGATTCCATAATCCACCCTTCCGTCACTGATCAAGGACACCACATATGTCACCAGATTAGTAGCGTTAGTAGGACACCCCTTCTGGGCATCGGTCACATACAAGGTCTCGCCGCGTCTGGCCTTCTCCAGGATCTTTGTATAAAAGTTTGGTCCAAACTCAGAATACAACCACGAGGTTCTCACTATAAAATACCGGTCTAACACTTGCTGTACCTGCTTTTCCCCTTCCCATTTTGACTTTCCATACTCATTGATAGGATTCGGAATGTCCTCAGTGGTATAAGCTCCATCCTTTGCTCCATCAAAAACGTAATCGGTTGAAATATGAAGCATACATACCTCAAATTCACTGCAGGTATTGGCCAGAATTTTTACACCATAGGTATTCACGGCATAGGCCTGTTGAGGGATTCGTTCGGCTTCATCCACGTTGGTATAGGCAGCCGTATTGATACAATAATCGAAACTACCTTTTTGAAAAACCAGCCGTACTTGTTGAGGATTAGTGATATCAAGGGTGCTTTTATCCCTGAAATCAAAATGGATATGAGGGTAATTCCCGGCAACCTTTTGCAGGCACTTTCCCAGCTGTCCTCCGGCACCGGTAACCAATACCTTTATAACTTCTTCCATTCCTGCAGGCTTGGCAACATGTTGTCTTTCT
Source organism: Zeaxanthinibacter sp. (assembly GCA_041743975.1). GTDB lineage: Bacteria > Bacteroidota > Bacteroidia > Flavobacteriales > Flavobacteriaceae > JTS-RE37. The sequence continues at coordinate 42,592 of JBGTLT010000072.1, forward strand.
CAGACAGAATAAGACTTTCCTTTGGATACTCCCAGTTAATTCCCAGATCGGGATCATCATACCTGATACCCCGTTCCGCCTTCTTATGATAGTAATTATCACATTTGTATAGGAAGATTGCTTCTTCACTTACCGTTAAAAACCCATGGGCCAACCCACTTGGAACATAAAGCATATGGTGGTTCTCCCCGGATAATGAAATCTTGAAATGTTGCCCGAAGGTCTTACTGTCTTGCCGCAGGTCTACAACCACGTCCAGGACTTCTCCGCTAATAACCCTTACCAATTTTGCCTGGGAATGTGGTTCCTGCTGAAAATGAAGCCCCCTGAGAACCCCTTTTGTGGAAAATGAAAGGTTGTCCTGCACAAAATTCATCGATCGCCCCATTTTTACTTCAAGCATCGCTTTATTAAAAGCTTCGAAAAAAAAGCCCCTGTTATCCTTATAAATTTCAGGTTTTATTAAATAGCAATCCGGCAGTGAAGTGGGCTGTATGGTCATTTAGCGGAAATCCTGTTAAAGTTGCATCAGATACGCGCCATAACCACTCTTTAAGAGTGGTTTCGCGAGTTTATGCAATTGTTTTTTGTTTATGTACCCCATGGTATAAGCTACTTCCTCTATGGCACCAATCTTCAGGCCTTGCCTTTCCTCAATGACCGCCACAAATTGTGAAGCCTGCATCAGGGAACTGAAAGTTCCGGTGTCGAGCCAGGCGGTGCCCCTGTCCAATATACTCACCTTGAGTTTTTTTTGCTGCAGGTACACCTTGTTGATGTTGGTTATCTCCAATTCCCCCCTGGGACTTGGCCTGGTTTCCCTTGCGATGGCCACCACATCGTTATCATAAAAGTATATGCCCGGTACTGCATAATTAGATTTTGGAACTTGGGGTTTTTCTTCAATTGATATGGCATTACCAGCACTATCGAATTCAACCACCCCATAGCGTTCAGGGTCCTGCACATGATAGCCGTAAATTATACCCCCTTCCGGGTCATTGTTTTGTTGCAGCAGGTTATGCAGGCCGGACCCATAAAAAATATTATCCCCCAGGATCAGGGAGACCTTCTCCCTGCCAATAAAATCGGCCCCGATAATAAAGGCTTGTGCAATCCCCCCGGGACTTTCCTGGACTGCATATTCAAAACGGCATCCCAGTTGGCTCCCGTCCCCCAGGAGCACTTTAAATAGCGGCGCATCCTGTGGGGTTGTAATGATCAGGATGTCGCGGACCCCAGCGGACATAAGAGTGGACACGGGATAATAGATCATGGGCTTATCATATACCGGCATGAGCTGTTTGCTAACCGCCAGTGTGATTGGATGTAAGCGCGAACCCGTACCGCCTGCCAATACAATTCCCTTCATTTTTATTCCTTTTGGTACTTTTTTATATACCATTGAACCGTTGTGTGCAATCCTTCCTCAAAAGGCATGAGCGGTTTCCAACCCAATGCTTCCCGTATCTTTGTGCTGTCAATCGCATACCGCTGGTCATGTCCGGGACGGTCACTGACAAAAGTGATCTGCTCCCTGTAACTACCCTGTTTTAGTGGGCTGGTTCTGTCCAGGATGTCGCATATTTGCCGGGCAATGTACAAATTATTATGCTCATTGTTCCCGCCAATCGCATAGGTTTCCCCGGCTTTACCCTGCTCAAAAATAAGCTGTAACGCCCTGCAGTGATCTCCTACATACAACCAGTCCCGTATGTTGGATCCATCTCCATAGATTGGGATGGATTCCCCGCCCAGGGCTTTCCTGATAATGGTTGGAATTAATTTCTCCTCATGTTGTTTCGGGCCGTAATTATTGGAACAGTTACCGGTCAGCAGATTGAGACCGTAGGTGTGGTAATAGCTCCTGCCCAGGAAATCTGAGGAAGCCTTTGAAGCGCTGTATGGACTATTGGGGGCGTAAGGGGTCTTTTCCGTAAAATACCCTTCCGCGCCAAGGGAGCCGAAGACTTCATCTGTGGATATATGCAAAAAACGGTTATTTTTCTGCTGTAGGCCTGAAGCTAACCAAACCCGCCTGGCAGCCTCCAACAATACAAAGGTGCCATTGATATTGGTGTGTATAAAATTATCAGGGGCATTGATGGAATTATCCACATGGGATTCGGCCGCAAAATGGATCACCCCGTTGATTTGGTGCTTTTCAAAGGTTTCTTCAACAAGGCCCTTATCGCAGATATCCCCGTAGACAAAATGGTAATTCGCATGGTTTTCCACTTCCGCCAGGTTGTCAGGGTTGCCGGCATAAGTAAGTTTGTCCAGGTTCACAATACGGAGGTCTTGTTTTTCTTGGAGGATGAAGGAAATGAAATTGCTTCCGATAAAGCCGGCCCCACCCGTTATTAAAATAGTCTGCTGCATGGCCCTGCCTTTAGTGCGATTGCATTTCCCGTGCCTTCCTGCTTAAGTATTTAAAGAAATCCCATAAAAAGAACAAGATCAGGAGGACGAGAGGTATCCACACGACATTCTTGGTGAAAAAACTCTTCTGGACCACTTGAGGGCTGCCAAAATTAATGATCCGTATCGCCACCGCAGGACCCTGCATTTCCAGTTTCTTCCTTTCAATGTCCCTGATAAGGCTATTCTTTAAGGTCAGGAGCCCTGGTATATCGAGTTGGTCTTCCTGACCTACAACAATCTGTCCCTGAGTAGATTCTGCCCGACTCCCTAGTTTTTCAGAGTAGTTAACCACAAGCTGATCTATTTGTGACACCAGGTTGTTGTTTTGGGTGATGCGCTCAACTGCATTTTCCCTGCTGATTTTCATCATGTCGCTGAAATAGTCATTGGAATTGATATATGCCATCAACTTTCGCGCTATGTCATTGCCTTGTGAATCTTTTAGGTAAAAAAAAGTGATCCGGTGAACAAGGGTACTTCTATTCATTATCTCCGACCGCACCACATCTGCGACCATTTCATCATCCTGGAATTTTTCAAGCAGTTCAAGATATTTCAGGTCATTTTCTACATCCTGATATTCATTCTTACCCTCCAATGGTTCAATTATTACGTCAAATCCCTGCAGTTGGTCCACATCCACCCCTATGGTCCTGAAGAAAGCGGTATCCCCGGCCTTCATATTGGACTGGATCTCCTGAACCACGTCATAGAGATAGTTTTTACTCTCCAGATTGGGTTTGACAATTACTTCTGTTTTCAGTTTCTTAGTCACAATCTGGTTCAGACCAAATCCTATTGCCGCACCAGCAACAAACAAAACGATAAGGATTACGATTTTTCTTTTAAAATACAGGAAAAGCCTCAAAAAGGCTCTTCCAAGCCTGTCAAATGCCTTCCCTATTATCTTAAATAGTTGACCCAGATCTATTTCATCTGATTGTGTGCCTGGGTTGGGTGGTGCCTGATTCTCCATTAGACTGTGTTAAATATTTGATTAAGAATTTTATCCGTAATAAGATAAGTTGGTTTCACCCCTGTTGTCCCCAATCCTCCCGACGCCAGTGTACTGCCGGTCTCCAAAGGATTATCCGAAGCATAATATGCGTACCTTACGGTAACATCCTCCCGGATACTCTTCCTGATTTTAGAGGCGGACTGAATAGCCTTTTGGTAGTGGACGCCTTCCATTTCCAGGCCGATCACCCCCCATGTGGATTCATGGAAAAATTTCAGGATGTCCCGGTTTTGCAATGATGTCCCCAGGACCGTAACCATGGTTCCTTCCAGGACTTTCAGGCCATTTCCTGCAAAATCACTGACTTTAAACTGATTTGTAAAGGGGTAATTATCAGCGGTTCCTTCAAATATATGGGCTGATGGAATCATCAAATCCCCCTTACCTCCTTTTAATATTCCAGCCTTACCCATAATAGAAATGGAAGCTACATTGAGAAAAACAGGGTTCTTCTTAGTGATATTGAAAGGCTTTAAAAGTTCGTCAATGGTCTCGTATGCCTGCTCTCCGAAAGCATAGTCCATCACAAATATAACAGGTTTTTTATCATCATCGATATCTTCGGACATAGCATAACAACACGTATCCGGACCAGGTTTTGCCATATCAAATATCTGAACATCAATGTTGGTGCCCGATATATCGTTGATCTCGATCATCCCGTTTTTCCGGGCTACTGCAAGCACCTTTTCGCGTAACTGGACGTTCTTCAGGGAACTCAGCGCCTCATATATCTCCAGGGATTCCTTGTTGGAAAACTCTTTGGCAAGGGCCTTCCTGGCATATAGGGAATTGACCACGCTGTGCATATTGGCGCTGATTATATGGATAGGCCTGTTGAGCAACCCATATTTGTTCAGTGCTACTTTTATTGTATTGGCCCATCGTTCACCGTGTATATGGTGTCCAAGCCTTTCCCTTAGAAGTGCACTAAATGATATGGTCCGTTTATCACCCCCCAATTCCTCCTCTATGGCAAGTTTTCCCAGCCAGTAAACTATCTTCAGAAAACGATCCGGGTCCTTTTTGGTGGCAAACTTTTTGTAAACCGCTACGATTTCCGTAAAGGATCTTCCCAGGATAGTAGCTGTATGGATAAGGGCAACTTCCCGTTCCGCCATTGTCAATTTAGGCTGGTTGACGGCTATTTCCAGTTTTTTCCAGTCCCGGATCGTCTTATCCGAATCTTCAATTAAAACCTTATGGCAGATCTTATGAGATTCGATAAACAGAAACGTAAGGTGGGTAAGTATATCATAAATATCCGACCTGCCCCGGGTAATCTCAATATTCATCTGCTCGCTGTCAATCCTATAACAGTTCCTCCTCCTTTTTGGAGGAATGATGGCTTTAAAATGAGAGGAGGTATAGCCTTCATCCGAGGTGAGGTTTATAAACCGGCATTCTTCGATGCCTTCAGGCAAGCGTTCCAAAACATAAATGAGTCCGTTCAGTTCGGCTTTTTCCTCAGCGATGGAGCCGTATATTTCCGGCCTAAGCTGCAACAGTGCATTGCGCAGGGTTTCCCCGGAAACACCTAAGGGTTTGTAAAAACCCCGGTTAAAAAGATGGCGCATCGTTATATAAAGCCTTTCAATGGCATTTGTAGATTCCTGAGCCCTTGTTGTTGTTTTTATGCCTTCCATAAACAGCAGCAAAATTACACTTAAAATTTATGATTTCATCAGCACAGCCCTATTTTCCAAAGCAGGAGGCCAGTTCGCCTTCAGGCCTCAGGCCGTTTACCTTCTTTATATACTAAGTGAAAGGTAATTTCGTTTATATACGCTACCACCCTTTGCGAACCATAAACGGGTGAGCTACTGCCCGGATATTCGGAAAATACCCGGGATAAAAAATACAGGAAACCATGGAATACAAACCGGTTCAATCTATAGGAGGCATTATTGCAGGCATGTTAATACTGATTTTGAATGCTGGCTTCATCCTGCCTGACAAATCCGAAAGCATCACCTTTGTGGAAAAGCCTGAATTGTGCCCTGCTGCCGAAGGGTTAGTGGTTTTGAATAGCCATGGCTTCAATGCCCGGAAACCCAGCGGATTTATTATCAACGGGGTGACCGAAAGGGTATCGAGGGGCCTGACGATAGTCCATTACAATTCCCCTGAGAAATACGAATTCAAAACATTCGACACGTATTCCAGTGAAGCCGATGCCGCACTATTTTTCCAAAGCCTGAACCAGCTCGTAAAAAACAAGGCAACTTTTTCAATACTTGCCCATGATGCAGCGGCTAAAAGCCTTGCTGACTATACCGAGAAGCTGAAGGGAATGGGGTTTCAGGTACTCAGCAGGCTCGGGAACAGGGAGGCCTATCTGATGCATAACCTCCTCGGGGCAATCAGGGAAGCTAATCATGAATTGTCTGTTACTATGGAAGTCTCAATCCCTGCGGGCCTTGATGAGCCACAGGAATATTTTCCGAAAGCACGGTATGAATTTGAACCCGGTATAGACCGTTACATTGCCCATGCCGGCGGGGAAGTAAACGGAATTAAATCAACCAATTCCCTGGAGGCCCTTACTGAAAGTTATCGCAAAGGGTTCCGGATGTTTGAACTGGATATCATCCAAACCAGGGATGGGCACTATGTGGCCTCCCATGACTGGAGCATGTGGTCCCGGTTTACAGGATATGAAGGGGAGCTTCCCATCAACCTTGAAGAGTTTGTGAAACATAAAATTTACGGGCAATACACCACCCTGAC
>JBGTLT010000073.1:0-2382 GCA_041743975.1 Zeaxanthinibacter sp.
GGTTCACCAGCATCTCATGACCCCCGGCAATGGTTTGGTGGGGGATACCTGGACCCAAATAACCTTAACCTTATCGAGAGCGGTGATCGCTGCGGAAAGATTAAAGCTGGAAGCTGAAACTGGTAATACAAGCGCCCAGGATGGGTATTACGAAATGGTAGCCATGAAGGCATACCTAAACCTGATGGCACTTGACAATTGGGGCCTAGTTTTCAAGAAAGAGCTTGCCAACCAAACATCGGAAATTCTACGAGGACAAGCAGCCGTTGATTATATTGGGAGTGAGCTTCTGTCGGTCGTGAACGTCATTAAAAATGATAAGGGCCCGGGCAGGATAGGCAAGGATGCGGTGAGGGCTTTGCTGGCCCGGTTGTATTTGAATGCCGCCGTATACCGCGATCCCTATGGTACGCCAGCCCATAAAAAGGAGGATATGGATAAGGTGATCCAGTATACCAGCGAGATCATTTCCGGACCGTACTCCTTATCCCCTGAATATTTCGATTTGTTCAGTGATGATAACCACACCAATCGCGAACTTATATTCGCGCTTGACCAAAGGGGGGTACTTGAAACCGACCACCAACGCTGGGCCTATTGGTCGATATCCGGCGATCAGGTTCCAAGACCGGAATTTCCCAACACCCGCGGAACCGATGCGGCTGCAGTTACCCCTGATTTTTACCAGACCTGGGTAGATGCCTACGGCAATGTGGACCCTGCGGCTGCCGATGCCCGTTTCTCTAAAGAGAATACGGTTATACCCGATAACCTTAAAAATCTTGCCTCGGTAACTCCACTGAATGATTCGGAGCATTACTATTGCGTGGAGCCCACAAAGTTTGAGATCGACCGGGGAATAATTCGTGGTGTTATATGGGGCCCAAGAAAAGATGGAGGAGGGAATATTTTGACTTGCGGCGACGGCAAGGTAAAAATATACCCCGTTATCAACAAAAGGACCAGTGGTGCCAATCTGACCTACGTGAACCATACCCGCAATGTTGATTTTACCGGACCGGGGAGTCTGCACAACACAGGGTACCGATTTTCAAAATACCAGTTCAGTCATACGGCTCCCAATTGCTGCGCCTACAGTAGTGTCGATCTGGTTTTGATCCGCTTGGGGGAGGTCTATTTAATGCGGGCCGAGGCCAAGTTGAGAAATGGCGACAATGCCGGAGCTTTGACCGATGTGAATAAATTACGAATGTCTAGAAACGCCCGCCCCAATCAGACTCCCGTTGCCTTGAACACGATTGACCTTGATATATTGTTCCGTGAATCGGGGTTTGAGTTGTACTGGGAAGCGTTTAGAAGAAACTATCAGATACGTTTTGGCAAATACGAGGGTAAATGGACGGGAAAGACCGATAGCGACGTCTCCAAGCGGTTGTTTCCGATTCCTCAACGGGCCATCGACGGATCTTCCAGCGAGGAAGGGTTTTTGGTGCAAAATCGAGGTTACTAAGCCTGAAACCATGAATAAAATTATCATCCTATTAACCGGTATCCTCCTGTCGGGTGTTGCCATGGCCCAGGGGACTGATGTCAGGAATGGAGCGTCGGCGGGTAAGGTTAAGCAAGATGCCGGAAAAATGCCCCTCAACCATATACAGGTGATAGGGTCCCACAACAGTTACAAGCAAGCCATTGATCCTGCCTTGTTTCAGATGCTGAAGCAAACCAGCGAAAGTTTGGCGTATGGCCTAGACTACAGCCATGTCAGCATTATGGAGCAGCTCAATACGGGCTTGGCTAACCTGGAGATTGATATTTATGCCGATGCCAAGGGGGGCAAATATGCGCACCCAAAGGGCCTGGACTGGGTAAAAAACCAGGCTAAGGAGTATGACCCCGAAAAGCAGATGATGGAGCCTGGCTTTAAAATATTCCATGTCCAGGAAATCGACTTTCGCAGCCATTACCTTACGTTGAAAAGTTGCCTGCTGGATCTGAGAAAATGGTCGGAGGAGCATCCTGATCATAACCCCGTTTTTATCACCATGAATGCTAAGGATGATGAAATTAAGAAAGAGGGTTTTACCGTTCCTGAGAAATTTACTTCTGGGGTATTCGATGAACTGGACCAGGTTATTCTGGATGAACTGGGAGAGGAAAACCTGATTACACCTGATCAGGTACGCGGTAGTTATAGTACCTTGGAGAAAGCAGTGCTGGAGCAGAACTGGCCTACGTTACAGGAAGCAAAAGGCAAATTTATTTTTATCCTGGATGAGAAAGGCGAAAAAAGAACTGCCTACATCCAGGGCCACCCCTCCCTGAAAGGCCGGGTATTGTTTGCCAATGCAGAGCCGGGTACCCCAGAAGCATCCATCTTAATTATGAATGATCCGAACAAGGATCAGACAAAAATTCAGG
>JBGTLT010000074.1:0-111293 GCA_041743975.1 Zeaxanthinibacter sp.
CCTGCTTCCGGGAAGCAGCTTCCCAGGGAAGTGATAACCGGGGTGTTACTGTAGAGTGCCTCGATTATGGGAATGCCAAAACCCTCACAGAAGGAAGGGTAACAGAAGACGGTGGCCAATTGGTAAATAATGGCCAGTTCCTTTACGGGTACATTTTTCAAAAAAATAACCTGTTCGTTCAGTTCATTTGCCTTGATATAGGCATGGATCCTTCGGGCATATGATTTTTCACTGCCAATCAGGACAACATACATATCAGTACCGCGGATGGCTTTGACGATTAAAAGGGCATTTTTCCTTTCCTGCAGTGTCCCGACATTAAGGATAAACTGGTCCGGAAGTCCGAATTTTTGTGCAACCCGATTTTTTTCAGAAGTGGTGTAGTCTACTTTATAAGCTCTGTTACACCCCTGGTAAACTACCTCAATCTTGTCTTCATCTACATTGAGGTATTTGATGATATCCCTTTTGGTTTGTTCGCTTATGGCTATTATCTTATCTGTATTCCGGGTAGCATGCTGAAATTTTCGTTTGTATATAAACCTGTCAAACAGGGAATAGTAATGGGGATGGCTTAGGAATATCAGATCATGTATTGTGACGATGGAAGCAATACCCCTTTTTTTCAATCCGATAGGCGTTTCCCCGGACAACCCATGGAAAATATCTATCTGGTCATCCGCGGCCTGCCGGGATACAGGCCCCAGCCTCCATATAGAGGAAAATTTCCTCCAAAACCATCCCCTGGGATACTGTATTTCGGTATTCGGTAAGGGTTCCAGCCTGGTAACGGATGCAGGCCTGGTATTGTAGAGCAGGTATTTTTGTATGGGGGTAAACTCATGCAGCACCCGGATGACATCGCGCCCGTAATTTCCAAGTCCCGTATCATTGTGGAATATCCTTTTCGCATCAAATCCAACTCGCATACCAAAATTTTGTAGGTGTCAAAAATAAGAAAAAGATACCGGCCACCCTTGTATTTTATGACTGATCCCCAGCTAAGGGTCCATGGCATCAGGTATTTGCCTGCAGTACAGTGTCCAGAAATGTAAAAAGCTCCTTTTTAAAAGCGTCAGGCTCCATCAATTGATAAATTTCTGCGGAATGGCTACAGATCTGTCGATAGGATTTGCCGACGAAGACTTCCGGATAATAATCTTCCGGATGTATTGCAATATTGCTGCTGTCTGCAAAGGTATGCCAGCCTTTTTTGTCGATCCAGGGTGCAAATATGGAGAAGGTGGGAACCCCGAGGGCTTTAGCCATATTGGTACTCCCTCCCTCGTTTCCAATGATACAATCACAGTGCTTCAGCAGCCCCAGGAAATTACGTAAATCCCGGGCGAAAGCCCGGATCGCAATCCGTTTCTGGGTGGCAATCCGGCACATAAGGAAAAGCTCATTGGCACTGGCTTCCTGTTCCGGGATATAATTGAAAAGGAAGGTGGCCGGAGTTTGGTCCGCAACGATCTCGATCAGCCTGGCCATATAGGGCAGGGGATAGGTCTTGGAGGGGGTGCTTCCCAATATCCCCAGCATGATGACCGGGCGGGAAAAAGATACTCCCTTTTCCAGCAAAAAATTACGGGCTTCTGAAACTTCCCTTTCGGTTAAATGGATGGAAGGTCTATCGGCAGTGCCAGGCTTGCCCGGGATCAATGGCCGCAGCAGACTTATACGGTCCTCTATCGTTGTGCTTCCCCGCCCGGTTTTGTTGGGATTTAATTTCACTGTATGGTTATACAGAAATGCCGAATACGGTTTATAATAAGCTACCCTTATGGAGGCACGGGAAAAGAGGGAAGCAAGGTTGCTCTCCGGTTTCCCATAGACATCAATCACGGCGTCATACCGCTCACGGGTTATGGATCTCAGGAAACCAAATAACAACCAAATGTCTTTTTTATATTCATGCTTAAACAACAGTAACCGGTCTATATACGGGTTATTCTCCACTACGGCCGCGGTGTTTTCGTGGATCATGTAATGAACTTCCACCCCGGGTAAATGGGATTTCAAGTGCTTGCATAATAGGGAACTTACCAGGACGTCACCTATCATCTTCTGTTGTATGAGCAATACCTTCATGTCCTTAAATGTATGAAATCCAAAGCAGGGGTTTTCAGATTTTAGGGTGGTCACGGATTTTTGGGGAACTCAACCTTTCAAACAGCGTACATCGTAGAATTTTGCGGGTTCCGCGATTCAGTGCGGGCCAGTACCATGTTAAGCAGAAACATGGTATTCCCTTAAGGCATCGTTCAGGGAAGTTTTTTTATTGGTACTTTCTTTGCGCGTCCCGATAATAAGGGCACAGGGGACCTGATATTCCCCCGCAGGGTATTTTTTGGTATAGCTGCCCGGGATAACGACGGATCTTGCCGGCACCCTTCCTTTATGTTCAACCGGGCGGTCGCCGGTGACATCAATGATCCTGGTTGATGCGGTGAGTACCACATTGGCTCCAAGGACGGCTTCTTTTTCCACCCGTACGCCTTCCACCACTATGCACCGGCTGCCAATAAAAGCATTGTCCTCAATGATGACCGGTGCAGCCTGCAATGGCTCCAGGACGCCACCGATGCCAACGCCGCCACTCAGGTGTACATGCTTGCCTATTTGAGCGCAACTGCCTACTGTAGCCCAGGTGTCTACCATGGTCCCTTCATCTACATAGGCCCCGATGTTGATATAACATGGCATTAAAATAGTCCCGTGGGAGATGAAGGCACCATGGCGCGCAACCGCATGAGGAACCACACGGATACCTTTGGCAGCATACCCCCTTTTTAATGGTATTTTATCATGGTATTCAAAGATGCCAACTTCATATGTTTCCATTTTTTGAATGGGAAAATAGAGCACGACTGCCTTTTTTACCCATTCGTTGATATGCCATCCATCTTTGGTAGGTTCCGCACATCGGAGTGTTCCCGCGTCAATTAAATTGATCACCTGCCGAATGGTATCGCGGGTTTCCTTTTCTTTTAAAAGTTCCCGGTCATCCCAGGCTTTGTCAATTATTTTTTGCATTTCCTCCATCGCTGCGTCTGAATTTCGCCAAAGATACATGCTGGGCTGTAATAAAGGCGGCAATATTTTGAGGTATAACAAATTATCGGCTATTTTTGCAAAAAAATTAGTGTGGGTAGGATAGTTGCCTTGGATTATGGTACAGTCAGGACCGGAGTCGCGGTTACAGATCCGATGAAACTGATTGCTTCCGGACTTACCACTGTCAATACAAAGGAGTTAGTATCCTTTCTCCGGGTCTACCTTGAAAAAGAGGAAGTGGATCTTTTCATTGTCGGGGAACCCAAACAAATGAACAACACCCCTTCAGAATCGGAAGTTTTTATACAGGTTTTCCTGCAAAAGATGAAAAGCAACTTCCCAACTATCCCCTTGCAGCGCTATGATGAACGCTTTACATCCAAAATGGCCCGGCAGAGTATGGTTGAAGGAGGCCTCAGAAAAAAGCAAAGAAGTAACAAAGCCCTGGTGGATGAAATAAGTGCCACCATTATATTACAATCGTATTTAAATAGTATTGAATAGCATGATATTACCCATTGTTGCTTATGGCGATCCTGTCCTTCGAAAAACAGGAGTTGTTATCGAAATGGACCATCCCCATCTCAAGCAAATAATCACCGATATGTGGGAGACCATGTATAAGGCAAATGGCCTGGGTCTGGCGGCGCCGCAGGTAGGCCTCCCACTCCGTCTTTTTGTGATAGACTCTACCCCGTTCGCAGAGGATGACGAGCTAAGTCGCGATGAACAGGAAAAACTCAGGAATTTTAAAAAGGTATTCATCAATGCCACTATGGAGGAAGAAACAGGTCGGGATTGGGCTTTCAATGAGGGGTGCCTCAGCATCCCTGACATCCATGAGGACATTACCCGGAAGGATACCATTACCATTAGGTATATGGATGAAAATTTCGAAACGTTCATTGAAACGTATGACGGGTTATTGGCACGGGTCATACAACATGAGTATGATCATATTGAAGGGGTATTATTCACCGATAAGATCTCCACCCTTAAGAAAAGATTACTAAAAAGCAGGCTTTCCAATATTTCGAAAGGGAAGATTAAGGTGGATTATAAAATGCGGTTCCCCGCAGTTAAAAAAGGGCGGCACGCCTAGGTTATCTGGATACCTTCCATTGCCGGTCCACAACATTTGAATGGGGTATTTTAGAACTGCCCGGTTGGGCCTTGGTTTTCAGGGTGGTGCAAAGGCAGATTTTCCACCAATGGCTACCATATATTAACTAAAAGTACAATCTTTGCCGGAAATTTTGAATTGAACATGAAATTAGATAAAATATTGGCCATCGGGGGAAGGCCCGGACTTTTTAAACTGCTAACCCAGACCCGTGCTGGATTTGTGGCGGAATCACTGTTGGACCATAAGAAGGTAACTGTGGGCATGAGCAGTAACGTGAGCGTACTCTCTGAAATCGCCATATACACCCTGGACGAAGAATTGCCACTACACGAAGTATTCCAAAAAATAAAGGATAAGGAGGGTGGGAACAAAACAGCTATCAGCCATAAGGCAGATAAACTCGAATTAGAAGAATATTTTTTTGAAATCCTTCCCAATTATGACGAAGACAGGGTCTATCCAAGTGATATAAAAAAAGTGATACATTGGTATAATCTTTTGGTAGATCATGGAATCTCCGATTTTTCAAGTGATGCGGAAAATACGGCACCAACGGGTGAAGAGGAATAGATTCCGAAAATAAACCATCCCGGGCTGCCCCTTAAAACGTTTTCAAATACTGCTTCAGGTTACTGTGAAGGAGTTCATTCCAGCCTTTATTGAAATTGCCCGCTGCAAAATCACTGTTGTCCCCGGGAAAGGAATCCAGCCCGCTATGGGTAAGTTTGATGTGCGTTCGGTCGGCATCCGGGATCAACTCAAAAGTGACCAGGGAATTTCCCTCAAACGTATCATACCGCCAGCTATACTCTAATTTTTTAAAGGGTATTACCTCCCTGATCATACAGTGGTGAAGGTAATGCTCCCCTTTAAGGCCGATTCCTGTAAAACTGAACTTAAAGCCAACTTCAGCCCTGAATTCGGTAAGGTCAAAATACCATTTTTTCATTGCTTCCTGATCCGTCAGCGCATACCAGACTTTTTCCGGCGTTGCATTGTACGTTTCCTCGACAATGACAGCAATCATATGTTTTTAGGTTTGAAATTTAATCTATGCCCAGGCTGGGTTTTATGCTTACTTCTGAATTCCGTTATGCTGCTGTAACTATATCCTGCAAGCTACAATATCCTCTAAGGGGGCGAACGAAACCCCTTATACACTTTTCCTCTAATCCAGGTTAATCCTTCGGGATCTCCTTATAGGAATACTTGCTCTCTTTCCAGTCGATCAGTTTGGATCGATAATATTTCACGTTCATCCTGTCCAGGAATGGAGCCTGGTTGGCAAGCCTTACTTTATAATTCTCCCAGTCGCGGTTTTCCTGGGTACTCCAACTCAGTTCTGAATATCCTATGACCCGGGGAAAGGCAAGGTATTCCAGTTCTTCCATGTTACTGATGGTCTCTGACCATAAGGGGGCTTCCACGCCCAGGATATTTTCCCGCGGGATACCCCGGGCATACTTTTCAGGTGTCCATACATAGGCTGTATCCACGGGAATATAGGCTGCCCAATGCAGGCCGAACTTGGAAAGCGAATCGTATTGCATATCGAGATATACCTTTTTGGCGGGCGAGAGAATGACCTTCATCCCTTTGCTTATGGCTTCATTTGCATTTTCTTCACTGGCCCAGAACTGGGCTATGGATGAACTATCAACATCTGCAGTAGCGACTTCGTCCCATCCAATCATTCGCTTATTGTATTTCCGTACAATTTTCTCAACCCTGTTGACAAAATACATGTAATCATTCTTGCGTGTTACGTGACTTTCATCCCCCCCCATATGAAAGTACGGGCCGGGGCTGAGGGCGGTAATTTCACGTACCACATCATCTATAAAGGCATAAACAGTATCCTTTCGGGTATCGAAGGTGCTGAACCCTACCTGGGTTCCCTCGTATAACTTCGGGGTCTTCCCATTGCCGTTTAAAAATGGGTAGGACACCGAAGCGGCATTGGTATGCCCCGGCATATCTATCTCGGGGACAATTGTCATATAGTGTGCTGTTGCATAGGCAACAATCTCTTTATATTCCTCCTGGGTATAGAATCCGCCGGATTCCCCCCCCACTTCGGTACTTCCTCCCACTTCGGTGAGTTTAGGCCATGATTTAATCTCAATGCGCCATCCCTGGTCATCCGACAGGTGCAGGTGCAGCACATTGATTTTATAATAAGAAAGCAATTCGATATAGCGTTTGACATCTGCCACGCTAAAGAAGTGCCTGGCAACATCGAGCATGGAACCCCTGTATTCAAAATTGGGGTTATCCAGTATCTTTCCCGATGGAATGGGCCAGATACTGTGTTCTGCCAGGGTATCATTGCTGACTTCAGGGATGATCTGCTGCAATGTCTGAATGCCCCGGAATGCTCCTTCTGCCGTACGGCTGTTGAGGATTACCGAGTCCTTTGTAATGTATAATTGATAGGCTTCAGGCCCTTCCAACTCCGTGCTGTCGGCCTGTGCGATATAAATGATCCGATCTACCGTTCCGGCTTCCGTTTGGTTGACGGAAAGTTTCAGTCCTGTTTTCGCCTGGACCTTATCAGCCAGGAAAGATGCTACTTCGGGGTAGCCTGCCGTATTGGGGGAGGTGTATATGGCTGTAAATTGATCCAGTCCGAAGGCAGAATTTGTGGGTGTTATTTTCAGGGGCTTCGGGATCATATTTTCTGCACTGAGATCTGTTGGGGGAAAATGGATCTTTTTCTTTTCTTCCATGCAGGATAGAACCCCCACAAGGATTAGCAAAACAAAAAAGAACCTGATCATAAAGGACCTTATATTAATTTTTTTCATCGGTAGTGGAATTTAGGATTTTTAGTGTTCAACATACTTTTTTATGATGGGGTACCATAGTTGGTATCCCCTTGCATTCATGTGCAACCCATCAGCTACAAACAGATCGGGGCGTACTTTCCTTCCTGCCATCATGGTATCCCAGATATTGGCGAATTCCACCCCATCAAGCTTCCTGCTCAATCGCAGGAATTTTCGGTTCAATTTTTTGTATTTTCTTTTCAGGTTCCAGCGAAGAATACTGGGTTTGGCTGCAATCAGCACAATCCCCGTTTCCCTATTGTGCTGCTTTATCTTTTTTATTATTTCCCGGGTATCCCTGATGACTTTGCCGGGGCTTTTCCCATTGTAGAGATCATTGTCGCCTTCGTAAATAAAAACCCTTTGTGGATTGTATTTCAGGACCAGTTCATCTGTATAGGCCAAAAGGTCCGAGGCTTCTGAACCCCCAAACCCGGAGTTCACGATCTGGTGGTTGGGAAAAATATCCTGAAGGTTCTCCCAAATCCGTATGCTTGAACTACCTGTAAAGACGATAGTTTCCTGTGTTCTGTCCCAAATGGTATCATAGTGGTAATGTATTGCATCTACTTCCCCCTGAAACCGTTTCGGATCCTGGGCATGGGCTGTACTGTACCAGAAAAGCAGGGCAAGGAACAGATAGTTTTTCACAGACATGTATTATTTATCGGCAAGATACTATTCTGTCCCGGCAGTTCAAAATATCGGGAAAGGTTATATACCCCTTCTCCCATCAATCGAATGGGTTCCAACCATTGTTAACCACTTCGTCCCTGCCAATTGTTCGCCACATGGTTGAATTTCCAATCCTGAATTTATCGATTTTCACATTCGAATCCTATACAGAGCCATCAACTTTTACGCTTCAGAGGCCATCTCCTTCAAGTTGAAATCCCTTCTGTTACTGTAACAATTTCAGGTTTTGGATACACATGATAATGGAGATATTGTTCCTGCATCCATACTGTAAAAAAACAGTACATTTATTTTTATAACCAAAAACTTTAAATCCCTTCATGTTCTTTCCAAAATGCCCAACACTCACCCTGATCATCCTCCTGATCATTTTTTATCCGCGGGCCAATGGCCAGGATAATACTGCCACCACCAACGTACGGCCAGACACTGAGGCAATTTCCCTGGAATTGGGGCCTGCTATAGATGGGGACGTGCTGAACGACCCGGTATGGCAGGCAGTCATACCCTTTGGGGACCTGGTGCAATCCCAACCAAATTATGGGCAGGCGGCCAGTGAGAAAACGGATATCCGTATTGCCTATACCGAAGAGACCTTCTATGTTGCTGTCGTATGTTATGATGCCAGCCCGGGTCAGCTTGTGGTATCCGATGCCCGCCGCGATGCCAACCTGGATAATACGGATGCCTTTATCTTTATCCTGGACACCTATAAAGACGGGCAGAATGGCTTTGTTTTTGGCACCAATTCCCTGGGGGTGGAATACGATGCACAGGTGGATAATGAAGGTCAGGGGAATAACAATGTCAACCGCCAGCAAGGCGGGACCATCGGTGGTTTTAACCTCAACTGGGATGCATCATGGGAAGTGGAGACCCAGGTATCGGATATAGGATGGAGTGCGGAATTTGCCATTCCCCTGCGTACCCTTCGATTTCAGGCCGGCAGGGATTGGGGGATCAATTTCAGGAGGAATATCCGCAAGAGCAATGAGATCGTATACTGGGCATCCATGCCTATCGGCTTTAACCTTAACCGGCTTTCGCTTGCAGGCACTCTTACGGGCCTGGACCTCAGAAGCCCAGGAAACCTTAAATTAATACCGTATATACTGGGCAGACTGGAGAAGGATTTTACGGCAACCGACCCAAGCAGCGATTTTACACCCGAGGCAGGGGGAGACATAAAATATAGCATTACCCCAAGTCTGACACTGGACGCTACCTATAACACAGATTTTGCCCAGGTAGAAGTTGATGAACAGCAGGTAAACCTGGACCGGTTTAATTTATTCTTCCCGGAGAAACGTCCTTTTTTCCTTGAAAACGCAGGACTTTTCACCGTTGGGAGCCCAGGGGAGGTAGACCTGTTTTTCAGTCGCAGGATTGGAATAGGGGAGGATGGCAATATCGTTCCGATAATCGGGGGCGCCCGACTTTCCGGAAAACTCAATCGGACCAATATTGGATTCCTTACAATGTTCACAGATGATGTTCAGGAGGCCGGTATCGAGAAGAACAATTTTACAGTTGCCCGTGTGAACCATGAATTCAAAGGTCGGTCTGCCCTGGGAGCTATATTGATCAGCCGCTCCGGTTTGGAAACCGACAAGGATTACAACCGCACTTATGCCATTGATGGAAAGCTGGGCCTGGGCAGGAAGGCGAGGATGTCCGGATTTTATGCAAGGACCAACGACCCGAATGATACCATCAACGCACATTCCTTTAAGTTTCAGACGGATTATGTCTGGAATAATTGGGAGATTCGGGGCGCCTATACGGAGGTTGGCCAGGGCTTTAACCCCGAGGTTGGCTTTTTGTTCCGTTCGGCCTTCAGAAAGCCAGAAGCACTTGTTCTCTACCATTTGCGCCCCAAAAATGAAGAATCCCGGATCCTGGAATTACGGCCCCATGTATCCTACAGGGGGTTCTGGAATTTTGATGGATTTCAGGAAACGGGTTTTTTACATATTGACAATCACTGGGAATTTAAAAGCGGCCTGGAGGTGCATACCGGTTTAAATGTTACCTCGGAGGGCGTCCTGGAAGCCTTTCCTATTTCAGAGGGGGTTATCGTGCAACCTGGAACCTATGATCATACTGAAGCTCAATTGGTTTTTTTTACCAATCAGAGCAAGGCTGTCTCCATCAATATCCGCTCGGTTTTAGGAGGATCATTTGGCGGTGAGAGATACCTCAACAGTGGCACCCTGAGGCTTCGTGGGGGTGATAAATTCAATGCCGCATTAACCTATCAGTACAACAAATTCGACCTTCCTGGCGGGGATTTTACCGCCAATATTTTCGGCAGCCAACTTTCCTATTCATTTACACCAAATATGTATTTGCAGGGATTCATACAAAACAATACAGTAGATCAACTATGGGCGGTTAACGTACGCTTCGGATGGCTACAGCGAGCGAATACCGGTTTGTTTGTAGTGTACAACCACAATATCAGGGATGGCGATCCCCTGAACAATAGCTTTATCATCAAGTACTCCAGGATGTTCGATCTGGTAAAATAGCGGGCAGGGATACCAATCTGGGTATTAATTGCCGGTTGCAACCATGGCAAGTTCGTGCAGGGCAACCTCCATTTTCCTGAGCGCCGGCACGCTATCGGGTATATGGTGTCTTTGCGCCAGGTATGCCGGTTCATTATAGGAAACGAATACGGTCCTGTCTCCATCTTCCCAAACCAGCATTTTCTGGGGAAGGTCAATAACCACAGACTGCACGGATTGCATCAATGGGGTACCCACTGCAGGGTTCCCAAGGACCAGTAAAAAAGCCGGATTTAAGTCCATTCCTGCCTTCCGGGCGTTCGCCTGATGGTCCAGTTGTGCCATTATACGTATTCTTGGGTTGGAATTTATGGCTTTTTCCAAAGCGTCAAGGGTCTCCTTATAACCCCTGGAACTTTCCAGGGTCACAATACCTTCGTGAAGACCCGGGAGGCCTGCTTCCGACTGCTGTACCAAATTACCACTGGCCTTCATTGTAATTTTTTCAAGTGCCGCAGCGATCTGCGGTAATGTTTGAGCTGTTAAACCGTATCGGGCTGCCAGGTAATCTGCCGAATTGTAGACCACATAATTCTTACCGGTATCACTTTGATAAACTGCAATCTTTTGTGGCAGGTCCAGCCCTGCCAGTTGGTTTTCCTGCATCAAAGGGGTGCCCAATTTCGGGTTGCCAAAAAGCAGAATACGTGAATCCCGCAGCGATGACCCAGCCTTCCTGGCATTGGCAGCATGGTCTATCTGCGCAACAACGCCCACCTGGGCATTCCCTTCCAGGCTGGCAACAATTGTTTCAAAAGTTTGAGGGACGGGGGCATTTGTTTCCGCATACCATAGTCCGGCTGCCGTAGGAACCCCAGACTCACCTATTGGCATGTCTGCGACAAAATTAGAAAAGAGCAATATTACAATCACTGGGAAGCAGATGGCAGGTTGATTTATCATTTTAGAAAATTTTACATAGGAAGAATACTACAGTGTTAAGCATGGTTAACGGGTTGACACCTCCTAATACCTCTTATCTTTATAAAGTTATTCCTTTAATTCCGCATATGTTACCTCCCCGCTAATTTCCGCTACATTCCCGATATAATCCTTTCCCTTTAATCGGTGTACGGTAAAGGCCTCTAGGGATTCTTCGGGATAGGACTGCATCAATTCCCGGATTCCCTGCATATCCACCTCGTCTGTTATTGGTTTTAACCATCGTTCTGCGAGCTCTTCCGGCAATATCAACGGCATCCTGGGACCCTCAAGTTTTGGGTTGTTGTGGATTTTGGCCATCATTGGGTTCCCTTCTGTGGTCACTATGGAAAAGGTATTCCACAGTTCTCCTGATTCCAGGTCTGCCCACTCCTCCCAGAGTCCGGCGAGGGCCATCGGTTCCCCGCTTTTCAGATGGATAAAATAAGGATATGTCTGCCCCTTGTGATGGTGGTGTTCGAAGAAGCCATTGACATACACCAGGCATCTGTTATTTTTGGCGGCATTGCGGAAGGCTGGTTTATCAAAAATGGTTTCACACCGCGCATTCAGTGTATTGTTCCAGAATTTTTTTAATTGGGCGGTATCCTTGATCCACGGAGGCACCAGCCCCCAGGTGGATACCACAGGTACTTCCGGGGATTCATTCGTATAGATCAATAATTTAGGATGGCTGAAGCCGGAGACATGGTATAAGGGCAGGTCTGTGAATGGAATTAATTTTTCCTCTATTTCGAGGATAGCATTGAGATCACCATATCTTTTTGCCCTTTGTAACTGGGCTTCCAGATTGGCTTTGATATCATAGCACATTGTTTTATCTTTCTGTGTGGCTTATTTGATTATAATCTTCGATGTCCCTAAAACGGGTTGCATAAAAATACAAAATTTAAGTGGCAGAAAAGTACATATTGAAAATCTGGAGGTGTCGCGGCTATTACTTTTCTGTTATCTTTATTCACATAAATTATCTGATATGAACCGCACTGCATGCTTTTATGGTGTTTTCCTGATGATGGCCACAATACTCAGATGCCAGGAAAGTCCGGCAGTTGTCATATCCCTGTTTGAGAAGGGTTCCGGGGAATGGTTTCAGGGAGGTGATGCGGAATGGGCATTTAATGGAAACGAATTAACAGGTACCGTCAACGGCGGTTCCGGTTTTGTGATGACCAATGAACGATACCGCAATTTTGAACTGGAGCTGGAATTTTTCCCGGATAGCACCATCAATTCGGGGGTATTTGTAAGATGCAGGGACAAAGAACTTTCCAATATCGATTGTTATGAAATGAATATCTGGGACCTTCACCCGGATCAAAAATGGAGAACAGGGGCTATCGTTACCCGGGCTGCCCCGCTGGCGAATGTAGCAACCCTGAACCAGTGGAATACCTATAAGATTGTATGCAGAGACAACCGGATTCAAACCTGGATAAACGATAGCTTAATGACAGACTTTGAAAACAGGGACCTTATAGAGGGGGCTATCGCATTGCAGGCTGCAGAGCGGGGTTCGGTGAAATTCCGTAATGTTATCCTTACTGCCGGCGGATCAAAATAGTTTGGATGGCGTGCTCCACGGGATCATGCTGAACCGGGGATTATGCCTGCAGGACCTCTGAAACCCTTTCCGCGGTAAAAGGCAGGTGCCTCAATCGCTTACCCGTTAGTTTTGCAAAGGCATTCGCAATGGCACAGGCCACCAATGGAGTCCCTGATTCTCCCACCCCCTGCGGCAATTCCCTGGAATCAAGGAGGGAAATTTCAACACTATCCGGAATGTCCTGCATGCGGAGGATTTGGTAATCGTGAAAATTGGATTGCTGCACCATCCCGTTTTCAATGGTTATCCGCTCATAGAGCACACTGCTGATCCCCATAAGGATCCCGCCTTCCATTTGTGCTTTTACATTGTCGGGTTGGATGACAATCCCTGCATCTACAGCGCTCCAGAAATGGTGCACCCGGATCTTCCCGGTTGCGCGGTCTACAGATATCTCACAGATCCCGGTACTCAAGGTTCCGCTGCGTTCCAGGAATGCCATCCCCCTGGCCCGGCCATCGGGAACTGGGCCATAAGCATCAGCCATTGCGACAGCTTCCTCCAGGGTAGCGAGCGCCCTGGGGGATTGTTGCATTAATTCCCGTCTCAAATCCACCGGCTCCCTTCCCTGATCGAGGGCAATTTCATCGATCATACATTCAATGGCAAATTTATTGGGCCCGTGGCCTACGGCCCGCCAGTGTTTTAAACGGATGCCTTCGCTTTCCTCCCGCAATTCGGCAAATTGGTTGGGGATTTCATAGAATTCATTCCTGATACCGCTGGCAACCAGATTGCCGCCATCACCTACAACAAGATGCGAGAATCCTGAGATTTTCCCCCGGCTATCGATCGCTGCCGTAATCCGCTGAAGGGACAGGGGGCGGAAGGCTCCATACCTCACATCATCTTCACGGGTCCAGATTAATTTCAGAGGCCTGCCCGGGACCTGTTTTGCAAGCAGGGCACATTCTGTCGTAAAGTCGGTCATGCTCCTCCTGCCGAAGCCCCCACCAAGGTATTGCAGGTTAATTTTGACCTTAACAGGTTCAAGCCCCAGAGCCTCGGGAATTCCCAATTTGGAATCGAACCCCTGCTGGCTGCCGACCCAAACTTCTGCCTGCCTGCCATCTTCTGCAAGTTGTATGACAGCATTGAGAGGTTCCATTTGTGCGTGGTACACATAGTCATTTTTAAAATCGATGCGATAGGTTTTAGAGGCCGTTCTAAGGCTCTCTTTAAAATTGCCTTTTTCCACAAGGATTTGCCCTCCTTCGGGCTGGTCGGCAATTTTTTCATATTTCTGAAATACTTCCCGGGAATTAAACCCGCTGGCTTTGGCATCACTCCAGGATATCTGTAATTTTTTCCTGGCTGCAAGCGTCTGCTCCAGGGTAGTCCCAATAATGCCAATGGCATAGTCAAAAGGGACTATCTTTTGAATACCCGCCATGGTCAGAATTTCGGCTTCGTTCTCCAGCGTTGGCCTGGCACCGTGAAGGGCACCCCGTTCCAATATCCCATATAGCATATCGGGCAATCGCACATCTATTGCAAATTGGGCGCTTCCATTGATTTTAGCCGGGATATCTGTTCGGGCAAGGTCTTTGCCTACCAGGCGGTAATCGTTTGGATCTTTTAATTCCCCTTCCCCGAATTCAGGGAAGGTCTCCGGAATTTCCAGGTATGGGATCAATTCACCGAACCCCAATTCTTTATTCCCTTCCGCATATATAACAGTCCCGGGCCTGGTGGAGATCGCTTCAATGGGTACTTCCCAATGCCTGGCTGCGCTGTACATCAGGATGTGCCGCGCCTGGGCTCCGGCTTTTCTCATAATCGGATAATACCCACTCGTTACCCTGCTTCCGGCCGAGAGCATTATTTTCCCATTCGGCCCCCAGCCATCAGAGCCATATATAGCTGATTCCTGTGGTGAAAATTCAACAGTGACGAGGTTCCAGTCCGCATCCATTTCTTCCGCGAAAATAGCAGGGAGGGAAGTCATGGAGCCTTGTCCCATTTCGGCTGCCGGGTTATAGATAGTTACCTGCCCGTCCTTCGAGATCCGGACCCAGGAAGTAATGTTGTGTTTTTCCAAATACTCATGTAAATCCTTGTCGTCCGTACAGGAGACAACTTGCGGTAGTATCCCGGAAACACCGATCAAAAGGGCTACACTACCGGAAGATTTCAGGAATTTCCTTCGGTTCATTGGATGGATGATGGGTTTCATAGGCTTAAATTTATTATCCGGGTAATGGGTTATGACAGGGGATTGGCTTCCCTATCCTTTTGAAAGGCTAGCGTCCAGCAAGATTGTTTTGAGATGCAAGCTGAATTGCTTTTACGATCCGCAGATAGGTGCCGCAACGACACAAATTGCCATTCATATATTCTTTGATCTCTGCCTCATCCGGATTTGGGTTGGATTCCAACAGTGCGGCTGCCTGCATAATCTGCCCAGATTGGCAATAGCCGCATTGGGGGGCT
This sequence comes from Zeaxanthinibacter sp., assembly GCA_041743975.1. Taxonomy (GTDB): domain Bacteria; phylum Bacteroidota; class Bacteroidia; order Flavobacteriales; family Flavobacteriaceae; genus JTS-RE37. The sequence continues at coordinate 15,259 of JBGTLT010000074.1, forward strand.
TGTGCTGCCACCCAGGCTTGTTGTAACGGATGGTCTCCATCTTTCGACAATCCTTCAATGGTTGTGATTTTTTGAGTATCCTGCAGGCTGTCTATTTCTATCATACAGGCCTTGGAAGGCTTTCCGTCAATATGGATTGTACAGGTGCCACATTGGGCAATCCCGCATCCGTATTTCGTGCCCGTGAGGCCAAGGTGTTCCCGGAGGATCCACAAAAGAGATGTCCCCTCCGTTGTTTCAACGGTGTAGGATTTCGAATTGATATTGAGATTATAGGATGCCATCAGGATTGCTTTCTATTACGACATTAAGCTACGGAAAAATCAGGATAATGACAAATGGTAGCACGCCATGTCCTGGGTTAATCACACCTTGGGCTTAATCTTATTAAACTCCCTTCACTTTCATATCCAGGGTGTAGACCGAATCCATTGCAGTAATGAATAAAATGTTCCTGTCCTTACCTCCAAAAGTTACATTGGCTGTCCATTTCTGGGGAACAGGAATATGAAGTATCTGTTTGCCTTTGCTGTTAAAGACGGTTACCCCATCCCCTGTCAGGTACAGGTTCCCCTGGGTATCCACGGTCATCCCGTCCGAACCCATATCACAAAAGAGCATTTTTTGGGTAAGGCTGCCATCTTCCCCTATCGAATAGGAATACGTTTTGCCGTCTCCGATATCAGCTATGTACAAGGTTTTGCCATCGGGGGTGCCGATGATACCATTCGGCTGAACAAGGTCTTGCACTACGGCATGTACTTCCCCGGAATCAGGATTCAGCAGGTAAACCTGCTGCCTTTCAAGTTCCCCTTTGGTTCTTTGCCAATAGGGCCGCTGATAATAGGGGTCTGTAAAATAGATGCCGCCACCCGGAGCAATCCACAGGTCGTTCGGGCCATTTAGTTTCTTCCCTTCATATGACCCGAGAAGGACGGTTACATTTTTAGAGCCATCGATCCGCCAGAGTTCAAACTTTTCATCTGCGGCGGCCAGGAGGTCCCCATTGCGATCAAAAAAGAGCCCGTTAGCCCGGCCCGCAGGCTGTATGTATGTGGTGACCTCACCGCTATCAGCGTCCCACTTCAGGATACGGTTATTGGGCTGATCGGTAAAAAATACATTCCCATCTTTGTCGGCAGCCGGCCCTTCCGTAAACTCGTACCCGGCTTTAAGCAGTTTTAATTTTGCACCATCCCCGAGGATGTCTTTCGATCCGGACTGGCCGGATGCAGGCCACATTCCAAAGGTGGTGGCCAGCAACAGGCAACAAAATGCATGGTTTCTCATATCAAATTGGGATTAAAGATGTTAGTTGTACTCCGTCTTTTGCTGACGGCAATAGCTGGATTAAAAATAAATAAAAATAAAGCATACAGACAAGTTTTTCCACAGCTCCCTGGTGCCGGTGGGGAGGAGGGTTGATTTTGGCATAGCACCCTGTTCGGGGCTTCTTAAGTACGATGTGGGTTGGATACAATCCCGGGCCACAGCTTATTCTGATTATAAATTGTTTCCAATTCCAAGAAACCGTATTTTTAGTATTGAAGCCGAATCCGGCCGCAACCAATAACCTAAACATATAATAGTATGAATTCACGACGCAAATTTCTACATACGGTAGCAGTGTCTGCTATCAGTATACCTGTTTTACATAATCCAGCAAGCCTTTTTGCCGGATCGGTCCCTTCAGCGGAAGAACCCTTGCTGCGGGTGGCTATCATGGGCCTGGGCAGCTATGGCACCCGGGTTGCCGAAGCAATGCAGACCTGTAAACGGGCAAAACTGGTTGGCCTGATCAGCGGGACACCTTCCAAAGTGACCGAATGGCAGGCTAAATACAACATCCCAAAAGAAAATTGTTACAATTACAATGACTTTGATGCTATCAGCGGCAATCCAAATATTGATGCGGTTTATATCATAACCCCGAATGGCCTCCATAAAGAGCAGGCCATTCGTGTGGCAAAGGCCGGGAAGCATGTAATCTGTGAAAAACCTATGGGGATTAATGCTAAAGAAGGCGAAGAAATGGTGGCTGCCTGCAAGGTGGCCAACGTACAGCTACTGATTGGATACAGGATGCACTTTGAACCAAATACCGTAAAGGTGGTTCAAATGAGGAAAGAAGGGGAATTTGGAAAACCCTTGTTTTTTCAGGGGCAGTCGGGCTTTAAAATTGGCGATCCCAATCAATGGCGGCTCAATAAGAAATTATCCGGGGGCGGTGCCATGATGGATATTGGTATTTACTCTATCAATGGTGCCCGGTATATGATTGGCGAGGAACCCATTTGGGTGACAGCCCAGGAAACCAAAACAGATCCTGTGAAATTCAAGGAAGGGATTGATGAGACGATACAGTTTCAGATGGGATTTCCTGGTGGTGCCGTGGCTTCCTGCCTTTCCACCTATTCGATGAACAACCTGGATCGGTTCTTCCTCAATGGTGAAAAAGGATATGCTGAAATGCAACCTTCTACAGGATACGGACCAATAAAGGGAAGGACCCACCTGGGAGAATTGACAGAACCCATTGTGACCCATCAGACCCTCCAGATGGATAAAATGGCCGGTATCATTCTGGATGGTGATGAGCCGTTAGTGGCAGTCAATGGGGAAGAAGGACTGAAAGACCTTATAATCATTGATGCTATTTTCAAGGCTGTAAAGGACGGCCGGAAAGTTATGCTGTGAGATCCGATGGCCGGTTAAGCTAATGGTCAGGGTTTGTAGTATGCTTCGGAAAGGATTACCCTTGTAAACGAGTGAGCGGAATACACAAGGGTAGGGGGTACCCATAAATCTGCTCAGTACGAACAATTTGTTTTGACAGTACATCAACTAAATACCAATATTATGAAAAACCACTTACAACACTTGATCGCCAGGCACAGGAAAACCGAAGCGGAGCAGGTTTCCCTTCGGGAATTGGAAGAAAAGAACCCCCGCACCACTGATGCCCGCCGGAATTTTTTAAAGAAGACTGCCCTGGGTGGGATTGCCTTGTCAGGGTTGGCGGGGTATGCTTTTGAGGAAAGGGTATCCCACGCCACCTCTAAAGTGAACAGGTCATCGGCCCCATCAGAATTAAAAATCACCGACATGCGGTATGTGCTTACCGATGTGATGGGGGGAACTGCTATTATCCGGATTGATACCAACCAGGGAATTTACGGCCTGGGGGAGGTGCGGGATGCCGCCGATGTGCGATATGCCCTCATGTTAAAAAGTCGGATCCTGCAAAAAAACCCCTGTAATGTGGAACAGGTATTCAAAAGCATCCGGCAGTTCGGTGGTCCTGCCCGGCAGGCAGGCGGCGTATGTGCAGTTGAAATGGCGTTATGGGACCTCTGCGGGAAAGCGTACAACGTCCCCGCATGGCAGTTGCTGGGAGGACGGTACAGGGACAAAATCCGGATGTACGCAGATACCCCGGAAGCCAGGTCGCCTGAAGAACAAAAAAAATTGATAGAATACCGGGTAAAAGAGCAGGGATACACCTGGTTGAAAATGGATGTTTCTATCGCGGAGCTCAAGGGGAAGCCGGGAACTGTGGTGAACGGAAAATTTTGGGAAGATTCAAACGGCAACTTATCCCAATGGGGTGACCAGCAAAATTACATGAGTTACAGCAATGCCATGCATCCCTTTACCCAGGTTCAGATCACGGACAAAGGGCTGGAGGAACTGGCAGCGATTGTGGAAAATGTACGCAGTATGGTGGGGTATGAGATACCTATTTCAACAGACCACTACGGGCATTTTGACCTTAATAATTGTATCCGCCTGGCCAGATCGCTCGAAAAATACAGATTGGCCTGGTTTGAGGATATGGTTCCCTGGCAGTATACGGAACAATGGAAAACCATTACAAACGCTATTGAAACCCCTACTACCACAGGGGAGGATATCTATTTATTAAAAGATTTTAAACCGCTGATCCACGAACATGCCGTGGATATCATCCATCCGGACCTGGCTTCGTCCGGTGGATTGCTGGAGACCAAAAGGATTGGTGACTATGCGGAAGAATTTGGGATAGCCATGGCGATGCACCAGGCGGGAACACCTGTTTCCTTTATGGCAAGTGTGCATTGTGCAGCTGCCACCCAAAACTTTTTGACACTGGAACACCACTCCGTGGATTTGCCCTGGTGGGAAGACCTTGTAACGACCGTAGGGGGATTCAAAATGATTGATAAGGGATTTGCAACCGTTCCCCTGACAGCCCCGGGATTGGGTATTGAATTGAATGAAGAGGTATTGAAAAAACATATACATCCTAAGGATAAATCCTATTTTGCACCTACTGATGAATGGGATGAACTGCGTTCCCATGACCGGTCGTTCAGCTAAAGAGGTTGGGGAACCGATACCTACCGGCGGTGCGGAATGAACAACAATTTCGAAATTAGTAACCGTAATATCAACAAAAAAAACATGATTATATGTACAGAAAATCAATTGTAACGGGAATGTGTTTGCTTCTCTCCGCTATGGTACAATCCCAGGGCGTGGCATCTACCCCGGAATACATTATGTCGCTTACTGCCAACTGGAAAGGGGAACGCTCTGCGGACGGCAGGCCAAAAGTTCCGGATGCCCTTTTAAATCGGCTTAAAAAGATACAAATAGAGGAGGCATGGGGCTACCTGAGGGGATTGAATTATCACAACCAGTATGAAGGAAACTGGGAAATTATCCACCCGGACAGCGTTATGACCGGGAGGGTTGTCACCACACAATATATGCCCCTTCGGCCCGACTTTAAGCAGCTGATCCAATTGGAAGGTGCCCGGGAAAACAGGGACACCATCGGGGGCAGCAATTCGTGGCCTATAGAGATTTTACAGCCGGGGGATGTCTATGTGGCCGACGGTTATGGCCGCATCATAGATGGTACCCTGATAGGGTCCAACCTCGGCAATGCGATCTATGCCAATTCCGGGAACGGCGTCATCTTCGATGCCGGGGTGCGGGATCTGGCAGGGTTGCTCGATATCAAAGGCTTCAACGGGTGGTTCCGGGGTGCTGATCCATCCTACCTTCAGCAGGAAATGCTCACCAGTATCAACAACCCGATCCGGATAGGGCGGGCAATCGTGCTCCCTGGCGATGTGGTCCTCGCCAACCGCCACGGAACCGTTTTCATTCCGGCACACCTGGTGGAACGGCTGGTACTTTCGTCTGAAGTGGTTGGCCTGCGCGATCAGTTTGGATTCCTGAGGCTACGGGAGAAAAAGTACACCCCAGGGCAGATAGATACCAGCTGGACACCGGAAATAATCGCTGATTTCAAAAGTTGGTTAAAGGATTACCCGGATAGTAAACTGCCCATGACACGTATGGAGCTGGATGACTATCTTAGTGCAAACCCGCAATTATAAGACTAACAGTAAGGATAAATGGGAACCATGAAAAAACTAAAAATACAATCGGATACAGGCAATAATCTTTTAAAGTCCTTCTTTTATCCTTACTTTTAATTCCGGGCAATTTGGGGGGTTATGATGCACCCATAATGATCGAATGGAAAACACTATGGAAAGACGAAAATTTATATATGCTGCAGCCGCCTCCGGGGCCCTGCCATTCGCGTCCTTTGGACAAACGGCCGGGCCTTCCGGGATGGCTGGCAAGGAATTGTATGAAATCCGTACGTACGAAGCAAAATTCGGAGGGAACCAAAACTTGCTGAAGGAGTATCTTAAGCAGGTGCTGGGCAAAAGTTTGTTGCGTCTCGGCGCCAGCAATTATATGGTGTTTACGGAATTGGGAAATTCGGATCCCGCCAATATCTGGGTCTTTATCAGTTATCCGGATGCCGGGAGCTTTATGAAAGCCCACACACTGCAATCCGACCCCGGATATAAAAGCCTTGCGGCCGACTATAATGCGCTTACCAAAGAGCAGGCACTTTATAACCGCTATGCTTCTTCCTTGTTGCTTGCCTTTGACGGCATGCCCAGGATGACGGCCCCGATTGACGGGGCTTCACTGTTTGAATTAAGGACTTATGAGGGGTATAGTGAAGATGCCGTAAGGCGCAAAATAAAAATGTTCAATGACGAGGAGATCGACTTGTTTTTGAAAGTGGCATTGCACCCTGTCTTTTTCGGGGAAATGATCATTGGCCCGTACCGGCCAAACCTTACTTACATGCTTAATTTCAAGGATATGGAAGAGCATGATGCCCGGTGGAAGGCATTTGGGGAAAGCCCTGAATGGAAGGAGATGAATTCCAAAGAGATCTATGCGAATTCGGTGTCCAACATTCGAAAAGTATTTCTGAAACCTTTATAAAAATGCTGAAACAAATTTTAATGGATACTGCCATGCAAAAAATTATAATCCAATTGACACAAAACCATTTACTGTTCCTGTTTATTTTCACGGCCATCCTATTGGTTGCTGCCTGCGGGGAGGAACCAAAGGAAAACGCAGCACAACCTGCCCTTGCAATAAGTTCTGACAATGCAGGGTTGCAACTTCCGGAGGGGTTCGGGGCGTTAAAAGTGGTCGATTCCCTTGGGAAGCCACGGCATATTGCGGTAACCTCCAAAGGGGGAATTTATTTAAAATTAAGCGAAACCCTTGACGGAAAGGGCATTTACTACCTGGAGGATACCGATGGCGATGGGAAAGCCGATTCCAAAGAGGGGTTCGGGGATTACGGTGGCACAGGGATCTTTATAGATGACAACTACCTATATGCTTCCTCGGATGAAGCCGTTTTCCGGTATGGCCTGGATGAAAACCTGAAAGTAAGCAACCCAGCCCAACCGGATACAGTGGTAAGCAATCTGATAAGCAGGAGGCAACACGCTTCAAAATCAATTACCCTGGATGGCAAGGGTAATCTATATGTTAATATCGGTGCCTATTCCAATGCGTGTCAGGTAGAGGACCGCACCCAGGGCTCCCCGGGCATGATGCCCTGTACCATCCTGGACTCAGCCGGGGGGATCTGGCAGTTCAAAACAGACAAATTGATGCAATCCTATGGGGATGGGGAACGTTATGCCACCGGGTTACGGAATGTCGTAGGACTTGACTGGAACACGGAAACCGGACAGCTTTTTGTTATGCAACACGGCCGGGACCAACTAAATACCTTGTATCCCGACTTATATGATGTGAAAAGTTCTGCCAACCTTCCGGCTGAAACCATGTACGCCATCAATAAGGGTGATAATGCGGGGTGGCCCTATATTTATTATGACCAGGAAAAAAAGCAGAAAATACTGTCTCCGGAATATGGAGGTGACGGGAATAAGACCGGTGGCGAGGATGCCATTGACCCTGTAGCTGCCTTTCCTGCCCATATAGCGCCCAACGGATTGCTGTTCTATACCGGGGATATGTTCCCTGGTTCCTATAAGAACGGAGCTTTTATAGCCTTCCATGGATCATGGAACAGGGCCCCGGAAGTACAGGCGGGATACATGGTAGCGTTTGTGCCATTTGCCAATGGAAAGCCCAGTGGGGAATGGCAGGTCTTTGCAGATGGATTTGCCGGTTCGGAGGAAATACACTCCCCGGACCAGGCCAAACACAGGCCTATGGGATTGGCCCAGGGACCTGATGGTTCCCTCTATATTTCTGATGATTCCGGGGGTGCGGTATACCGTATTGTTTATAATGATAAGGAGCTGGAATAGTGGCCATGCACCGAAAAGCATTGGTGGTGATCTTTAGACTTACGGCCGGTATTGTCCTGTTTATGGCAATAGGCTGCGGGGAAGCCGGAGAAGGAAAAAAAGCCGTTGGCAATACAGGGTCCGGCCCGGTTGTGGCACCGCGGGAAGTGAAAAAGGATACACCCTTGCCGGAATATATGGTTGCCGGGGAAAAAGTCTATACCCAATACTGCCTGGTATGCCATCAGGTGACCGGAAGCGGGGTTCCCGGGTTGAACCCGCCTTTGAAGCAAACCGAGTTTGTAACAGGGGATATTGATCGGCTGCTGGGGATTATCCTCAATGGGTCCAATGTGGGGTTGGTTGTAAACGGTTCAACCTATGCCAATGCAATGCCCGCATTCCAATCGCTAAGCGATGAGGATATTGCCTACGTTTCGTCTTATATCAGGAATAGTTTCGGGAATGCTGCCACTGAAATAACTCCACCCGAAGTAACTGCGTATCGATCCAAAAAATAAGGAGCAGTAAATTTTAATTGAGCTATTATCCTACCTTTTCACCGATTGGTTACCCGTCCATCCGGGCCCCCTTACTACCCGCCCTGGAAGCGCACCCGTATGTTCCCCTTCCTTCAGGACCTGCACTCCGTTTACAAAAATATGCCACATGCCCGTGGCATATTGGTGGGGTTGTTCAAAGGTGGCGTTGTCCCTGATCTTCCCTTCATCAAACAGTACCACATCCGCGTAATATCCTTTTTGAAGCGAACCCCGCTTCTGCAAACGAAGGTTGGTGGCCGGAAGGGTCGTTAATTTATAAATAGCATCTTCCAGGGAGATCACTTTTTCATCCCTCACGTAGTGCCCCAGTAGACGGGCAAACGATCCATAAGCCCTGGGGTGGGTACTTTGTTCCAGGAACACTCCTTCCGCGGTATAGGATCCGGCATCAGAGCATATAGACATATAAGGAAGTGCAAGCTTTTTCCGGATGTTATCCTCGGACATTGAAAAATATACCACCTGTATCCTGCTGTCATCTTCGTGGATAAGGTCTGCAATGGTTTCTGCGGCAGGCGTATTGCGTTCTGCTGCAACCTCGGCAAGGGTTTTCCCAATAAGGCCCCGGAGTTCTTTGTTCCGGAATCCAACAAGGAGTATTTTCTCCGGCGGAACATGAAATTTTATTTCTCCAACCATCTTTTTCCTTTGCGCCGGGTGTTCAATCAGTTTCATCGTGGCGGCATGTCCACCTTCTTTTGCCCATGCAGGCAATAATACGTTAAGTCCGGTTGAACTGGCATTGTACATATACATATCTGTTGTGATCGCCAATCCTTTCTTCCGTGCGCTGTCAACAAGGGCAATGGCCTTGTCCAGCAAATCCCAGTTTTCCGTCCCGGAGGCTTTGAAATGGTAGATCTCGGCCCGGATCGCGGTTTTATCGGCGATAAGGATTAGTTCCCGCACTGCTTCCAGCAATTTTTCCTCCTCGTCACGGATGTGTGAAATGTACATCCCGTTAAATTCTGCGGCTACTTTCGCCAGTTCAATAATTTCCTGGGTACTGGCATGGCCGCTGGGTACATAAATAAGGGAGGTGGAGAGCCCTACAGCGCCTTCTTCCATCGCCTGTTGGGTGAGTTCCTTCATCGTTGCCATCTCATTCTCACTGGGAACCCTGTTCTCATAGCCCATCACATATTCACGTAAAGTGCCATTCCCCACAAAAGAGGCAACATTGGGGGTTATCCCTTTCTGTTCCAGGAATTCCAGGTATTCCCCAAGCGTAGTCCAGGGGATATCATAGCGGATATTCTGCTGGCCAGCCTTCATTTCCTGTTTCATGGATTCGTTTAATGGGCCCATGGAATGGCCTTCTCCCAAAACTTCCAGGGTAACACCCTGACGGATATCACCCTGTGACCGGCCGTCTTCGATCAGCGATTCATTGGCCCAGCTCAGCATATTGATAAAACCCGGGGCCACCACCAATCCAGTGGCATCTATTTCGACGACCCCCCGCGTATTTTTCAATTCCCCAATGGCTGCGATAGTATCCCCGTTGATCGCCAGGGATCCTACATAGGACGCCTTACCCGATCCGTCAATGATCTTCCCGTTTTTAATGAGGATGTCATATTTCTTTTCGGGGGCACAGGCTAACATCAGGCAGCAAAATGTAATAACACTTAAACAATGGTTGCAATTCATGGAAGCCATATAGTACTTATTTTCAGGTTGCGGCAACAAGTTAACCCACCAGTTTTATGATTCCAAGAACCGCCACCCCGGCAATGCTCAGGATACTGATCCATAATACCAAGTCATACCAAATGCCGGGTATAAAGTGGGGTTGTAATCTTTTATATCGGAAGTGCAAAACTGCGAAAATCACAAGGAACAACAAAAAGGAACCCACTATACCGCCCGTGATAATCATCAACACCGGCAATTGGATAAATATGAAAAGGGTAGCCCAGAGCAAGGGGATAACCCACGCCAAAATGGCGACTGTCCGTTTTCGGATCCTGTAATTGTCAAAATTTATCCACCCTATCTGCCCGAAAATATCAGATAGCTGCCGCGTCCAGGCAGCCAGGGCCGCAAAAAGCGTTGAAAACAGGGTGATAAAAGCCCCGACCAAAAAGGCGTCCCGGGCCAGGGGCCCAAGGGTTTCTGTATACATTGAGGAGAGCGTTTCCACCATTGCATATCCTTCCGGCACCTGACCCTGGGCATGCAGGACCGCCGCTCCCAACAGGTAGAAGGCTGCCGTCACTGCCGTATAAACACACATCGCTAAGAGCGCATCCAATTTCATAACTTTCATCCATCCCGCTGCCCTTTCCTTCCACTCCGGGGACTGGTCATTTCGCCCCGAATAGGCCGCATAGCCTTTTTCCAGGCACCAGTAATTATAATGAATGATCTCATCCCCGCCCACCCCGGTGATCCCGAATGCTCCAAAGGCAATCGCTACGGCTTCCCGTGGCAGGTCGAACTGAAGTCCGCTCCAGAGTTCTTCCCAGCTTATCCGGAACGGGGTAAAGGTGAGGAAATAAAGCGATGCAAAGGTAAAGAGTGTAAATAGGCCTATCATGCCCAGGGAGATCTTCTCAATAAATCGATAATAACCCCTGAAGATCATCAACGCAACGACAACGGCTATAAAAAAGGCATAGAAGGGAATACTCAATGAGGGTGAGATGATATTCAGGATGATGGCAACACCCCCGACGATTCCTCCTACCTGTAGCATTTTGATTACCATCACAATCAAAACCGTCCAAACGGCCCACTTCGCTTTCCCAATGCGCGGACCGGGAAGCCTGTTAAACGCCTGCATGGCGGTTTCCCCGGTTAGGATTGTATGCTTCCCAAACTCCAGTTGTACCGCTACCTTGACGATACAACTGACAATTATTACCCAAAAGGTTATAAAGCCGGCTTTGGCACCCAGCGTAGTAGTTGCGATCAGTTCCCCGGATCCAACAATAGAGGCAGATAATATGAAACTGGGTCCGAGGAAATTCAGCCTCCCCCTGAAAGTTGCAGGGGGTTGCCGGGTTTTCTCCGGGGATAAAACATAGGGATCCGTGGTTTCAGGCATTTTTAGTTTGGCTATGACTTACGCTGCAGCGTTTCCAAATATTCCAAATTATATTTCATGCTGTCCCAGGGTCCTACGGCATATTCTTCCTGTTCCACAAAAATATGCTGTACTCCGGACGCCTTTTGGTGTGCCAGCATGGCCGGGATATCCAACCCGCCCTTTCCAAATTCAGTACTTACTTCTTCGGACATGTTCATATCTTTTAAATGCCACAGGGGGAACCTCCCGGGAAAGTTCTCAAAGTAATCAAGGGGATCCTTACCCCCAACAATTACCCATCCTAGGTCCAGTTCCATATGTACCAGATTGGGGTCGGTATGCTTGAGTAATACATCATAAAGCACTTCCCCCTTATCAGATTCAAATTCATAGCCATGGTTATGATACCCAAATCTGATACCCGCTTTTTTGCAATCCGCCCCTGCTTTGTTGAATGCCTCCGCCACTTTTTTGTAATTATCCACGGTTTGCCCTTCAGAAGGCATAGTGGAACAAATAAGGTATTCCTGCCCGGAGTCGAGCGCCTGGTCCATGGTGGCTTCCCATTTATCATCCAAATGTATATGGCCACTGACCAGTTTCATACCAAGCCCCTTGCAAATCTCCTTCATTTCCGATGGTTTAAGTCCATAATAATATCCTTTCCCACTGCCGGCGCTCTCTATTTTTTTAAACCCAAGGCCAGCAATCTTTTCCAGGGTGCCGGCAGCATCCTGTTCCATTTCCTTCCTGAAGGTATAGAGCTGGACACCCAGGGGAATTATTTTAGCCTTCGTACTGTAGGGGAGGGAGTAGGATGGCAGTAAGGTGGTAGCCGCTGTCAGCAGTCCTGTCTGTAGTAAAAAATTTCGTCTTGTTGTCATAAGGCAAATGTTATAGGTAGTTAGAGTTATTGTGACCATTCTGTTGGGGTTCTGTCCCAACGGTGTTCACGGAGTGTTTTATATAGGGGCTCAGGCAATCCTTTTCCATCACTGACCGCCGTATTGGCCAGAACATTTCGTTCTTTTCGCATACCAGGTATGATGGTGCCGACAGTAGGGTTCATTGTAATAAACCTGAGGGCCATTTCCGCCATGCTCGAGCCTTCGGGTATCAGTGGCCGCAGGGCATCGGCCCTTTCAACACTCGAAATCAGGTTTTCAGGAACAAAATAAGTTGACCTCCAATCCTCCTTGGGGAAGGTTGTATTTTTGGTAATATTCCCGGTCAGAGTCCCTTCATCGAACGGGACCCTGGCGATAACCCCAATGTCCATAGCTTCGCACAAGGGAAATAACACATCTTCAGGGGCCTGGTCAAAGATGTTATAGATCACCTGTACTGCATCAATTATGCCCGTTTGAAGGGCCAGGATGCCGTTTTCAGGTTCCCAGCGGTTCACACTGAGCCCCATGGCGGCAATCTTCCCTGCTTTTTTAAGCTCTTCAACTGCCCGCTGCCATTCTTCCCGGGCAGACCACCCTTCATCCCAGGTATGGAACTGCATCAGGTCTATCTGCTCTAAACCGAGATTTTTTAAGGTCTTTTCCGTAAATTCCATCACATGGGATGTAGGATAGGAGTCTTCAAACCGGTATTCTGGTTTTGCCGGCCAGCTGAAGTTTTTGGGAGGGATTTTGCTGGCTGTATACACTTTAATATCCGGATGCCTCCGGACCAGCTGCCCCAGTAATTGCTCGCTATGTCCTTCCCCATATCCCCAGGCTGTATCAAAAAAATTAACACCCTTTTCAACTGCCAGGTCCAGTGACCTGGAAGATTGGGCATCATCCGAAGCGGTCCAACCCGCCATGCCCCACATACCATAGCCTATTTCACTTACCTGCCATTGGGTCCGGCCAAATCTCCTATACTTCATAGTAGTATTTTTATTGGTGTTCTTTTTGATAATGTGCCTTCAAAAGGTCCTCAGCGAAGTCATTCTTAAGGTCTCGTACCACCGTATGCACGTGGTTTGCATTGTTTTGAATATTGTCAAATTCGATCAGCAGGGTGGGGCCGTGGATACGGTAATAATGAGGAATGCCTTCGACCAATCCGCCAGCCCATGCAAAATAAAGGTTATCCAGCCCGGCATTTGTAATTCTCTCCCGGAATATCTCAGAGAATTCAAATATATAATTACCGATATAGGTATTCAACAGCTGCATGAAATTTTTTTTCTGTTCGCCGTTAAGCGCGGAGTAGGCGATCCCTTGTCGGTCTATTTTCCCAACCCTGCGATCGTTCCCGGTGATGATTTCCCTGGGTGCATTTTCAGAAAATTTTGCAAGCTTCAGCTGGTCCGGACTCATGGAATTGATCAGTGCAAACCCCAATTCAGATTCCTTTTTAAGCACTTCTTTCCCCTTTTGTGCCCCTTCCCTGACGATCCCTGGGTTTGCCCCCAGGAAGGTAGGGGTAGTAGAGTGGAGCTTCCCGGCGGCGGAATTGAAATTCAGGGAAATATGGTGCCCTTCAAATCTCCAGCCCCAGATGGCGGATGGGGAAGGTTTCCCGAAGACACTGAAATGATAGTTTAAGGGATCCCGTGCGGGAGAGCCATCCGGCATTTTGAAGGAATTGTTTTCAATTTGGAAAAGCACATTTTCCAATTCCCGAATCTCCTGTGTTTTAGTGAAACCCGCTTCGCTCAGGGAGGATTTTAACAATGTAAGGGCAGCATCTTTTTGCTCCGTGTTGAAATCATGGAAGGTGGGGCCTTCGCGAACCAGGGGTACAAAATTCCAGTTATATTGCTCAGGTTCCCCAAAAGTGAAGGTCGCTGCCGATTTCTGGGCCTCAGGCAAGGTGTTCAAAAAGGCTATAGCCTTATCAGACAAGTCCTGAGAGTTGGCATTTGCCGTAATTGTCAGACATGACAACATCAGGATGGCCTTTGAAACTCTTTTCATAATATCATTTGTTTAGGAATTCAATCAACATCCTATTTTAACCGGTAACTGACGAAAGCCAGGTGCTGACTGTCCGGGGACCATGAAGGGACATTGATAGTCCCCTGCCCCCCAAATAATTTTGCCATTACCTGAATTTCTGCTGTTTCAAGGTTCATCAGCCGCAGCATTACATCTTTGTTGGGCGGATGCTGGCCGGCAGGCACCTCTTTCCCAAAGGAAATATAAGCCAGCCACTTGCCATCCGGGGATGGGTGGGCAAACCAATCATTATAGGGATCTGAGGTAATTTGTACCTGATCGCTTCCATCCGTTTTCATTCGCCATATCTGCATCGTCCCTGTGCGTTCCGAATTAAAGTAGATATACCTGCCATCCGGGGAATAATCCGGCCCGTCATCCAATCCTTCCGAAGTGGTCAACCGGGTTTCTTTCCCACCCGTCAGAGGAATGCTGTAGATGTCATAGTTACCGTTCCGTTCCGCGCAGTATGCCAGCGTATTTCCATCCGGGGACCAACCATGCCAATAGGAAGGACCTAAAGGGGTTATTTTTTGAGGGTCTCCTCCACCAACAGGCATGGAATAGATGAGGGATTGGCCGGTTTCCGTTTGGTCGCTTATAACCATTTGGGTCCCGTCTGGTGATATCCCATGGTCGTTGTTGATCCTTTTGGCGAAGCCACTTGGTATTTGTTCTGGCTCTCCCCCTGTCACCGGAATCCTGTATAAAAGTCCGCCACTGTTATAAATCAGGTTTTTGCCATCCGGCGACCAGTTAGGGGCTTCTATGTGGCCTGCCGTATGGTAGACAACTTTCCGGTCAAAGGAATTAATGGGTATTATTTCAAGAGTACTTTCCACCTTTTTTAGGGAATCAGGCCTGGCTTCAATTTTTTCCAGGATGACATTCGTAAATTTCGCAGTTTCCGCCACTTCGGCTTCATGGGAACATACCCCTATCCCAATATAGAATGGTTCTGTAAACGGAAGCCGGAATGAACCCCCTGAGGAAGTTAATTCAGCCCCATCCTGGGCAACAGACATGGATACGTAATCACCTTCTTTTTCGATGCGCAATCGATTTGGCGCTGTGATGCCGGCTTGTACTTCACGGGTTACACCGCCGGTTGTATCCCGGTATTGCAGGGAGGTCAATCCATCACCATGGAGGACCGCATCGGCGTAAGCAGAATTGGGTTCCAGGCTCTGGCGAATGATAAGGCCGGCCTTCTTATGGGGATTCCCACCCTGGCTCACCCATTCAATGTCTGCAGACAGCGAAACATCGCCGCCCATTTTTTTCCATACAAAATGAAATTCATCAGTATCAAACCACATATTGGAACCACTGCCACTGACAGTATAACTTTTATCCGGGGGGGAGAATTGTACATCCCCCTGATGTTTAACAGGCCCAATATCCCCATGGCCTTCAAAAATACCCACTTCCTGGGATACACCCACTGCGGAAGCCCCCAGCAGTAGGGCCAAACTTCCTGTATATACAATAAACCTGCGCATAACGAGATAAACTAAGAACATTAAGATAAATAAATACAACAAGCTCGTTTGATAGTGTGATTTCAGGCTTCTTCAGCGATGAGGAACATTTATCTATGCCATGATGCTGCCGGCACGTTATTTCTAAAGGTTGCCGGGGGAAGGGTGATTACCTATCCCCGAGCGCATCCTGCACGGCATCCACAACGATCTTCAAATCATGGACCCCCCTGAATCCGCTGAACCCAACTGCCAGGTCCACATCCCCCAATTTTATGGGTTGTCCCCCTTCCCATCCTATAAAATCAGGCCGCTCAATACCAAATTGCTTGTCATCCAGCTTTCCGGCGAAAACCAATTCCTCAAATTTCCCGGTCTTTTTTTTGGTAATCCACACCTGACTCGCCTTGATCCATGCGATCCGGTAAAACGCCCGGCGCCTTACCTTATCATCGCCAAACATTTTACCGTAAACCTGTCCATCATTGTCTATCATGCAAATGGCCACATTCCCTTCGGCGATTTCCCGGTCCTCTTTATTTGCCATGTACTGGGGAATCTGCTTCTCAATGGAGCTATACATCTTTTCAACCGCCTCTAAAAATCCTATTTTGTCCATGGTAACTGATCAATATTTTAAAAGTTCGATATTTTTGAAATCAATGGGATGGCTGTTGGATTGCAATGAAATATATCCGCTTTTAACTGAAAGCTCGCCATTTTTAATGAATGATCGGGCTATCTCATTTTCGGGATCATAGGAGGGATTGGAATAGCTCACTATCTTTTCCCCGTTCACATAGTGCGAGATAACATTTCCCTTTACATCAATTTCCAGCGTTACCCATTGGTCCCCATGAAATGTCCGCTTTACGAATGGTTCCGTACAATAGGAGCTGTTCTTCGCCCCATTGACCTGTACAAACATCCCATTTGCACAGATTTCCCCTACCGGCCTTTCATCTTTACCGTTTCCCCCATGGAGGTTATACTCCAGGCATATGGGGAAAGTCTGGTCCTCTTTGACGGTTTCAGGGGGCTGGGAATGGAACTGAATACCGCTATCCCTGAAACCCCATTCCGGGGCACCCGGAGCTGTTGTTCCCGTGAACCGGTAGGTAACCCGTAGTCGGTAATCGGTTAATTTCATGTTGTAATATATAGCACCAAAACGGTTGTTGAAATTCTCGCCATAGGCATCATACCGGATACTCAACAAACTGTCTTTAACCCTGAAGGTGTTGCCGAAGTTGGTACCCAATGGGTACCCTGAAATTTTTACCGTCCAATTTTCCAGGTCCCTGCCATTAAACAGAGATTCCCATCCATTTTCTGCTGATGCAGGTGAGGCCGGATAATCATATTGTGGCAGTACAGGGTCTGTATGCCCGGAAAACAAAAATGCCCAGGTCCAGACCAGCAGGATACTATAGTTGAATACCATTCCTTTTTTCTAGATTGAAAGTGTAAGGTAGGTAAAAAATCAATAGATTTTAAAGGATGGAGGGCGTCTCATATTCCATAATCTGCTTGTAATTTGTTTAATTTAATATCGCTTATAGGGGGCACGGGAACCCCATTCATTTGTACTTTTGCACAAACTTCCGGAAATGAATACTCGAAAATCACAGCTGAAGTCTTTTGACCGCCTGCTGACCATTATGGATGAGTTGCGGGCACAGTGCCCATGGGATAGAAAACAGACTATGCAATCGCTCCGGCACCTTACGATAGAGGAAACATATGAATTAGGGGATGCCATCCTGGAGAATGACCTGGAGGAGGTAAAAAGGGAATTGGGCGATTTATTGCTGCATATCGTTTTTTATGCGAAGATAGGGTCTGAAACAGGGCATTTTGACATGGCAGACGTTTGCACCGATATTTGTGATAAACTAATCAACAGGCATCCGCATATTTATGGAGACGTGACGGTAGCCGACGAAGAAGAGGTTAAGAGGAATTGGGAGAATATAAAGCTGCAGGAAGGTAAAAAAAGTGTTCTGGAAGGAGTCCCGGAAGGGCTGCCGGCACTGGTAAAGGCCAACCGGATACAGGAGAAAGTCGCCGGGGTGGGATTTGATTGGGAAGAACCTGAACAGGTGTTTCAAAAAGTGCAGGAAGAGTTGGCGGAATTGCAGGAGGAGCTAAAATCAGGCAGGGGGGAAGCGGTTGAAGCAGAATTTGGAGACGTACTTTTTTCCATGGTCAATTATGCCAGGTTTCTGGATATCAATCCGGAGAACGCCCTGGAGCGCACCAACAAAAAGTTTATCAGGCGATTTCAGTTTCTGGAGGAAAAGGCCAGGGAATCAGGGAAAACCCTTCGGGAGATGACCCTGGCGGAAATGGATGTCTATTGGGAACAGGCAAAAGGAATATAACGAAAGGCTTTAGAACAGCTGAATTTAAACATCCCCAGCCGATTTGGCATTTTAAAATACTCCTCCTCCTTAACCCGTTTTAATCAAACGGAAGCTATTATCTTAGCACCTTCAAAAAACAAGCGACCTTGTTCAGGCAGTATACCAGGGAATTTCGTTACAATATTAAACTGGCAGTTCCTGTAATCCTTGGAATGCTGGGCCATACTTTTGTTATTTTTGCGGATAACATCATGGTAGGGCAACTCGGAACAGCAGAGCTCGCCGCAGTTTCCCTGGGAAACAGTTTTGTATTTGTCGCCATGTCCCTGGGAATTGGTTTTTCAACGGCCATTACCCCCCTTGTCGCCGAAGCCGACGGGGCAGGGAAGCATGCTGATGGTAAAAGCGCCCTGAAACATGGCTTATTACTGTGCACGATACTGGGGATCTCCCTGTTTGGCCTTATCCTCCTATCCAAACCGCTGATGTATCTGATGGACCAACCGGCAGAGGTGGTGACACTGGCGTTACCCTATCTCGACCTCGTTGCATTTTCGCTGGTTCCGCTGGTGATGTTCCAGGCACTTAAACAATTCTCAGAGGGCCTGTCACAAACCAAATATCCCATGTATGCTACGATCGTAGCGAATATTGTAAATATTCTATTGAATTACCTGTTGATTTTTGGCACCTTCGGCTTTCCGAAACTGGGTATTATAGGAGCAGCCATCGGTACCCTTATAGCCCGGATAGTCATGTTGCTGTTTATTTGGATTTTGTTAAAAAAGAAATCCAAATTCAACAAGTACCTTACAGGCATCCGATTTCAGTTTCTGGAACGAAAAGTCCTGCGGAAGATCATCAACCTGGGATTTCCCTCTGCCTTACAAATGTTTTTTGAAGTGGCCATTTTTACAGCTGCCATTTGGCTAAGCGGGGTCCTGGGCAAAAACCCACAGGCGGCAAACCAGATCGCCCTGAATCTGAGCAGTATGACCTTCATGTTCGGGATGGGCCTTGGCGTGGCAGCCATGATACGCGTGGGCAATCAAAAGGGATTGCGGGATTTCCGGGAGTTGAGGCGGATTGCACAATCCATATTTTTTATGACCCTCTTACTTGAAATAATCTTTGCAGCGCTGTTTCTGGCCGGCAGGCATTGGTTCCCCACCATTTACCTCGATATTGAAGATCTTACGAACCAGGCAGATAACTGGGAGGTTATCGCCATTGCCGCCCAGTTACTCCTGGTAGCGGCATTTTTCCAGATATCCGACGGGTTACAGGTGGTTATACTAGGGGCACTCAGAGGATTACAAGACGTTAAAGTGCCAACGTTTATTACGCTGATCGCATACTGGCTGATCGGGTTTCCCATCAGTTATTTCCTCGGCATCCATACAAGCCTGGGGAGCACGGGTATCTGGATCGGGCTATTGTCCGGCCTAACGGCTTCTGCAATTATGTTGTATATTCGGTTCAATAAATTGACAAAGAAAATGATCATTGCCTTCCCTTCATGATCAAAGGATCAAGGAGGCTTCAACCGGTATTTGGCTATAGCATCCACAGGGATAAGGGGGTAATATGCAGCGGAATGATGGTTAGCGATCTTTTATAAATAGCGTATATATGAACCTGCCAAAATTTCTTTTGGGCGACAATACGGATTTTCCATCGGCTATCTATATTGTTCATACTGAATACCCCAGATTTATTATCAACCTGGAAGACGATGACGTAGAATGGCTGGAAGATTTCTCCGCTGAGGATGAAAAGGAACTCGCTGCAGAAGCGGAACGCCTGATTGAACAGGCGACTGCATTTTACGACCGTGAGGTATCAAGATACGGGGAGTAAGATGATAGATGAACTCGTCCGGCTCGACAAGGAATTATTTCTATACCTGAATAACCTGGGCTCACCTGACTGGGATCCTTTTTGGCTTTTCCTTTCCGGTACCTGGAGTGCCGTACCGCTTTACATACTTCTTCTCTATTTGTCCCTGAAACAAATGGGACCCAAAAAGACGTTGGTTTTACTGGTTGCCGTGGCATTACTGATCACTGCAACAGATCAGTTGGCTAATTTTTTCAAGTATGGACTTCAGAGGTTAAGGCCATGCTACGATCCGGAGATCAATACCCTGATGCGCCTGGTAAAAAGCAGCTGTGGTGGCAGGTATGGTTTTTTTTCGGCCCATGCCGCCAACAGCTTTGCTGCAGCCTTTTTCTGCACCTGCCTGTTAAAATCTAAGTGGAACATTTTAGGAATTTTCTTACTATCCTGGGCTTCCCTGGTTTCTTTCAGCAGGATTTTTATCGGGGTACATTTTCCGCTCGATGTGTTTACCGGCGCCCTAATTGGATTGATTTTGAGCTGGTTATTTGCAAAGTTGTATATATTTGTTATTCACAAATATCATGTATGATTCCTGATACTCGATATTGGTTCCTCTTACTTTTGATTTTCCTGGTTTACCTCACAGGCATATGTGTGCCATTGTTCGAAAACGATTCGGCACAGTTCGCCGTGATGGCCATGAGAATGGTTCAGGAAAACGACTTTTTCAGCCTGTTTAAGGGGCCGGAACCTTATTTGGACAAACCTCACCTGCATTTCTGGCTTGCTGCCCTCTCCTTTAAATTATTTGGGATCCATGACTGGGCCTACCGGATTCCGGGCATACTGGCCCTCTTTTTGGGAGCCTACAGCTGTTACGGACTGGGTTCCCTCCTTTATAACAAGGAGGTAGGGAAGGTATCTTCCCTGGTTTTCATGACTGCACAAACCATTGTACTGGCCGCAATAGATGTCCGCACGGACGCAGTACTCACGGGCTTTACCATCTTTGCAATCTGGCAACTTGCAACGTATATAGAACGCAACTCCCTTACCAGCTTAGTATTCGGCGCCTTTGGCGCCGGGATGGCATTTTCTACAAAGGGCCAGATAGCACTGCTTGTCATAGGGTTGCCGTTGCTATGCCACCTTGTCTATTCACGGAAATGGCAGCGATTGATAAACTGGAGGGTATTGGTGGGGATCCTCTTTTTTGCCCTTGCCATTGCACCCATGCTCTATGCTTATTACCTGCAGTTTGATATGCATCCTGAACTGACTATCAGGGGCAGGAACAACAGGAGCGGACTGCTTTTTATCTTTTGGGAGCAGAGTTTTGAACGCCTTAGCGGAGAAGGGATTGGCAAGAACAGCAGTGATTATTTTTTCTTTTTTCATAGTTTCCTATGGGTATTCCTTCCCTGGACCATCCTTGGGCTCGCAGCATATTGGACCCGATTGAGGTTGTTTGTAAGTTCCCGATTCAGGTTTACAGAGGGTAATGAATTTTTAACGTTGGGAGGTATTACACTCATATTTATCATCATCAGTTTTGCCCAGTTTAAACTGCCCCATTACCTGAATATTGTAATCCCTTTATTTGCGGTGCTTACTGCATCTTTTCTGTTTCAGTTGCGCAGTGCTGATCGGAGGAAGTCACTGAAGGCCTTCCTGGGGATACAGTATTTTATTTTGAGCTTGCTGTACATTGCCTCCGTACTGATCTGTTTCTATGTTTTTAAGTTTGACGGGCCCTACACTTATATCTGGGTGGTGTTCTTACTTCTCCTGATTATTTATTACAGTTTAAAACAGGAGAACTATTATCTCAAGACCATAACTGTTTCGGTATGCAGTGCCGTTATGCTAAATGCGGTACTCAACCTGCATTTTTATCCGTCGTTGCTACGATACCAGGGAGGATTGGCGATGGCCCGACTGGTGGAAGATAAGGGTATACCTGTGGACAAAATCCATAAACTGACATCAGAACATACCTGGGCCCTTGATTTTTACAACCAAAAGCCTGTTATTTTCACACCCTTGAGCCAGATTGAAGGTCAAAAGGATATTTGGATCTATGCCAATGATGCAAATCTTAAATCCCTGCGCAATTACGGGTTCGATTGGGACAAGCAATATTCCGTCAACCAGTTCCGGATTACAAGGCTGCAGGCCAAATTCCTGAATTCTTCCACCCGCCATAAGGTGCTGAACAAAATGCACCTGATACACCTCTACTGAGACCGGCCTTCGTTTGTAAGGACCAGATCAGGCTTTTTGAAATGATAAAGGATACCTGTCAAAGAGACGAAAGCTGTGATCAGGAAGAATACCATGCTGATAGTGACCGAGGAATTCTGATCGAGATCAAGCCATGTTGCCCCATAAAAAAACACTACTTCCCTGCTTCCGATACCTCCAATGGTGAGCGGAAGAACAGCTACAATGGACGATAACAGGAAGATAAACAAGTAAAAGATGGTATATGTTTCTATTCCCAGGGCTTTCAGGATAAACCAGGCGCTGATCAGCTGTGCTAATTGCACCAGGGCCGAATAACCGGATGACTTCCAGAAAACGGGCAGTAAATAAGGAAAGAATTTGCGGTGTATCCACCAAAAGGCCACCGCGCTGATCAGTGCCACTGCCGCAAAAATAATCTTGTACTCACGGACAATCTCAGCAGTCATGAACAATGCGAGTATACAGGCATAGATGACCAGCAACAAAAGGCCGCTGAACCTGTCGATGAGCAACACGCCTACAACCTTCCTGGTGGGAATATCGAACTTTTTTTTGATGAGATACCCTTTATAGGCATCCCCGCCAATCCCTCCCGGGAGGAACAGATTATAGAACATCCCAAGAAGGTAGAGTTTTAGGTTGCTGAGGGTGGATAGCATTAAGTTCAGGTGATGGAAGTAGGTATTGAGCCGGTACGCGGCCAGCAGTTTGGAGAGGATAAAGAAAAGGGTGGCCAGCATAAGATACCATGGGTCCGCTTCTTTCAGGATGTCCAGTACATCCTGCAATGCTATTTTGGTGAATACAAAATAAATCAGTACAACGCTGCTGACTATTTTAAGGAGTGTCAGCCCCTTTTTATGCAGATTTGCCACCTATGGTAATATTTTTGATACGGTATGGCCGTTTGTTTTGTGATTCATAATATGTCCGGATCAGGAGTTCCATGACAATCCCAATAGTGAATAATTGTATTCCCGCAAGGATGAACATCATTCCAAAAATCAATAAAGGACGTGTACCGATATCTTCCCCGAATGCAACCTTTACCACCAGAAGGTATATATTGATGAGGATACCAAGGATTATCAGCAGTACCCCGAAGATACCAAACAGGTGAAGGGGCCTTTGAAAATATTTCCGGATAAACAGCAGCAGCATCATATCTGCAACAACTTTGAATACCCTTTCCAGGCCGTATTTTGATTCCCCGGCATGCCGGGCATGATGCACTACCGGAACCTGTTTTATCTGCGCTCCTTCCAGATGGGCCAGGAGCGTAATGAAACGGTGCATCTCCCCGTAAAGGTTGAGGTCTTTCGCGATATCCCTGGTAAATACCTTTAATGCGCAGCCATTGTCTTTGATGTCTAGTTTAGTGATGCGCCTCACCAGGAAATTCGCAATTTTAGAAGGGATCTTTTTGATAACGGAATCCTGCCGTTTCTGGCGAATCCCGGTAACTACATCAAATTCACCACTTAAGGCAAATTCCAGCATCTGTGGGATATCTGCCGGGTCATTCTGAAGGTCCCCGTCCATAGTGATAATATATTCCCCCTCGGCATAATCGATCCCCGCAGCAAGGGCAAGGCTTTGTCCATAGTTTTTTTTAAGTGCCAGCAAATGAACATGCGGATCCTGGAGTGCCTTAACGGCCTTTCGTGTACCGTCACTGGAAAAGTCATCCACATAGATGATCTGGTAGTTGTAACCCTGAAGGCTTTCATTGATCTTGTCAGTTAGGAGCCTTACATTGTCCACTTCATTATAAAGCGGGATAACTAAGGAGAGAAGGGAATCAGTATTGGGAATCATCCATATGATTTATGGTTGGCACAAATTTAGGCTTTTACATTTAATGGGGGATACCTGCCAGGCGTACTTTATCGGTTGCTACCCTTGTTGGTATAATATTCCAACAATTCCTCAGCTGCCCTGAATGGGGATTTTAAATTTGCCTGCACTTCCGCCATCATTTTATTCAATCTTTTTTGAACTCCGGGATGTCGGTAAAATTCGGTTTTAAGGAAATCATCTACGGCCTGAAGGAGCCAGTTTTTATTTTGATCTTTCCTATGCAACTCCAGATGCCCGTTCAGGGTATTTTCGCTGAGGAAGCCTGTTATCAGTTTCCATACTTCTGCTATCCCTTCACCCTTTAAAGCAGAGCAATTGAGGACTTTCGGAACCCATCCGTTGTTTTTGGGAGGATACAGGTGGAGTGCCCGTTCAAACTGGGACCGTGCCTGTGTGGCATACTTAACATTGCTGCCATCTGTTTTGTTGATTACTATGGCATCAGCCATTTCAATTATCCCCCTCTTAATGCCCTGTAATTCGTCACCCGCGCCTGCAATTTTCAACAGGAGAAAGAAATCCACCATACTGTGGACGGCAAATTCACTCTGGCCTACGCCCACCGTTTCAATGAGGATCACTTCAAACCCGGCTGCCTCACACAACAGGATACTTTCACGCGTTTTACGGGCGACTCCGCCAAGCGACTCCCCGGAGGGAGAAGGCCTGATAAATGCAGCAGGGTTTTTTGCGAGTTCCGGCATCCGGGTTTTGTCGCCCAGGATGCTTCCCCTGCTCAGGGAACTGCTGGGGTCCACGGCCAGAACAGCCACTTTTTTCCCCTCTCCCGTGAGCAGTTTCCCAAATGCCTCTATAAAAGTACTTTTACCTACCCCCGGAACTCCGGTGATACCAATCCTTACACTTTTTATGTCTTTGGACAGGCAACTTTCCACAATGGAATGGGCTTTATCCCGGTCTGCTTTTTTAGTGCTTTCAATCGATGTAAGGGCACGGGCGAGTAATGCAATATCTCCTTTATGGATACCTTCAATGAGTACTTCCGGAGAGGGCTGCATTTTTCGCTTGTCCTTAATCCTGTCCGCACTTGCTGCCCCGATATGTTTCGTACGCCCCAATATTACCGGTTAATGGGGACCTGGATTTTTGTTTGGTCCCAGATGAGATCAAGGTATAACTGCCCGGAATCCTCAAACTTGATGGTGAAACTTTCCTCCTGGCTGGGCAAGGCTATTACAGGAACTTCCATCAGCAATACGTCCCGTGATTCATCCCGGGTGGTATTCCTGCCACCACTGCTTAAGGTAACCCCCCAATCCGGGACTTCATCATTGAACATAACTTTCCAGTGCCGCTCGCCGGGTATGGTCCAAAGGGAATAAGTCCCTGCTTTCAAATCCTGGGTGCCGATTTTTATGTCTGTGGCTGTTGAAAAAGTAGTGGGTTCATTAGCACCTGTGCGCCACACTTCATCATAGGGAACCAATTCCCCGAAAATGATCCGACCCTTTTTGAATGGACTGCTGTAGTATACTGTGAGGTTCATTCCATTCTTGTCATAGTTGGCAACCTTTTGCGGGCTGTTTTTCTTGGTCTGTTCCTTCAGGTAGGGCATCCCGACGAAAACAAACAAAATCGCGACAGCTGCGAAAACGATCAGGATCCATCTTAAAACTTTCATAGAGTTGCAAATTAATAGTTGTCCTAATTTACTAAATCAAATTCAAAAAAAGCACCCACGTAATAGCTTTCTGCGGTGCCCGTAATATCCTGCAGGACGCTGAAATTATTTTTAATCAAAAGAATTCCCCGGGGCTTTTGCCCCGGGGCACCTCTCATCAGAATCGGTCGAAACCGCCTATAGGTTAGGAGTAATTCTTTATTTGTACCTTGTTTTGAGTGGATAGCAATAAATTTTTCTTAAAATCAATTTTTTTTGCAACACTTAATTTATTCCCCCGTCCTTAAGGATACAACAACTGAAACCGTATTTGGAAACTGGCCATATGTTTCAACCTGAGCTTATAGAGCAATGTAAGGCGAACGATCGGAAAGCACAATTAAAGCTTTACAGGCAATATTGTGATGGGATGTATTCTGTTGCCATGCGTTTTTTGAAGAATCCGGACGATGCGGAAGACGTATTGCAGGAATCATTTATAAAAGCGTTCCAGAAATTGCACCAGTTTCGAGGGGACGTAACATTCGGGGCCTGGCTTAAAAAAATTGTCATCCATAAAAGCCTCGATTTTATAAGATCAAGGAAGGAACAATTCGTGGAACTAAAAGAGAATGCACTGCATTTTGTGGAAGATGAGGATTGGACCATTGCGGATGGTATCGCGGTGGAGGAAGTAAAATGTGCCATAGAGCAATTGCCGGACAAATACCGGTTTGTAGTGCAGTTATACCTCCTGGAAGGGTATGATCACGGGGAAATAGCACAGATACTCGATATAGAGAAGACCACATGCAGAACACGTTTGCTCAGGGGAAAAGGGCAATTAAAGGAATCATTAAAAAGCAATTGTTATGGCACAAGACCTTAGAAAATTATTCAATCAGGAAAGGGCGAAGCACTATCCGATGAAGGAAGGGCACGAGGACCGGTTTACCGATCGGTTGGACAAGGCTCTTCCGCAAAAAAAACAATCAGGGTTTTTCTTCCTTCGGATTGCGGCCGCTATATTGATATTGGTATGTGCTGGCTTTTTGGCCTATCAGCAATTCCATCAGGAAGAAATACCCGCTGCCACCATTGTAAATAGTGAAAGCCTGAATGAAGGGCAGGAAGGGATTTCACTCGGTGACCTGTCGCCAGATCTCAAAAAAGTTGAAGATTACTATGTGGTGAATATCAACCTGGCCCTTGCCGACTTAGAGATATCTTCCGAGAATAAGTCCCTGGTTGATGATTATATGAAACGCCTGGGAGAATTGAACCTGGAATATTCCAAATTGAATAATGAATTGAACCAAATTGGCCCCAATGACCAGACTATTACCGCCCTGATCAAAAATTTACAGTTGCGGCTACAGTTATTGCAGAAGTTAAAATTAAAAATGAACGAATTTAAATCAATACAAAATGAACCAGTTACAGCGAATATTTTGTAATAATGGGACTTTGATCCTCTGTGTTTTATGCACCGGGGCCTATGGTCAAAAACAAAGCAAAACCTATAAGGAATCCTTTAATGTTGGCGTGGATGCAGTGATCGATATCAACACCAGTTATGCGGATATTGAATTTGAAACCTGGGATAAGAACCAGGTTGTCATTGAAGGGACCATTGAATTGGAAGGGGCCACCCCGGAGGAAGCCAAAACCTATTTTGAAAAGGACGGCATTATAATCCTGGGAAACAGCAAAACCATTGAAATAAGTACCAAGCCCGAGGATGCCTGGTTTTACAGGCATGGTAACGGGAATATCGATGTCCGTGATTTTGTGATCGATATACCGGAATTCCCGGAATTGGAACCCCTTTTTATCGATATCGAATTCCCGGATTTCCCTGAAATTCCTGAAATGCCTGAAATGATGGAAATGCCCCCAATGCCTCCCATCAATATGCGCAATTTTGATTATGCCGCCTACGCAAAGGACGGGGAAAAATACATGAAAAAATGGAAGGAAGAATTTGATCAGAATTTTGACAAAGATTATAAAAAACGAATGGAAGAGTGGAGTGCGCGGATGAAAGAGCGGGCTGATGAATGGAAAGAAAGGAGCCAGGAACGGAATGAAGCCAGGGAAGAGATGATGAGGGAACGGGAACAACTGATGAAGGAACGTGAAAAATTAAGGGAGGAAGCACAGGATGACCGTGAGAGGGCGATGGAGGACCGAAAACAGGGTTTAAGTAAGGAAAGGGAAGCCAGGGATGCTTATTACAGCATCTTGAAAAGGGATAGTCTGCATGGTGGACCCACTATCTTCTTCGGTTCCTCAAATAAGGGCAATAAGGAATTCAAGATCAAGAAGAGCATTAAGGTTAAAATGCCCAAATCTGCAAAGCTGAAGATGAATGTTCGCCATGGGGAAGTAAAACTGGCAGAGAATACCCTGGACCTGAATGCAACCTTGTCTTACGCAAGGTTGCATGCGGCCACCATTGAGGGGGATAAGACCAATATCATCGCCTCCTATTCCCCTGTTACCGTCCAGCATTGGGACAATGGGAGGCTGAATATCAATTTTTCGGACGAAGTAGCCCTGAAGGATGTAAGGTTCCTGGACCTGAGCGCCAATTCTTCAGAGGTAACCATAAACAGGCTTTTGCAAAGTGCGTTTATAAAAAATAACCTGGGTGCCCTCCATATCAATTCTATTTCAAAAAACTTTAAGGATATGGATATTTCTATGCAGAATGGCGAATTGTTTTGTGCCCTCCCGGCTACCGCCTACACTATTTATGTGAATGGAACGTCTTCCAAACTGAGCAGTCCGGCCAATTTGGTCATGGAGGTGACCAAAAGCAAGAACAGCACCATACATCAAGGGTATAACCTTACGAAAAATTCAGAAAGGTCTATCGTAATAAATACCCAATACAGTGAAGTAGTGCTCCAATGATCACATGCTATCCATTCAACATTCTCAGACACCGGCCGTCGTACAACTGATTTACAAAACAGGTTCCCATCCCGTTTCATACTCTCTTTTCCAGGCTGCCATAGCCTTTTCATTATTCACAACCCTACCGGTTTCTGTATCTATTTTTAGCGTTTCCCCCGCATCCTGGGCCATATTACCCAGGTGGCACAGCATGGTGGAAACAGCCGCATCGGCTATTGGGGAATTCTGAATTGTATCCTGGCGTATTGCAGCGAAAAAATTGGCCACATGGTCAATATCGAGCTGGCCTTCACCAACGGTATTGGTGGTTTCACTTTCGGATTCTTCCTTCACGGTTTTAATGAGTTTGCCATCAAGATCAAAAAGTTGATAATCATTTCTGCTGAGCATTATGGCGCCTTTGCTTCCATAAATTGTAGCACCCCTTCCCGGGCGATCAGGTTTCATGATGCCGCGGCTATGTCCGGTCCAGGTGAGGAATTTATCATCTTTAAAAGTATAGGTTAGCTGCTGGTTATCAACAAATTCCCAGTCATCATCATAGCTGTATTTCCCTCCAAAAGAGGTAATCGTTTCCGGGAGATCCACCCCAAGGGCCCATCGGCAGATATCGATTTCATGGGTTCCGTTATTGTGCACTTCCCCGGTTCCCCAATTGCGGAACCAATGCCAGTTATAGGGATGGATGTTATCCCTGTATGCTTCACGGGGTGCGGGTCCCTGCCACAGGTCCCAGTCCAGCGTTGGGGGAACCTCACTGTTTTTTCCGATACCTATGGATTCCCGGTTATTGGAATAATAGGCTTCCCCTTTATACACCTTCCCAATTATACCTTCCTGAATTTCCTTTACAGCCAGGATGGATGTTTTGGCAGAGCGCTGCTGGTTGCCCATCTGGACTTTCTTATTGTACTTTTTCTGAGCGGATACCAGGAGTTCATTTTCATAAGGATTGTGACTGCAGGGTTTTTCCACATACACATGCTTCCCAGCCTGCAAGGCAAGTATAGCCATCGGTGCATGCCAATGTTCCGGGGTAGCGATAAAGATTGCATCCACATCCTTATCTTCCAGGACCTTCCTGAAGTCGGGACTGTTTTTAGGGATATAACCTATGTTTTTTTCACACCATGCATTGTGTTCGTCCAAGATAGCCTTATCCACATCGCAACTGTACAGTATTCGGGCATTGGGATCCTGGTGGATAGCTTTGACATGGGCTTTAGCCCTGCTCCGAACCCCGATTACTGCAACGTTTAACTGGTCGTTTGCACCTAAGATGGATGAGGAATAGCCAAATTCAGGGTAAAGGATACTACCCATGCTCAATGCTGCCCCACCGGCGGCTGATTTTTTTATAAATGATCTCCTGGAGCTCATAAGTCTGTTTGGTTATTGGTTTATCGAAATATTTTTTTGATCGTGAGCTGGTTGCTGGATACATCCGAATGTCCGAATTCATATCCGCATCCGGTTTATTTTTAAATTACCTGTAAAAAATTCCATTCGCACATTCCCTGACAGGCCAGTGTATTGCACTATGAGCATACCAGAGCATAATCTGTATCGGTAGTATCCTGACGAAAATATGTAAGCTACACTCCTACAGGTCAAAAGTATCTAAAGATAAACCCTACACCTCATAAATAAAAAAAAAGCGACCTGAAAAAAGTCGCTTATATCAAATATACGGGAACTATCTTAATGTGCTTCCGGCTTTAAATAGTTGGGAAAATTGCTTTTGAAACGGTTAATACGGGGGATAGATACGTTGAGGACATATGGATTATTGGGATTTCGCTTTTCATAGTCCTGGTGATATGCTTCAGCATCATAAAATTTGGTAAAAGAAGTTACTTCTGTCACGATTGGCCTGTCAAAAATCTTGTTATCTTCCAAAGCCTTTATGTAACTTTCGATTGTCTTCATTTCCTCCGGCGTTTTATAGAAGGCGATAGAACGGTATTGTGTGCCCCTGTCCGGCCCCTGCTGGTTCAGGCTTGTGGGGTCATGGGATCCGAAGAAAACCTGTACCAGCTCGAAATAGGAAATTACGGTGGGGTCGTAATAAACCTTCACGGCTTCTGCATGCCCGGTTCTACCGGTTCCTATCGCTTCATAGGTAGGATTTTCAGTAGTGCCCCCGGCATATCCTGAAACCACCTCCCCTACACCCCTGACGCTTTCAAAAATGGCCTCAACGCACCAAAAGCAACCACTGGCAAAATAGGCTGTTTCCAATCCTTCCAGGTCCTGCTCCGGTTGTTGGATAGAAGCTGCGACGTCGTTTTCCGCTTCATTGGTTACTTTCTGGTCTTTGGCCCTGGTCTGGCAGGCAGCTAAAATGACCAGTGCAAGTACTGCAATAGAAAAATTACGCATTTCTTTTTTTTTGTTAGTGGTAAAAAGGATCCAATACTTACATTCAGTTAACAATAAATCATGAATTTATGGCAAGTTATTTTCCGGCCTTAGGGGATAACAAGATAGGACCCAAAAAAATAACCCCATCTCCTGGAAGGGATGGGGTTCCTTATTGTATTCTTTCTATTAAATAAGTGGTAACTTCAGTCTTATTCTACTATACTGCCATCACCGAAAATTTCGATCGCGGCAACTTTAGGCTTATCCTGACTAGCCTCAAAGCTCATATTGATAAAACCATCCGTTACTTCAACATCATACATCCTTGTGATTGCTTTTAAAGCGCCACCTGCCTCATTGAAGAGGTCAATGTTGTTTATCTTATTCTCTCCTTCCATTTCAACATCGAATATCCGGAGGCCATCGCCGCCGGGAGCATTATCTTCACCGGGTGCCCCCCAGTAAATTTCGGCAAAATAAAGTTTTACAGTATAGGTGCCATTGGTTACAGGGATAGCATAGGAAAAGGTTCCTCTTACTTGTTGGGAATTTCGCTCGGTATAGTACAGTTCATCCTCTTCTGTATTTTCGATCTCGGTGATCATTTCATTAACAAAGGCATTGCTATTTGTATCGAAATATTTGTCGGCTACATATGTATCCGTACCTAATGTCACCTCCCCACCACCACTGTTCATTTTAAAAATTGAAGGTCCTACCGGCGCCTCAGATTCCGGAACCGGTTCCGGCTCTGGTTCTGGCTCAGGTTCTGGCTCAGGTTCTGGCTCTGGTTGTTCTGTTCCTGTTCCTCCAACAGGTTCTATACTGTCTGAATCACATGCAAACAAAAAGAAGATACATGCCAGCATAGTAAAATGCAGAGCAAATTTTGAGGGGATCATTTTTTTCATAAGAAATTGGATTTTAGCATTGGACTTTCGTCCTTTTTTTTTAACAAAATTATTCAAAGTACGGCCATCCACCAATGTTTTACTAATATTTTCGGTGAACTACTGTGTACCCTTTCCTACATTTCAGCCTGTATTTTTATATGAAATATCAAAAACTGTCTGAATTCATGGGCCTTAAATAAGGCCGAAAGTTAATTCGCCAGCCCTTGAAACATGACCTGTATTCAACAAATTTTTATCGTTAAACTGCACAATATCCTATTTTTACCACCATGACACCATTTGAGAAT
This sequence comes from Zeaxanthinibacter sp., assembly GCA_041743975.1. GTDB lineage: Bacteria > Bacteroidota > Bacteroidia > Flavobacteriales > Flavobacteriaceae > JTS-RE37. The sequence continues at coordinate 47,342 of JBGTLT010000074.1, forward strand.
TCGCTTTTTTCGGGTTTCGGCGAAGGCTTGCCCTTGCTGGACATGTCCATATCGGTCCATCAATACACAACTGTTGACCTGTCCGTAGCCAATGCGGAATTGAAATCCATAGAGATTAGCGATCCCGAAGTATGCCAGCAGTATATTGATTCCATACTTACCCGTAATAATGCTGCAGTTGCCTACGGTGGTTACCTGGAAAAACGCAACCTCTATAATGGGTATTCAACTTTTACGGATGAAGGGCAACCACAACGAAATATTCATCTGGGATTGGACCTATGGGCCCGGGCCGGTACCAGGGTTTGTGCCCCCCTCAACAGTAGCGTTCACAGCTTTAAGAATAACAGTAGTATCGGGGACTATGGACCCACCATTATCCTATCGCACCAGTTGAATGGAATCCCATTCCATACCCTCTATGGACATCTTTCCCTGGATTCGATACGACATATAGAAGTTGGACAGTCTATTTTCAAGGGTGAATATTTTGCAACACTGGGTACCCCGGACATCAATGTGAATTACGCACCTCACCTTCATTTTCAGATCATCCGAGACCTCGGTCACTATTCAGGGGATTTCCCCGGGGTATGTGCAGCCGGGGATGTTGCTCATTATTCCAAATTATGCCCTGATCCCAACCTATTACTGAAACTTTAGATCTACTCACTACGGCCTGTACGAAATGCCCATTCAGTAAAGCCAATAGGAATAACCTTATATCAATGAAGGTTTTAAGGTATAGCAGCATTCCTTATTGATGCGGTATGGGAAGATCGAAAAAATCATTGGTAGTGGTATTCAGCACGTCTGCAATAAGATTAAAACCATCGGTGTCTGCCCGGAGGTCCGAAAAATTGCCAATGATAGTTCCGTGTTTGTATATAATCAGGGTACTTTCCACTTCCGGATTGATCCTGTTCAAATGAACATCCGATGTTTTATCGGCAAAGGACGGAACAAAGGTCAGGGCAACATGCTTCAGGCCCAGGGAATTGCCTAAGGCTTCAAGTTCTTTGGTTCTCCTGTCCTTATCATAATCCTCTTCATTCCCATACACAAAACAGGCCTTTAGATATTTTTTCCTCGCAACACTTTCCCGTTCAAAAAATACTAGCCATTTTCGGATTTGATCCCAATCCGGTGAATTTCCAACAAAATAAAGTATCCCGTGATACCGTCCGTACTTACAGGCCGGGCAGGTCTTAGTCCCTTTATCGGGCCCCCAGGCATGAAAGGGGGTGAAAGACAGCACATCCTCACCTACTTCCTGTCCGGATATTGTTTTTACCAGGCTGGTTTCAGGATAGTTGGGAATATGCAAACCGAGGATGATGTTGTGTTCTGCAATTTGAAGGTCTCCTTTTAGCATTACCCTTAAAACCCCGCTGCCACCCCTGTTTTGCATTGCTTTCCGTTTTTGCAGGCTTAACAGGGGATCGTCATCGAATACAAATTCATCCAGATAGTATTCATTAGGAAGCCCCGGTTCCTTTACAGATGGATGGATGTGGGCCGGTTCCTGGCTGTTGGGATACGCACCCGGCCTTACCGTATACATTGCATACTTCCCATAGGTATCGGATTGTACCCAGCCCCTGATATAACCATGCCGTTTAACCCTTCTGTCCAGGCCAGGGCCATCCGAATAAAATCCCTTTGTGTCTGTATGGTAATAATAGAGTTTGACATCAGGCGCCGGGGTTGCTCCGTCTCTTTTAAAAATGGTGCCCGTAATCAGTAGTTTCTGCCCAGGCTGCCCCCAGGCTGCCGAAGTATCAACGGAGGATATTTTTTCAGGCATTCCAATATACATGAATTCCCTGTTTTCAAATGCTCCCCCGATTATTGCCTCGGCCCGTGGCGCTGTTTTTTGCGGTATTTTATTGCTTTGCCCGGTGCAACCCATAAGTGTGCATAATAATACAGCTAAGAACCTGTTATCCCGGGAGGTGACCATAATTTTCATTTTTAATGCAATTTACGCAGGCCGGGGTCGGCCACACAAGTTTGGATCAGCCTAATGCCCCATGTGGAGGAATCCTTATACCGAGTGGAGTATAAGGCCTTCCCAATTGCTGCGATAATGACGGCTCAGCCTGATTGTCCTTCCATCAGATAAGTCAACATCGTAATCCCCGTTGCCCCTGGATCTGAATTGCCGTATATGTCCTTTATTGATGATTGCTGAACGATGTACCCTTATGAATATTTCCGGATCAAGTGATTCTTCTAATTTTTTAAGACTTTCATTGTGCAAAATTTTTTCACAGTTCACAAAAAAGGCGCTATAGGGTTTATCCGTGAGGATGGATGAAATCGTATGGATAGCTATCATTCTGGTACGGGAACCTTGTTTGATGGCAAGTGTCCCGGAAGGAAAACGGGCACCTAGTGAATGCAAAGGCCTTTTTAAACCTATAATATATGGGTATACCCAGGGCAGGAATATATAAACCAGGACGGTTATGTAAAGTTGATTGGAGAAGGCCGAGCTGAGGATTACGGACATCCTATGGGGGTTATCATTCATCAGGGTACTTAATCCCACAAAAATCAAGGCGAAGAGGAAAATGTGTATTATCGGGAATAAGCAACCCGAAATAACGTAGTAAAGTCCTTTGAAAAGTGGGGACCTGAATTTTTTGGGCGAGACCAAACGATGTAAAAACAGCAAAAGGGGTGGGAACAGGAACCAATACAAGTTATAGAGTAAGGTTTCAGACCAATAAAAGCGCGTCCTGTAGAGTTTGGCAAAAACAAGGTCCTGTACAACCGCCAAAATATAGATGCTTATACAAAAAAGTATCAGCATCATCCATATCCGGTCAGGTAGTATTCGGATCTTACGGATTGCAATACCTGCTGCTATCATGTTTGGGATCTGAGTCTGATTCAAGCGTATCCTAAGTTACTAAAGTATTCATTAATCCCAAAACCATTCCCCATTCCCCTTAAATTCCGATTCGGCAATCGACGAAATACCTAAGCTCACGGTGAGGTGATTCGTGCTCCCGGTTACTTTATCGAAAGTATATTACACTTTATCCAACCTCTTGCCGAATACCGAAAAATAAGCGATTTTCGACGAATGACATCCCGGGTGGAAGTGCCTTCGGCCGTTTTAATTATATAAACGACCCATGGTTATGAAAACAATCGCAACTTTAATTTTTATCCTTTTCATTGGAATGTCAACTCAGGCCCAGGATACTCCGGCTGTTTCTAAAGTTGTTACAATTGAAATGGGTATTGTGCCTGCTACTCCATCCTTTAAAATAGTAAAGGATGATCAAAACAGCGTAGCCCGTTTATACAGATTCAAAAATTCTGCCATAAAGAAAGCCCTTTCCTTCACCACCAAAAGGAACAGTTCCAAACTGGCTTAAAATATAAAGTCGGGCTCGTTAATGGATGGGTATACTCGTTGAATCCTTTTTCCAGCCATGATTACTTCATCAATTGCAGGCATATTATCGATATCCTCAACAGGATTCTTATCCGGGATAACCATTTCACCCATTTTTCCTTTTTCAAGGGACCCATTGGTTTCCTCAGGACTTAAATAGGCTGAAGGGTCATGGATCGCCCCCATATTCCGTATACCGGTGATGCCATAGGACAACAGGTCCGGAAACAAGTCTTTATCAGGGTTATCCATTCAGGTAATGTGGCTATGCATTTCCCGGAATCGGGCTATCCCAAATTTGCCGGCTCCGTTGATGATTGCCAAAAGAATAAGGAGAATGCCCATGCTGTTGGTTTGGAACCATTTGACTTGGATTGCTAAAATCCTTTTAATTGAAGGTACTCTCTTTTTGCAGTACAGGTTCCAGTTCCTGCCAAACATTACGGGCCACGATTTTATGTCCTTCCGCGGTAGGATGGATGCCATCCGGTTGATTGAGTTCCGGGTTTCCGGCTACCCCTTCCAGCAGGAAGGAAATAAGATGGACGTTGTTTTTTGCTGCAAGGTCCGGAAACAGGTTCCTGAATTCCGCTGTATAGTCCTGACCAAGGTTTGGGGGGATTTGCATTCCGGCAAGAATAATTTCTGTTTCCGGGTTCTTTTCGCGCACCGCATCGATAATTTCCTGGAGGTTTTTCCGGGTTTCCTCTATAGGGATACCCCTCAAACCATCATTGGCACCCAGTTCCAATATAAAGATATCCGTTTTTTGGTTGAGTATCCACTGCAGCCTGGTCCTCCCCCCGGCAGTGGTTTCGCCACTCAGCCCGGCATTGATTACAGTATACTTTAAATCAAGGGAATCCAGCTTATCCTGTATGACCGCAGGGAAGGCCTCCCTTGGATCCAGCCCATACCCCGCAGTAAGGCTGTTCCCGTAAATAAGTATAACCTTATTAGAGCCATTGGAAATGCTGTCAATTGAAGTGTTGTCAGGCATCCCTTCTTTCCGGGATTTTACCTTTTCCCCCTGCTCCCCGCAGGAGAATAACAGGAACAAAGTAAAAAAATAACTTAATTTTAAGATGTTCTGCGACATAGCCGGCTAATAAATCAAATTCATTTCCTTATTTTGCCCTCCTTCTTACAAGAATATCAAGAGATCAGCATGGCAAATATATTAAACGTTTATCAGCTTAAGAAAACCTATAGCAGCGGTTCTAAAAAACTAACAGTTCTGGAAGACATTTCATTTGACATATCCCAGGGGGATACCTTTGCAATTGTGGGCCCCTCCGGCAGTGGAAAGACAACCTTGTTAGGACTTTGTGCTGGATTGGACCAGGCAGATTCCGGAAGCATTACCCTTTGTGGAAAACCGCTGAATAAATTAAACGAGGATCAACGTGCCCTGTTGCGCAACCGGGAGGTGGGCTTCATTTTTCAGGATTTCCAGTTATTGCCCACTCTGACCGCCCTGGAAAACGTGAGTGTCCCCCTGGAATTGCAAGGTGAACGGAACGCCCGGACCGTAGCAATGGGACTTCTTGAAAAGGTTGGCCTGGCAGAAAGGTCCCATCATTACCCATCCCAGCTTTCAGGAGGGGAGCAGCAAAGGGTAGCCATGGCAAGGGCATTTTGCAACAGCCCGTCTATTCTTTTTGCTGATGAGCCTACGGGCAACCTTGATGCTGAGACAGGGGAGAAGGTGGTTCAATTGCTGTTTGATCTCAACAAGGAAGCAGGCACAACCCTAGTCATTGTAACCCATGACGCTGAACTTGCACAACGTACCAATCATATTCTAAGGCTTAAAGGCGGCAGAATACTGGCAAACGAAACCACCGTCCTATCGTGATGTCAAGAACACCCATGGGTAAAGCAGGGATTTCCTGGCTGTTTAAGATGGCCTGGAGGGATGGAAGGGCCAGTGCCCGGAGGCTGGTGCTTTTTATGGCCTCCATTATATTGGGGATAGCCGCCGTGGTGGCCATACAGTCTTTCGGCGATAATTTGAGTGACAATATCGTGTTGCAGTCAAAGGCCATTATGGGGGCTGATTATATCATCGACAGCAATCAATTGCCCAATGAAAAAGTACAGTTTATTATCGATTCCCTTGGGGGACAGGCAGCGAGGGAGGTAAACTTTGCCTCCATGGCCAGTTTTCCAAAAAACGGAGCAACCAAACTGGTGGAAGTGAGGGGGATTGAAGGGGATTTTCCCGTTTATGGTGAACTGGAGACAGAACCCATGGCAGCTGCCCGGTCCTATACTCTGGATGGAGCTGCCCTGGTGGATGCCACTATTATGCTGCAATATAATTTAAAGCCGGGGGACAGTGTTAAGGTAGGCCTCCTTACATTTCCAATTGCAGGAAGCCTTATTTCCGCACCCGGGAGTACAGCATTTCGTAGTTCCGTTGCCCCAGCCGTTATCGTTCCCTATGCATTTATAGAAAAAACAGACCTCCTGCAGGTTGGAAGCAGGCAGGATTACAAGTACTATTTTAAAGCCCCGGGGGGGATGGACCTGGAGTTGCTGGATGAATCGATTGATCCACGGCTTGATGCCCAGGATGCCGACCTGGATACCCACACCTCCACAAGCCAGCGACTGGGAAGCAGGTATGAAAATGTCGGTAAATTTCTCAATCTGGTTGCCTTTATCGCTTTGCTCCTGGGGTGTGTGGGGATCGCCAGTTCCGTGAACATCTATATCAAAGAAAAATTGCGTGCTGTGGCTGTGCTTAAATGCCTTGGTGCAACCCGGAAGCAGACATTTTACATTTATCTCCTTCAGATAGCCGGAATGGGCTTGCTGGGAGGATTTATAGGAACCATAGGGGGTTTGTTGCTGCAGTTGGTATTTCCGATGATCTTACAATCCTATTTACCGTTTGATGTCCAGATTTCAGTAGCTCCATTACCCATTGCCATGGGGCTGATCCTGGGTGTGGTGATGTCCGTTCTCTTTGCCATGCTTCCATTGATGGGAACCTGGTATGTAAGCCCGCTTCAGGTATTGCGGATACAGGAGCAACCCGTAAAAAAATCAAGGCGGGCGGTATTCAGTATTTTAGGTGCCATTGTGGGGGTTATCTATTTTTTCTCTTACTGGATACTTCAGAACGGGGACTATGCTCTGACTTTTGTGGCAGGTATCCTTGTAACCTTTGCGATGCTTTCCGGGATGGCAGCATTGCTTATGTGGGCCGTTAAAAAATATTTTCCGGTAAACTGGAGTTTCACTACCCGCCAAAGCCTGCTCAACCTTTATCGCCCCAATAATCAAACCATGACGTTGTTGCTTGCCGTTGGTGTGGGCACTTTCCTTATCAGCACCTTATACTTTACAAAGGATATCCTGCTGGCCAAGGCCTCCATTGAAAATGGGGATAACAGCCCGAACCTTATTATGTTGGATGTTCAATCGGAGCAACAGGATGCCGTTGGCGGCATTATCAGAAACAATGGCCTGCCGATTCTGGACCGGATCCCAATCATTACCATGCGGATCCACAGTATCAACGGAAGGGAGGTAAACGAAATCAGGCAGGATACAACTGCAAGGGTTAACCAATGGGTTCTGAACCATGAATTCAGGGTTACCTACCGGGATTCCCTGATTGAATCAGAGAAGCTTATCGCAGGCCAATGGAGGTCAACAGCCCGGGATGAAGGGAACATAGCTATCTCCCTGGCAGAAAACGTAGCAAATGATGCGCGCGTCAGCGTGGGGGATTCCCTTACTTTCAATGTACAGGGGGTACTTATGAAAACGGTGGTAGGTAGTATCCGAACCGTAGATTGGGGCAGGATGCAATTAAATTTTTCTGTAGTATTCCCTACCGGGGTTTTGGAAAGGGCGCCCCAGTTCCATGTTTTCAGTACAAAGACCCCAGATCCAGCATCTTCTGCAAGGTTGCAGCGCGAAGTAGTTCAGGCCTTCCCGAATGTTTCCATAATTGACCTCAGGCAGGTGGTGAACCTGATAGAAGGAATCCTGGATAAAGTCTCATGGGTGATCAATTTTATGGCATTCTTTAGCATCCTTACAGGGATCATCGTACTGATCGGTGCCGTCCGTACGAGTAAATACCAGCGAATTAAGGAGAGTGTATTACTAAGGACACTGGGGGCCCGCAGTAAACAAATTATCAGGATAACGGCACTGGAATACCTTTACCTCGGTGTATTAGGCAGCCTATTTGGTATCCTCCTATCTTTATTAAGCAGCCAGTTGCTGGCTATTCTCGTATTTGAAATGCCCTTTGTCCCGTCCTGGATACCGTTTTTGATATTGTTACCCGGTATATCCTTTCTTGTGCTTAGTATTGGGCTGATCAATAGCAGGGGGGTTTTGAGCAGCCCACCCCTGGAGGTGCTCCGGAAAGAAGCCAGGTAATCCTGTGGTGAACTTTCCCGGCAGAACAGCATACCCAAAGAAATTATCGGGGCATCGATCAACTGATAACTGGTATCTGTTGGAATTATACGAAGGAACAGGGACTTACATCCCCGATTAACTGCAGGCTTTTTCGGCAGGGTGTTTTCAGGTGTAATTCCATATAACGGGCATAGTTAACACTTTATCCTTTATTTTTCAGCTTGGCGAAAATTAACTGTTGTTCAGCGATTTACGGACCCATGCAGGGATTGGATGGCGTTAAATTAGCATAACCAAACGAATCGCATGAAAGCTATAATCACCTTATCCTTAATGTTACTTTTCGGAGCTGTTGCCCTGGCACATAATACACCTGTTGATGTTAAAGTGGAATCATTTAAAATGGATATTGTTCTGGTTGACAGCACTTTTGGTGCTATCGCTTATAAGCAAATTGCGCCGGCAACGGAAATGGAAGTTGCGAGGTTATACCGGTCCAAATTTTCAAGGGTAAAGAAGGCCCTGGAATTTTCAACTAAATTCAATCAAGCAAAATTATCCTGATCAGTGCCCAATCCTATTCCGGCTCATAACAAAGCCATCTCAACTGTCCTTTTACCCGCGCTGCTATTAATCTTCAGTCATGTAACTGTCTTTCCAAAATCAAGGGGATCCGTACACCCGTTGAAAATTCATCCCAACAGGCACCGGTAATAAACTGCCCAGGTTCGAAAGGATATCCTCTCCCGGTTCTGCTGCAGTTCCACATTTTCATTCCCTTACTTTATGCCGGGCTGCCTGATCTTGTAGTTGGTTTTCTGTTTTTCCGCCTCAACCATTTGTTTTACCTCCTTCAGCAATTGCTTCGCATCATAAATTACCCCATCCTTAATGGTATAGCTTACACCCCCAACTCGGACTACTTCATTTTCTTCCGTTAGTTTGATGGCACCGGTACCATACAATACCTTTAAATTTTTCAATGGATTCTCTGAGACAATTACAAAGTCTGCCAATTTACCTACTTCCACCGTTCCAATTTTATCTGCCATGCCCAAAGCCTCCGCCCCATTTAAGGTTGCTGAGCGGATAACTTCCAAAGGATGAAAACCGGCTTCCCGAAGCAATTCAAGTTCCCGGATATAGGCAAAACCATATAACTGGAATATAAATCCGGAATCTGAACCGGTAGTCACCCGCCCTCCCCGATTTTTATACTCATTGATAAAGGTCATCCATAGCCTGAAATTTTCCTTCCAGGCGACTTCCTGTTCCGTACCCCAGTAATGCCAGTACGAACCATGGGAAATTTTGCTGGGCTGGTAGAATTCCCAAAGTGACGGGAGGGTATACTCTTCATGCCACTCCGCACGCCTGGCACCCTGCAAGTCCCTGCTTGCCTCATAGATATTGAATGTCGGATCGAGTGTAAAATCCAGGCTGATCAATTCGTCCATTACCTTGTTCCAATGTTCAGAAAAGGGCTTGGCTGCCTGCTGCCACAGCTTCCCTGCTTCCCCAAAGCGGTCTTGTTCGTTATTATAATTGTAATCCAATGGATAATCCTGTACGGTACGGTCTTCAAACAGTGCTTCGGGCAATCCATACCAGTGTTCCATTGTGGTGAGACCGGCACGGGCTGAATGGAGGACATTCCACCTGGCTACATCCAATTGGGCATGGTGGCAGGCAGAGCGAAGCCCCAGTTTTTTATTTTCATCCAATGCGGCGGACATGATCTCGGGTTGTGCCCCAAAGAACTTAATCCCGTCTGCCCCGTCTTTTGCATTCGACCGTACCCATTCGCGTGCCATTTCAGGGGTATTGATGGTGTTGTCCGTTCCCTGGCCAAACACCGTATGGGTGACTATCCTGGGGGCTGCTATCTGGTGCTTATGGCTCTTTTGCTTCAGCTCGAGTGACCAGGACAATCCTGGGCCCCCAACTTCCCGGACTGTGGTAACCCCATGGGCCATCCATAACTTAAAGACATATTCGGGGTCAGCGCCTTGTGATTCCCCGCCAATATGCGTGTGCATATCAATAAAACCGGGCATCAGGTACATCCCGGTACAATCGAGTTCCTTTCCGCCTTCCACCAGTTCGGGTCGTTTGCTTTCATCTATGGCCACCCCGGGATAGCCAACCGATTGTATACGCGTAATTATATTATCCTCAACCACAATATCCATCGGGCCCTGCGGGGGAGCACCATTGCCGTTGATAAGGGTCACCCCCCGGATAATAAGTTGGGGGAATGGGCCATCGCCCGTAGTCTGGGAGGTAAGGATGGTGGCTGGAAGCAAAAAAATAAGGATCAGTTTCAGTAATTTCATATTCTTTGGTTTTCTTGTTTTGATCAGCAAATTTCCTGGAGATCCGGCCATAATATCATATTTCAATTCATTCCGGTACCTCTATTTTATCACCCAGGAAGAGGGCATTCAGGAACAACCTGTTTGTGCCATACCAGGCTCCTCTGAAATTGGGGTTGTCTGCAAAGAGGACCACCCTGCCACTTCCCAGTTTGCTCACAAGTAAGGAAGCGGATGGTTTCAGGTATTCCTCCATGTTCTTTGCGGTTAAAAACCCATCAATATGAGGATTGGCAGCATATTTGGCCACGGTGGAATATTCATTTTTGCTGGGCGCCAACCATACCTCGTTATTTTTGTAAACGGGAATTGACTTATCGTGGTACCCAAATGCAAGGGGGTGTGTAATGTCCAGGTCCACTTTAAGGATAACCCCGCCCACACTTTCCTTACCAAGGTTTTCCCCGGCATCTACAAATGGTTTTCGCAACACGATTTTTGTGGAATCTACCTCCGGTTTGGTCAGTTGCTCCTTGATCAGTTTTTTTTCTATTGCCCATTTCGAGGCTGTACCAATGGTAATGAGCGTATTTCCTTTTTCAACCCAGGCTTTGATTTTCCCCGCTTGTTTTACGGTAAGGTCATACGTGCCCGATACCATTATAAGGGTATTGTATTTTTCCCACTCAATCCTGTCATAATTGCGAAGGGGGATTTTGGTGATGGGCATATGGACCCTGGTATCCAGCAAATGCCAGACTTCCCCTGCCTCATAGGAACTGACCCCATTACCAATGAGCATCACTGTCCTGGGCTTGGTAAGCGTTTTTATGAAACTGCTTCCCAGATCAATCCCAGAGGTGTTATAGCCCGAACTTACAGTATGTATAGGCACCTGGAATTTCTGTTGTGCTTTTTGAAGCAATGCATACACCTCTTCACTATTTTTTTTCTGAAGGCTTACCGGTACCATCAGGGTGCCATATGACATCTTTTTCTCCCCTGCTGTGGTTTTGGCGGTAAATGGTTTAAAAGTGGCAGATACTACCAAACCACTTTCCTGAAGGGAATTAAGCACCGCCACAGCATTATAGTCATCCCAATCAATAAGGTATGCGTATTCTGACTGTTGCACGGGTGCTACAGAGAAGAGGTTCTCTGTACTGCTGATCTTTTCCCCGTCCGGAATGGAAGTCAGGGGTTTATATTTCATATTATAGAAATTGCCCATAGACCAGGCAGAGGCATCATAATAAACACTGTCCCGGTACTTTGAGTAGGTTTCAAACATGGTTTGTACCATGCGGTACTGCGGCTGCCCGGTAGGCACTACAAACGTATTCTCCTCTGATCTATAAACATCAATTTGATGCAACAACAACTTGTTGATAAAGGCCTTGTTCCTGTTCCGGTCATTTGGGTCTCCAAAACTATACCCCTTTATCTTGCTTTTGGAAGCGAGCGATAAGGCGCTCTTAAAGAAATCCTGCTGGTATTTCCGAAGGTATGCAGTATTCTCCACTGCCGCCTTTACCGTAGTGATGCTGGAAGTATATTGGTTCCTGATGGTAAAAGGGAATGTAATTTCGCCATATTCTGTTTTTTGCTTATGGCCCCTGGAACTAGCCTGCTCAAACAATAGCCCAAGCCCGCCTTGCAGGTCAGGATAGGAAGAACCATATCCCGGGTAGGTACCGTCAAACACTTCTTTGGTAAAGTACAGGGAACCAATGCTATCCAGTGCTCTGGCAAAATACTCCCCGAAAAGATTATTCAGGTCTTCATAATTTTCCCTGGGCATGATGGGGTCCAGGGAACCGTTTATTTTCATCGGTTCAAAGAAATACGAACTTTGAGATCCCATTTCATGGAAATCCGTAACCACATTGGGATACCATTCATGGTACCACTTCAACTTTGCCTGGCTTTCCGGATTAACGGCCAGAAGCCAATCCCGGTTAAGGTCAAACCAATAATGGTTCGTACGCCCTCCAGGCCAATTTTCGTTATGTTCGGCATCCTGGGGATCGGCCACAAGGGGTTGGCCCTGGTAGGCGTTGGCCCATTGGGAGTGCCTGTCCCTGCCATCCGGGTTTATAGTGGGGTCAATAAAGAGGACCGCATTTTTCAGATACTTCAGGATCTCAGGGTTTTCAGAGGCAACGAAGGTATAAGCGGCTAATAATGCCGCTTCCGAACTGGAAGGTTCATTGCCATGTACATTGTAGGCAAGGTTGATAAATATCGGTACTTCGCCGTAGTTGGCAGGTGTTTTCCCCGGATCCAGGAATGCCATATGTTGCTGTTTGATGGATTCCATATTGGCAAGGTTCTCCGGGGTCGTAACAGTTAGGATAACCAATTTTCTGCCTTCGTGGGTTTGCCCGTATTGATATAGTGATGCCCTGTCTGATACCTCGGCTAACTTTGCAAGGTAGGCAACGATCAGATCATGCCTTGTATGGCGTTCCCCTATACCGTATCCCAGGAATTGCTCCGGAGAAGGGATACTGGGGTCAAAGGGTTGGTATTTTTTAAGAAAATATTCCTGGCAATAAAGTGTGGTGCCGCATAGCAGCAGAAAGAGTAAAAATTTGTTTTGCATGTAAAGCGATTATGTAATTAGTCAATTTAAATATAGCTATAATATGACTAAAACAAAGTCGGATCTGTAAAAGTAATGTGGAAAGTTCCGGTGTACCGGTGCTGTTAATTATAAGGCCACAGTATCAAATTGAGGATGATGCCCGACTTCCCAAAACCGAACAATGTAATTGGTGCCCTTTTTAGTTATGTCTTTGCTGATTGAGCCACTTAGTTGCCTTGCCAGGTTATTGATAAGCTTCAGCCCCAGGGATTTACTATTCTTGTACGTAAGGGTATCCGAAAAACCGATGCCATTATCCCCGATGTAGAGCTGGTAGCTGCTATCCGATTCCTTTGTGAGTGTAATGTTTATTTCACCCTGATCATTATCTATGATACCGTATTTGAGGGAATTGGTGACGGCCTCATTGATCAATAGTCCAAGGGGTATGGCCGTATCTATTCCCAATTGTATATCCGGGATGTCAATATTCAATTTTACATTGTGGTGCGTCCCCTTCAGGGACTTAAGCAGGTATGCACATAATTCCTGTACATAGGATTTGTATTCAATTTTGGAAAGGTCTTCCCGCATATAAAGCATTTCATGGACCATGGCCATAGAAATCACCCTGTTCTGGCTACTCTTTATAAGATCCTTGACCTGTGCATTATCGATACTCCTTGATTGAAGGCTCAGGAGGCTTGAAACGGTTTGCAGGTTGTTCTTCACCCGATGGTGTACCTCCCTGAGCAACGTTTCTTTTTCCCTGATCCTCTCGTCCACTTCCAATTTTGTCTTGTACAGATTATGGTGGGCTTTCAGGAGGTTTTTACCCAAAACGCCGCCCAGGATATAAACGGAGAACAACACACTCAAAAAACTGAACATCCTTTGGGATTGGGCCGGGACCACGTTCCTGGTGAAAGAGAAATCTGAACTGCCCTGTAAATAAAGCAGGATAACCAGGGACATAGTGATATAGAGGTAGATCTTCCCATAAGAATAGGTAGTTGCATAACCTGCAAATACCACAACAGCCATGACAAAGATAAAAGGGCTGTTGATTCCTTCAGTATACAAAGTGATTAAAAAGGAACAGACGAGGCCTGTGATTGAAATTATATTATAGGTAAGGGTAAGGTTTTTATGCGATTGGTATGCCAGGGTGTTGAGCAGGTTTATTGTTCCAAACGCATAGAAAACATAGGGCACAACGATTTTGATATCGAGTAAAAAAGTGCATATGAGGCCAAAAAGAATTGCAAATAACGATGCGAAATAGCTTACCTGGAGCGTTAAATTCACCTTATCCCTAAACCGCTGATTATCCGTAAATTTCCTAAGCATACCGAAATGTATTAATTTAATAGGAACGTTCGTTATCTATAGGGCACAACCTGGAGATTCATACCACCATGGCAACCGTAATTCAGGCTTATGAATCTTTTCAATTTTGTCCATATCCCCGACCGAGTTATACCCCTCAGCAAGCTTTTCAAAACGGTCATCACTTTATAGAAGGCAGAATAGAGGGTCTTGGCTGGTTCCTCCGGATGGCGGAAAGTGGGGCAGGGGTGAGCGAGATGCTTCATTACAAATTGTCAAGCCGGGAATTTGGAATAAATGTAAGAAAAGATCCTCTTCCTCCGCTGCGGAGCGTGATGAATTATAGCCTTTGATGATAAAAGTGCTATTAACGTTCCGGGTTACCATACTCAAATCAAGGGATTGTACTCACTTTCACCAGCACCTTCTGTTTCAAATGGGTTTTCACGGTACTATATAGTACAGGGTTCCCACAAAAGATGCCGTGATCCATACAAGTAGAAATAGGGGCCATCCTTTAAGCCTGCCAGTATGAATTATTGGGGAAAGGTTCACAGGACTGAATAACCCCTCGTAATCCAGGGCGATAGCAAACCTTTTCAGATTTCAATACAAGCTTTCGGGTTTTGGGAATACCCATGCAAGAGGCCCTTACCCATATGCTTCCTGATCATTCAAAAAAAAGCTACGCGAGAGGGTAGCCTTAGATGGTTTAATCAGGGTTATGCATCGTCATCAAGCATAACCCATTCACCTTTATCCAATAGGGATTCGGCTTGTTTATATTTCATGGTTTTGCTTTCGCCTGAAAGTATATGTTTAATGGTAACCTTATCATTCCGGCCAATCTTGGGTTTTTCCCTTGTGATGGTTTCCGTTACCTGTGGCCTGCTGCGCTGGGTATTTCCGGCTGCCCGGTTTTGTGCTGCCAGTTCATCGGTGTTGGGTATTTCCTCCTTGGAAACCTGCAGGTTTTCTTTTGGCCGGCGGATATTCCTCGCTTCCTGTATCTCATTGGTATTGGATGAGGGTAGTTCGCCTTTGAAGAGGAAGGATACGACATCCTTGTTCACTTTGTCAATCATACCTTTGAAGAGTTCAAATGCTTCAAATTTATAGATCAGGAGCGGATCTTTCTGTTCATGAACCGCGAGCTGGACGGATTGCTTCAATTCATCCATTTTACGTAAATGGGTCTTCCAGGCGTCATCGATAATGGCCAGCGTAATATTTTTTTCAAAATCGGTTACCAGTTGCTTCCCGTTGCTTTCGTAGGCATTTTTCAAGTTGGTTACTACGTTCAGCGTTTTGATGCCATCGGTAAAGGGTACCACAATGCGTTCAAATTTATTGGCATTGTCCTCATATACCTTTTTAATGATCGGAAATGCAGTGGCAGCACTGCGGGCCATTTTATGCTGGTAATGGTCATAAGCCACCTTATAGGTAGCATTTGCAATTTCCTGGAATCCCATCCGGGAGAAATCTGCTTCCGTGACAGGAGAGGTTATGGAGAAGTATTTTATGAGTTCAAACTCAAAATTCTTGAAATCATTGGCCGCCTTGTTTGTATCGGCAATTACTTCGCAGGTATCGTACACCATATTGGCAATATCTACCTGAAGCCTTTCGCCTTGCAGTGCGTGCCGCCTTCTTTTGTAAATAACCTCCCGCTGGGCATTCATAACATCGTCATATTCCAACAACCTTTTGCGAATCCCGAAGTTGTTCTCCTCTACTTTTTTCTGAGCCCGTTCTATGGACTTTGTCATCATGGAATGCTGGATGACCTCCCCTTCTTCCAATCCCATGCGGTCCATCATTTTTGCAACCCTGTCCGAACCGAATAACCGCATAAGGTTGTCCTCCAGGGAAACGTAGAATTGCGAGCTTCCCGGATCCCCCTGTCTCCCTGAGCGACCCCGAAGCTGGCGGTCAACCCGGCGGGAATCATGCCGTTCTGTTCCTACAATAGCCAGTCCGCCTGCCTTCTTCACCTCTTCGGTTAATTTAATGTCTGTTCCCCTTCCTGCCATATTGGTAGCGATGGTAACGATCCCGGATTTCCCCGCTTCGGCTACAATATCAGCTTCCTTTTTATGCAATTTGGCGTTCAGTACGTTATGGGGGATCTTCCGGATGGTAAGCATTCGGGAAAGCAGTTCGGAGATTTCCACAGAGGTGGTACCGATAAGCACAGGCCTGCCCTGATGCGAG
The DNA here is from genome assembly GCA_041743975.1 of Zeaxanthinibacter sp. Taxonomy (GTDB): domain Bacteria; phylum Bacteroidota; class Bacteroidia; order Flavobacteriales; family Flavobacteriaceae; genus JTS-RE37. Next base: position 63,591 of record JBGTLT010000074.1, read on the forward strand.
AGTTGGGTAACCTCCTCTATGATGGCATTATATTTTTCCCTCTTGGTCTTGTAGATATAATCATTTCTGTCAGCCCGTGCGACCGGCCTGTTGGTTGGGATTTCCATAACATCCAATTTATAGATCTCCCATAATTCCCCTGCCTCGGTAACGGCCGTACCGGTCATCCCGGACAGCTTTTTATACATCCTGAAATAATTCTGCAAGGTAATGGTGGCAAAGGTCTGGGTCATCGCCTCAATTTTCACATTCTCCTTTGCTTCAATGGCCTGGTGCAACCCGTCCGAATAACGTCTGCCATCCATGATCCGTCCTGTTTGTTCATCGACGATCATTACCTTATTGTCCATCACCACATATTCCACATCTTTTTCAAAAAGTGTATATGCCTTTAGCAATTGGCTCATGGTATGGATACGTTCGCTTTTAATGGCGAAATCCTTGAAAAGTTCCTCCTTTAGTTCAGCCTCCTGTTCAATATCGAGGTCCTGGTTTTCAATTTTGGCGATTTCACTTCCGATATCGGGCATCACAAAGAAATCCCTGGAATGGTCGCCGGATAGATATTCAATGCCTTGGTCTGACAATTCAATCTGGTTGTTCTTTTCATCGATAACAAATAATAATTCCGCATCCACCTTTGGCATTTCGCGGTTGTTATCCTGCATATAGAAATTCTCCGTTTTTTGCAATAACTGCTTAATCCCCTCTTCGCTAAGGTATTTGATAAGCGGTTTATTCTTCGGAAGGCCCCGGTGGACCCTTAATAGAAGGAATCCGCCCTCCTTGGTATCCCCTTCGTTGATCAGTTTTTTTGCCTCAGCCAGCACGCCGGTCAGGTATTGTCTCTGTTTTTGGACAATATCCGCAACTTTGGGTTTCAATTCATTAAACTCATGGCGGTCCCCTTCCGGTACCGGCCCGGAAATGATAAGCGGTGTCCTGGCATCATCCACAAGGACGGAATCCACCTCATCGACTATGGCGTAATGGTGCGGCCGTTGCACCAGGTCACCCGGTGTATGGGCCATATTATCCCTGAGATAATCAAAACCAAATTCATTGTTGGTCCCATATGTGACATCCGCATTATATGCCGCCCTCCGGCCATCTGAATTGGGCTGGTGTTTATCGATACAATCTACAGTCATGCCATGAAATTCAAACAACGGTGCCATCCAGGCACTGTCCCGTTTTGCCAGGTAATCGTTTACGGTAACCAGGTGGCATCCTTTGCCGGCAAGCGCATTGAGGTATAAGGGCAGGGTGGCCACAAGGGTTTTACCTTCCCCTGTCTGCATCTCTGCTATTTTGCCCCGGTGCATTGCGATTCCGCCAATCAATTGCACATCATAATGTACCATATCCCAGGTAACTGCCTTGCCTGCAGCATCCCAGGAATTGCTCCAAATTGCCAGGTCGTCCTGTAGGGTAACATACTCCTTGGAACCGGAAAGGATACGGTCATACTCAAGGGCTGTAACGGTAAGGGTTGTATTGTTAACGAATCGCCTGGCCGTTTCCTTAACAGCGGCAAACGCTTCGGGCAGAATTTCATTCAGGGTATTTTCAGTGATGTTGTAGGCCTCTTCCTCAAGGGCATCTATTTCCGCATAGAGTTCTTCATTCTTATCAATGTCCAGGGAAGCCTGTACTTCCTCCTTAAGTGCTTGTATCTGCGTATTGACCGTGGCACAAGCTTCTGCTATTTTCGTTTTGAATTGGATCGTCCGCTGCCGCAATTCGTCATGGCTAAGGGATTCCATAGCACCTTCAAAGGATTTTATCTGGTTCAACAAAGGCTTAAGTTCGTTGACATCTTTTTTGGATTTGTCACCTACAAATGCCTTTATGACCGAATTTAGTAAACTCATTTTTATATTTTTTTGAATGAATGATACAACAGCCTATACCGGCGTTGTCATATCATATTATGTCAGTAGCCATATTGGTAGTATACTGTGGCACCTACCACAAAAGATATTCCAGTTTGGGTGTGAGTGTCAAATAATGATAATAGCTGTCAAAATTACATAAAAAAAATGCCTCCATGGAGGCATTTTTGTTGTAATTAAGTTAAGAATATCAATATTCATCCTCATTCCAGAGGTAATCTTCCTCAGTAGGATAGTCCGGCCATATCTCCTCTATGGATTCGTATATCTCACCACCTTCTTCTTCCATTGATTGGAGGTTCTCTACAACTTCAAGAGGGGCTCCGGTTCTGATTGCGTAATCAATCAATTCGTCTTTAGTGGCTGGCCACGGTGCATCACTTAAATAGGATGCCAATTCTAATGTCCAATACATTGTACTTTTTTGATTTTAATTTTTTTGCAAAAATAAATTTTTAACCCGTATACTCAAGAAAATTCGTAGTTATTTCACTTAATTTATCAACAAACCCCTGTTTCATTACCAGGATAACGGATAAAAAATGAAATTATTAGCTATTTTTTGGGGGAATCCACTTTATTTCAGGTGCTTTAACATCAGATGACAATTTCCGTGCCAGTACAAACAGATAATCTGAAAGCCTGTTCATGTACACCAGAATAAAGCTATCAAGCGGCTCCTGGCTGTTCAAAAGGGTTGCCAGGCGTTCGGCCCTCCTGCAAATAGTCCGTGCAATATGACAATATGACACGGTGGTGTGTCCCCCGGGCAAAATAAAATGGGTCATAGAGGGCAATTTTAGCTCCATTTGATCCATTTCATGCTCCAGCAATGCGATATCATCTTCCCCGATACTCTTGATCGTCAGTCGTGCCTTCCCGCTTTTCAGGATGGCTTTATCCGGATCGGTAGCCAAAACGGCACCGATGGTGAATAGCTTTTCCTGTATTCCGGTCAGAACCGTTTTGGAATGTGCATCAATTTCCTGGTCGCGTACCAGGCCCAGCCACGAATTCAGTTCATCCAGGGTACCGTAACTTTCTATCCTGATGTGATGCTTGGGCACGCGGGTACCACCGAAAAGGGATGTAGTGCCGGTGTCTCCTGTTTTCGTATAGATCTTCATGGGTAGTACTCGGTTAATGTTGGTTGACGGCCACCTCCCGCTGCCAGATCAAGGGAATGTTGCCTGAATCTACAAAAATATCCCCGACCTAAGGGGTTAAAACATCAAACCCTGGCGTTTGAACCTATTCCATCACTCTTTTTCCTTCCGTCCTGCCTTTCGCTCGTATCCTTCCAGGAAGCCCCGTGATTTCCGTTGCCCCCCTCTTTTTTTAGTGAGGATGGATATCAGCAGGTAAACTACGGCTAAACCGCCCAGAATGTAAAAGATGGTGTTATCCATATCCTTCCCGTGTTTCTTAAAATTAAGCCATTATATCCGAATTTTAAAATGCTGTACGGCCTGCCCTGTCCTGAAAAACAACAACCCGCAATGGAACAGGTCTATACTTACCGTAAACCTGCCTGACCGGATCAGCCTTTCCCAGAGGGTGGCTGCCTGGCTGTTCCTATGGATCCCCCGGATTAAAATAATCGAATCATCGTGTACTTCATCCTCATCCAGGCCTGTTAGTTGCTTTGTTTTTACATCGTCAGCTTCCCTGAAAATAAGATCATAGGGTGGACTATTAAAAGCCACTTCTGGGAACGTTCGAGCGATCAAAAGCCTTAAATTGTCATTGGGTTTGTACACCTGTACCCGCTGAATGCCAAAATAGGGGATCATTTTCAACATAATGCGTTCGCAGTTAGTGCCTTTATAGGGGGATGGGGGATACAAACATCGTGTAAGGAAGCCATATACAAAAGGGGAATGGACCCCATGTTGATTGGTGGCCGAAAACAGGAACTTCAGGTAGGCAATAGAGTAATTCAGTTTCAACATCCGCTTTTAGTCCCCTTCAAGGATGGCTGACAGGGCAAACCATCTGTCCGTTTTCTTTTTGATGGCAGCTACAACTTCCTGCAGGGCAATGGATAATTCGTCGATTTGATCGCCGGTAAGGGATGTGTCTGCAAATTGATTCTGTATCGCTTCCTTTTTGCCTTCCAATTTTTCTATCTCGCGTTCAAGGCTGCTATATTCCTTTTGTTCGGAATAATTAAGTTTTTGGGAACTGCCCTCATTCCGCCAGGTTTTTTTATCGGCTGAGGGTGTTGCCTGACTTGCTTTTGTTTCGCGTTCCACAGCTTCCTGGCTGTCGTCATAAGCCCTGAAATCCGAATAGTTGCCGGGAAAGTCTTCCACGATCCCATCCCCCCGGAAAATAAAAAGGTGGTCTACAATCTTGTCCATAAAATACCTGTCGTGGGACACTACCAGCAAGCATCCCGGAAAATCGAGTAAAAAATTCTCCAGGACATTCAGCGTTATGATATCCAGGTCATTTGTAGGTTCATCGAGGATTAAAAAGTTAGGGTTCTGGATGAGTACCGTACACAGGTAAAGCCGTTTGCGTTCCCCGCCACTCAATTTTTCCACATAATCATATTGCTTCTTCCTGTCAAAGAGAAACCGTTCCAGCAATTGTTGTGCTGAAATTTGCCGGCCCTTCTTCAGGGGGATATAATCTCCGTACTCCCGAATCACATCTATGACTTTTTGACCTTCTTTGACATTCATCCCATTCTGGTTGTAATATCCGAATTTGATCGTATCCCCTATAACAACTTTCCCCCCGTCTACCGCTTCCATTCCCGTGATGATATTCAGAAAAGTTGTCTTTCCCGTACCGTTCTTCCCGATAATGCCAATCCTTTCCCCCTTCAGAAAATTGTAATCAAATTTATCCAGGATACGCTTCCCGGGGAAGGATTTGGACACTTTGTGCAATTCCAGGATCTTACTTCCCATCCGCTCCATGTTGAGTTCCAGTTGCACTTCATGGTCTTTCCTGCGCTGGAGGGCCTTTTCCCGGATCTGGTGAAAATCATCGATTCGGGATTTGGACTTGGTAGTACGGGCCTTGGGCTGCCTTCGCATCCATTCCAATTCCTTTTTGAACATTATTCCGGATTTATGCTGTTCCACGGCCTCCTGTTCCAGACGTGCTTCCTTTTTTTCCAGATAATAGGCATAATTGCCCTTATAGGAATACAGCAATCCGTTATCGAGTTCTATTATTTCATTGCATACCCTTTCCAGGAAGTAGCGGTCATGCGTAACCATGAAGAGGGTCAGGTTTTCCTTTTCAAAATATTCTTCCAGCCATTCTATCATTTCCAGGTCCAGATGGTTGGTAGGTTCATCGAGCAGTAAGAGATCGGGCCGGTTCACAAGGGCATTTGCAAGGGAAAGCCGTTTCTTCTGCCCCCCCGATAACTGGCCTACCCGGGCATCCAGGTCCTCCAGTTTCAATTTTGACAGGATCTGTTTGTATTGCGTTTCAAAATCCCATGCATTAAACCGTTCCATTGCCTCAAACGCCTTCTGGTATTTTTTTTCCTGTTCCGGATGTGCAAGTGCCCTTTCATAATTCAAAATAACCCTGAGCACTTCATTTTCGGATGCCAGGATAGTCTCCTCAACGGTCAGGTTTGGGTCTAGTTCAGGATCCTGTTCCAGAAAGGAGATGCGGATTCCTTTACGATAATTTACCTGTCCCTCATCCGACTTATCCTTTCCGGCGAGGATCTTAAGGATGGCTGTTTTACCGGTACCGTTTTTCGCAATCAATGCTATCTTCTGATATTGGTTGATCCCAAATGATAAATCGGAGAACAACTGGAGTTCCCCATAGGATTTGGCGATATTTTCTACTGTGAGAAAGTTCATGTATTTTTTAACTTGACCGTTTTAACATAATAGTACAGGAAGGCGTAACGAATTGCCAGGGTAAAAAGCAAGACACCCATCAGCGGAGAAAAACTTTGAACACCCGCTATCCAGAGCACTCCAGCTATAAGTAGCAAAAGTACGAGTATGGCGATGTAAACGCTGAACCTTTTTGGAAGGTTATGGCGTTGAAAAAGAAAATAGCATGCCACCAAATTCAGTGGAAATGCCCAAAGGATATTGAAATTGGCTGCAGTGGCCGTATGGTCTGTAAGGAACCAGAGAAAACAAATTAAAAGCCCTGTAGCCCCGGTTAGCAAAAAAAGAATAAAATCGAGCCACCTGCTTCGCACGTTATTCTTTACATCGATATAGGTGATTATGACGGTAAAAATTAATAGCAACCCAAGCCAGAAGAGTGGGGAATTGGTAAATAGTAATCCATTGTCCCTGTCTGCCTGGTCGAGTATCACTCTTTCCTCTTTAACCAGTGGCTTTCCTTCCAGGTTGGTATTGTTTAGTTGCCTTAAAACATAAACCGGCAGGAACATGTGTTGCCTAACCGTTGCCTTCCTGTCAATGACGGCGCCAAGTGCAAGGTCAATACCAAAGCTGGACCACGTATTGGTGCGGAGGTTTTGTTGTATCAGTTCCCGGAAGCTAGCCTGGGTTGAGAGGTGACCTTCCCGGAATTCAAGCTTGTTGCCCAAAACTGTTTTAAGTGCCTCGGGGATTTTAGTGGAGCAATTATCAAACAGGAATTCATATCGGTAATCCCGGTTCCCGGGCCTGCTGTTATTCTGTAAAAAATTAAAGAGTGCATATTCCTCCGTAGGGTCCAAATCGAGGATCTGTTCCCTGACCCAACGCTTTTCATATTGGTAGGTATACAGGAAGTCCGTGAAATTGGAAACACTAAGCGAATAGACCATCTTGCCCCTTGCAAAATTTGAATAAAAATTGGGGGCATCAAAATCAAAAGTACCGTAATTATAGACCAGGTCTATTCCCTGGGGAGCATCTAGCACCCTGAAGGCACTATGGCCGAAAGCGGAATACAAATCCTCTCCGGGGCCACACGTAAGCACACTGATCCTTGCAGCATCTGTCAGCTGGCCCGATTGGCAGAAACCTGCCAGGCAGTTGCCCAATAATAAGAGGATTACGTAACGTTTTAATTGCATTTCAGGTGGACGGGGAAAAGGATACTACACATAAGCAGGCAAATATCTGAATAAAATATGGTACCAAACCTTTAGAATAAAAATTATCTTATTTTTACTGAAATAACCTCCTATGAAGCGACACATTCCCAATGTCCTTACGTTGTTCAATTTATTTTCTGGCTGTGTCGCCGTTGTATTTGCGGTTCTCAATCAATTTGAGATGGCGGCTTTGTTCGTTTTTTTGGGGATTGTATTCGATTTTTTTGACGGAATGGCGGCCCGTTTGCTAAAGGTTGAGGGGGAACTGGGCTTACAACTGGATTCCCTTGCCGATATGGTCACCAGTGGCCTGGTCCCGGGGGTGGTTATGTTCCGGTTGCTGGGGATGTCCATGAATGCTGGATGGAATATGGAAATGACCATGGAACCGGGGGATTTACTGCATGCGGCCGGGTGGGATATGCCCCTGCTGCCTTTTGCAGGGTTTTTAATAACCCTGGCCTCGGCATACCGGCTTGCAAAATTCAATATCGATGAAAACCAAACCGACTCCTTTATCGGCCTTCCAACGCCGGCCAATGCCTTATTGATACTTTCACTACCACTCGTGTTACTCTATCATGATAATGATTATCTCAATGGCCTAATCCTCAACACCTGGTTTCTGATCGCCGTAACCCTTACCAGCGCCTTCCTTTTGAACGCCCGAATTCACTTATTCGCATTGAAATTCAAGAACTGGGGCTTTAAGGACAATGCCATACGGTACACATTTATCGTGGTGAGCCTGGTAATGGTACTAACCCTTAAATTTTTGGCAATTCCAGCGATCATTGCATTTTATATCCTGAGTTCTGTTCTGGGTACCTTATCGGAAAAAGCCAAATAACCACCCCTCGCACAGCTGGGCTTAAATTTTGTTTATGATTTCAAAGTTAGGGGAGCGGTTTACGGATCTGTTCAGGCGAAACATGCCGGATGCTTTTGTTTTTGCCCTGCTACTGACACTCCTGACAACGTTGCTCGCTTTTTTATGGATAGGTGCGAGCCCCCTGGAGATTATTGTTTCCTGGTATGATGGATTCTGGAACCTGCTCGAATTCGGAATGCAGATGGTACTGTTGATCGTTACCGGATACAGTATAGCACTCTCCCCCGAGGTAGAAAATGGGATCGATAAACTGGCCCACCGTATTAAAACACCCGGGCAGGTCTATTATTTTGTTGTGTTGATCGGATTGGTACTTTCAATGGTAAGCTGGGGGTGGGTCGTCATTACGGCAGTATTGGCCAGGCAGCTTGCCATGCGTATAAGCGGCATCAATTACCCTTACCTCATCGCTTGTGTCTATTTTTCCCAGATCAGTTGGGTTAGCGGCCTTTCCAGTTCTATTCCCCTGTTGCTCAATACTGAAAAGAATTATCTGATCGCAGATGGTATAATATCCGGTACCATCCCTACGGCCCACACCCTGGGTTCCGAATTGAACGGTGCCATGATCCTTTTCATGTTGGTAGCCGGGCCGGTTTTACTGTTGCTGCTGGCACCTGAGAAAGCAGTGCAACAGGATGTGGCTGTATGGGAGGATACCCCATCCCGGACAGACCGGGTTACCATCAAAGAGGAGGCGCAGCGTGTTATACTACCATTCCGGGCAGTATCAGACCAATTGAACAACAGCATCTTATTACAATATGGTATTGCCCTGATGGGCATGGTTTATATTGGCTATCATTTCAGTACGAAAGGCCTAGACCTGAACCTCAATATCATGATATTTGTTTTCATTATGCTGGGCCTGTTGCTTCACAAAACCCCTATGCGCTATATCGTCGCTATGCAACGGGCCAGTGGCAATATATCAGCCATCCTTTTCCAGTTTCCTTTTTATGCCGGTATTATGGGTATCATGACCTATACCGGGATGGGTGCTGAACTGGGCCGGTTGCTCGCTTCGGTTGCTACAATGGAAACCTATCCCTTCTTTTCTTATTTGTTGGGGGGAGTTGTAAATTTTGCCATCCCTTCGGCTGGCGGTGAATATGCTGTCATCGGCCCCAGTGTCATAGAGGCGGTAAATAATATTGGGACAGGATTACCGCCGACCGAACTATTGAAGATGACAGCCAGGGCCTCCATGGCCATTGCCTATGGGGAGGGGCTTACAAACCTGCTGCAGCCATTTTTCCTCCTGCTGGTACTGCCGGTAATGACACGGGGTGTAAACCTGCAGGCACGGGATGTAATGGGCTATCTGGTGCTTCCTTTTTTGTTGTTTGCGATCATTCAGATCCTATTGGTACTGTGGATACCGCTCTAAAGGAGTCCAGGCATTACCGGTACAGGCGGTGTGTGGACCTTTAAACCTTATTCGGTAAAGTCGAGTTTTTTCTTTCGAAGTTCGAAGTTCTGGCCAAGGTAAACCTTGCGAACCATTTCATCTTCTGCCAGCACTTCCGGTATGCCTGATTTGAGGATGCCCCCTTCAAACATCAGATAAGACCTTTCCGTAATGGCAAGGGTTTCCTGAACGTTGTGGTCTGTTATCAAAATGCCGATATTCTTGTTTTTCAATTGGGCTACAATGCGCTGGATATCCTCCACAGCCACGGGGTCAACCCCTGCAAATGGTTCATCGAGCAAAATAAATTTAGGATCCGTAGCCAGTGCCCTGGCTATTTCCGTTCGGCGCCTTTCCCCCCCTGAAAGGAGATCACCCCTGTTTTTCCGGATATGGGTGAGGCCAAATTCTTCCAAAAGCAATTCCATCCGCCGGTTTTGCTCTTTTTTGGAAAGGCTGGTAAGTTGCAGAACGCTCAATATATTCTTTTCGACGCTTAATTTTCTGAAAACGGATGCTTCCTGGGCAAGGTAACCGATACCATTCTGGGCCCTTTTGTACATGGGGAACCGGGTGATCTCCATATCATCCAGGTAAATGGCCCCCCCATTGGGTTTAATGAGCCCGACGATCATATAGAAGGAGGTGGTCTTCCCGGCACCATTTGGTCCTAATAGCCCTACGATCTCCCCCTGGTTTACTTCCAGGGAAATGCCATTGACCACTTTGCGGCCCCGATAGGCCTTCATGATATTTTCTGCTCTGAGCTTCATCTTTTAATGGTGCCAAAACTAAGGATATAATATTAAATGCAGGGTACAATTAACGCAATATTACCGGAAGCAAGGAATATGGTGTGGACTGATGAGACTCAATGGTATTGGGGAGTTTCCAGGGATTGCAGAAAGGAGGAAGAAGTCACGAGGGTGCTGTATCCTGAGGCCTTAAGGAGCCTTTCAGAATCTCTGACTGCTGTTCCAGCAATTCCCAATATTCAAACACCCTGCGCAGATGGGTTACCCCTTACAAGCACAGCAATACCGGGCGTTTCCATAACCTCATCCCTTGAAGCCCCTTGTTTATAAGCCCCTTCCAGATGGTATTGCACACAATCAACGAAGCACAGAACCTCAGAAGCCACCAGGCCTTGGATTTAATATCCAGGACCCCTTCGGCAGGCATTTGTGCCCAGATTAAAAATCCGTTTGATCAAGTTGTTGGGTTCTGCAAGTTGTTTGGCGTTCATTGTGGACGATATGCCTTGAATTCTGTTACATTATTTGGCATTTAATTTTTCCTTTTTGGCTTCACGCTTCAATACAAAGGCTGAAATATAGATACTTACCTGATACAGGATCAGGACAGGGATGGCCACAATGATCTGGCTGGCGACATCAGGGGGGGTTATTACCGCCGATACTATCAGGACGATAACCAGTGCTATCTTCCGGTATTTTTTCAAGAGTTGCGGCGTCACCAGGCCTACTTTTGTCAGGAAGAAAATAAGGATAGGCAATTCAAACATAATGCCACATGCAATCACGGATGCCCGTACGGTGGAGATATAGGAATCGAGATCAAATTCGTTCAGCACCTGTTCACTGACCTGGTAGGTCCCCAAAAAGTTGATGGACAAGGGTGCCACTATATAATATCCAAATAGCACACCCATGAAAAACAAAGTGGAAGCGATAAGAATAAAGCCCCTGGAATTAGATCGTTCCTTTTCGTATAAACCCGGCCCTATGAATTTCCAGATTTCATACAGGACATAAGGGAAACCGACAATAAACCCTGCCCATATTGAAGTCCAGAGATGGGCGGAAAACTGACCGGACATCAACCGGCTTTGTATCGTAAATGGCAATTTATCGGCACAAAAGGCAGAATCAATTCCAAAGGAAGTAGCGATATTACAAAAAATACGATAGGTTGGAAAATCCATTTGGGTTGGTCCCAGGATCACCGTATCAAAAATAAACCGTTTCATTATAAAGGCCACTACGCCGATAAGCACAACAGCAAAAGTAGACCGGATAAGATGCCATCTAAGTTCCTCAAGATGGTCCAGGAAGGACATCTCATTAGGATCACTGAGTTTTTTAACCATTACAAAATTCCTTCGTTTATTAAATTATGGAGGTGTACCACCCCCACATAGGCTTCCCCGTTGACCGCAAGTAACTGGGAAATGCCTTTATCCTGCATTTCCTTGAGCGCCGTTATGGCCAGAACATCAGCCCCGATGGTTTTCGGGTTGGTGGTCATGATATCCCTTGCGGTCAGGCCACTTATATTGTCATATCTGTTCAACATCCGCCTCAGGTCACCGTCCGTAATGATCCCTGCGAGCTTATCATCCTGAATGACCGCAGTGACCCCCAACATCTTTTCTGAAATCTCTACAATGACCTTTTTCACATCAGCCCCTATATCCACCTGGGGTTTCAAATTATTCGCTGTAATATCACTTACCCGCAGGTATAATCTCTTCCCAAGGGTTCCACCCGGATGGTATTTTGCAAAATCCTTGCTGCTGAAGCCCCTGAGTTCCAGAAGGCAGATGGCCAGGGCATCCCCAATGACGAGCTGGGCCGTGGTACTTGTGGTAGGTGCAAGGTTGTTGGGACAGGCTTCCATGGCCACATAGGTATTGAGTACAAAATCTGACTGTTCCCCCAGGAAGGAATCCATTTTGCCCGTAATGCCGATGAGTTTGTTGTTCCCCTGCTTGATCAGGGGTACCAATATTTTTATCTCAGGGGTATTCCCACTTTTGGAGATACAGATAACAACATCATTTTTTTGAATGGTACCAAGATCACCGTGAATCGCATCCGCTGCGTGCATAAATATGGCCGGGGTACCGGTGGAGTTCAGTGTGGCCACAATTTTAGAAGCGATAATGGCACTTTTTCCAATACCCGAAATTACGACCCGCCCTTCTGATTCCAGAATGCAATTCACAGCATCAGCAAATTGTTCATCCACCAGATTCGCCAAATTATGGATGGCATCTCCTTCTGTTTCAATGGTCCGTCTTGCTAATGCCAGTATAGCCTTGCTATCCCTCAATGTATTGTCGGAATTTTATGATAAGGTTCTGAGAATTTGTATAAAAATTCGAATAGGTTCTCAAAGAATGTCTTATATTTAAGAAAACAAAAATACATAAACTTATTTTACAGGAGATTCATTACTTACAACAAATTGATTGTATCAACCACCCACCGAATAATTTAGTTTAATTAAAAGATTAAGAATGACTCTGGGTATGAAAGAGCTGATCTTAAATTATATGGAATGGTTTTGAATGAGATTGATCTGCATGCTGCGCTTAAGCAGTATTTCGGTTTTACCGAGTTTATTGGATTACAGGAAGACGTAATTGAAAATATAGTTCAGAAGAAAAACACCTTTGTAATTATGCCCACCGGAGGTGGCAAATCACTTTGCTACCAACTCCCGGCCTTAATACAGGAAGGTACTGCCATAGTGGTTTCCCCGCTCATAGCCCTGATGAAAAACCAGGTCGATGCCATTCGCGGGGTTTCCGCAAATCCCGGGGTAGCTCATGTACTGAATTCGTCCCTTACCAAAACTGAGATTAGACAGGTAAAAAATGACATCCGGGAGGGTGTCACCAAATTGCTTTATGTCGCCCCCGAATCGCTTACCAAGGAAGAATATGTGGATTTTTTACTATCTGTTCCCTTGTCTTTCGTGGCCGTTGACGAAGCCCACTGTATCTCGGAATGGGGCCATGATTTCCGGCCGGAATACAGAAATCTGCGCAGTATCATCGAGAGGCTCGGGGAGGGCATCCCGATTATTGCCCTAACTGCAACTGCAACGCCAAAGGTACAGGAAGATATCATCAAAAACCTGGGGATAGGCGATGCCAGAGTCTTCAAAGACTCTTTTAACCGTCCGAATTTATTCTACGAAGTTCGGCCCAAGACCAAAAACGTGGAAGCTGATATCATCCGCTTTGTAAAGAAGAATTCAGGTAAATCGGGTATTATTTACTGCCTTAGCCGTAAAAAAGTAGAGGAACTCGCCCAAATCCTGCAGGTCAATGGTGTCAGTGCAGTACCCTATCATGCCGGCTTTGACGGGAAAACAAGGTCACGGTACCAGGATATGTTCCTGATGGAAGATGTGGATGTGGTGGTGGCCACCATCGCCTTCGGTATGGGCATTGACAAACCGGATGTTCGGTACGTGATACATCATGATATACCGAAAAGCATTGAAAGTTATTACCAGGAAACAGGCCGTGCTGGCAGGGATGGGGGCGAAGGACATTGCCTCGCTTTCTATTCCTATAAGGACGTTGAAAAACTGGAGAAATTCATGTCTGGCAAACCGGTAGCGGAACAGGAAATAGGAAATGCCCTGCTGCAGGAAATAGTTGCCTATGCAGAAACTTCCATGTCCCGCCGAAAATTTATGCTCCATTATTTTGGGGAAGAATTTGATGAGGTCAATGGTCTGGGTGCCGATATGGATGACAATACCCGGAACCCTAAAGAAAAGGAAGAGGCCAGGGACAATGTTGTGAAATTGATCAAAGTAGTGCTGGGAACCAAGGAGAAATTCAAGGCGAGGGAGGTTGTGAAAGCACTCATCGGTATAACGAACGCGCTTATTGCTTCCCATAAAACAGATAGTAAGTCATTCTTCGGAATCGGCAGGGATCGGGATAAGGGTTACTGGATGGCGCTCATCCGCCAGGTATTGGTGGCCGGTTACCTGAAGAAGGAGATAGAACAATACGGGATTTTACATGTGACACCGGCAGGCGAGGCATTTTTAAAAGCTCCCCAATCCTTTATGATGACCAAGGACCATGTTTACAGTGCGGCTGCAGATGACGCGATCATGAGCGCAGCCAAAAACGCGGCTGGTATTGCGGATGAAAGGCTGCTGAAATCATTGAAGGACCTGAGACGGAAGGAAGCTAAAAAGCTGGATGTTCCGCCCTTTGTGATATTCCAGGACCCCTCCCTGGAGGATATGGCCCTGAAATATCCTGTTACCATGGATGAAATGGTCAGTATCTATGGGGTAGGGGATGGTAAGGCAAGAAAATATGGGGAACCCTTCCTGAATTTTATTTCAAGCTATGTAGAAGAATATGGAATCACCCGCCCGGATGACCTGGTGGTTAAAAGCACCGGTGCCAATTCCGGCCTCAAGCTCTATATCATTCAAAATGTGGACCGGAAGTTGCCACTGGATGATATTGCCTCCTCAAAAGGCCTGGAACTATCCGAATTGGTTAAGGAAATGGAGCAAATTGTATTCAGTGGCACCAAACTGGACCTTGGGTATTGGATAGACGAGGTGTTGGATGAAGATCAGCAGGAAGAGATCCATGAGTATTTTTTAGAAGCTGAAACGGATGATATTGAAAAGGCTTTACAGGAATTTGAAGGGGAATACGAAGATGAGGAATTGCGATTGTACAGGCTGAAGTTTATGAGCGAAGTAGCCAATTAATTGTTCCTTTTACACACAATAAATAACCCCGGGATGAACCCGGGGTTTTCAATTTGTAATCGGATCCGGGAAGCTCAATAGTTGTCAAACTGGCCGGTGGTGAACAGTGCGATGATAACCCCAAAATAAATAATGGTCAGTACCAGCATGATCAGGGCAAGTGCCAGTCCGATATAGGATAGAATCCTCCCGGTCTTAACATTTTCATAGCCCGTATACATATCCGGATTGGTCATATAGAGTTTTTCCGCCTTCCTGGCACCTGTAAGGCCAATGATGCTGAAGATGGCGGCGAATGGCCCGCAACATACCAGGGCACCCACCACAGAGATGATGCCCATGGTGAGCGCATTGCTGGCTCCTGGTAATGCTTGTCTTTCCATATTTATAGTTGGTTTAGGTTATTCTTCAAATCCCCACTGCTCCATACTTTCTTTTACATATTCCATATAACCATCCCAGCCTCCGAACTGCATGATGTTGTAGATGAACATGGCTATATAAATCAGACCAAGGGCGATGCCGATGATAGCAAGGATCCGGGCTGTTTTCAAAGGACCGTAATTAGAATACCCTTCCGGGTTTTCCCTGTACAGGTTTTCATCCTTTTTTGTAAGGAATAATGCGATACCGCCAAGAATAATGCCAGGCAAACCTCCAACGCAGCAACATATGCAGGAAAGAATGGCCAGGACTATGGCAATTGTAACATTGGGTAATTTTTGTTGTTCCATAAAGAGTGGATTGCTTACAGCAGTTTTATAATATAGTTGGTTAAAATCATTATGACGGAGGTTACCATCAGGAAAATACTGATCGCATTGGACCGCTTTATCCGAAGGAAATTGTCTGCAACCAGAAACCCGAAGAGCAGGATGATGGGATAAATTGCCGGATACATTTTAAAGGCTGCCCAAAATTCCCCCTGAAAAAGCAATAAAACAGACCGCTGCAGGCCACAACCCGGACATTCGATGCCAAAAACCTGCTTGCTCATGCAGGGCAGCATATAGTCGCCGGCAGCCAAAAACAGCACGGCTAGTTGCGATTTCATACCTACTCGTTCAGTTACCGAAAAATACCATTATTTTTGAGTAATGAAAACAAAACGCACCATTTATTTTGTCCTGATAATCGCGGGGGCATTGGTTATGGCCTTCGGGGATGGCTTCCTCCGGAAGGAATACGCCCTGGCCATCGGGATCATCCTCCTGATGTTCGGTATTTATAAGTCGTCCGTATCCTGGAATATCCGGGACAACGGAATTAAAAGGAACCCCAATGAGTAAATTTAAGGTTGGTGACCGGGTGGAAGCTATTGATGACCTCCTTCACGGAACAGTAGTACAAATAGCTTCCGGGAAGATCATGGTTGCCACATCCGATGGTTTTCATATGGAGTTTGAAAGCAGTGAACTGGTAAGGGTTACCGACAGGGAATCCATCCGGGTTTCTGCTATTGAAGCTGCCCGCATCAGTAGCGAGAAGGAAGCCCCCCTAAAAAGGAAGCCACCTCCCCCCAGGGGAAAGGAACGGGATGCGCCAAAGCTGGAAGTGGACCTCCACATACATCAGCTGGTACCCTCCACGAGAAACATGTCTAGCTATGATATATTGAACATCCAAATGGAAACCGCCCGGAGGCAACTCGAGTTTGCCCTCAAAAAAAGGATACAAAAAGTGGTATTCATCCACGGAGTGGGGGAAGGGGTACTAAAAGAAGAATTATATTCCCTGTTCAGGCGCTACGGAAACGTGAAGTACTATGATGGAGATTACCAGAAATACGGCCTGGGTGCCACGGAAGTTTATATTTCCCAGAGTCCGTAATTCACTCCAGTCGTGTGGTAATGGTCCCAAAATTATTGATACTCAGGTCCGTAATCCGCTCCCCCTTGGAATTGATCAGGGAGATACCGCTGAATTCTATGGTGTGCTCGTAGAGGGTTGAATCTGACTGACTTTGAACAGTGGAAATGAATATGGAACCTCCCTCTGCACTGATCTCCTCCAGCACAGTAGGGCTTGCCGGGGGTATGTCATCACAAAAATACTTCTTGCTAACATCATCCGAGAAGGTCCGGTAAGTGATTTTAGACGATCCGGGAACAGGGCTGATGATCTCGCCATCTGAATCTTCATTTTGCAGGATCCCGCTTTGAAGATCGAGAATGAGCGCATTTTTGGAATTGATTTTGAAAAATATTGTGCTTTTGATATCAGGGCTGGATTCACAAAATTGAATGTCTTCATTATCAAAATCTATGGTCTCGATCTGCAGGTCTCCATCATTGCAGGAGCACATCAGCAAGACCATCAGTAATGAAATAATTCTTTGCATGGTCCAAAGTTAAATGATTATGTTGCTCTTTTCCTAGAGGAGGTCTTCGATTTTTGAAGAATTTAACCTGCATCTTCCCTGCGGATAAGCAGCTATCGGAAATGCTGTCAGGCACTGGATGGCCCGCCTGATTATGGGAGCCCATACAAAATTACAACCTTAGTTTGGGCTTAATTTAATTTCAATTATTTTTGTCGGATCATTAACCCCTGTTGAATTCCATGCAAAAGGTATATCTGGACAATGCTGCCACCACACAGGTGCGAGAGGAGGTAATCGCACGGATGCACGATGCGCTTACCAACTGTTTCGGGAACCCATCTTCCACACACGGGTTCGGAAGGACTGCGAAAACAGCTATTGAGCAGGCCAGGAAAACAATAGCGAAATATCTGAATGCCCAGCCTTCCGAAATCATATTTACATCCGGGGGGACCGAGGCTGATAATATGATCCTCCGGGGTGCTGTGCGCGACCTTGGGGTAAAAACCATAATTACTTCCAAAATCGAACACCATGCAGTATTGTATACTGCCGAAGAACTGGTGAAGGACTGCGGAATTGCCTTGCGGTATGTCAACCTGGACAAGTTCGGGAACCCGGATATGGAACATTTGGAATCCCTCCTGCAAATGGACAATTCCAAAAAACTGGTTAGCCTTATGCACGTCAATAATGAAATCGGCAATTTGATCGATCTGGAAGCAGTCAGCAGGCTCTGCAGGGAAAATGAAGCCTTCCTGCATTCGGATACAGTACAGTCTATCGGCCATTATCCATGGGATTTACAACAGATGCCGATCCACTTTATGACGGCAGCAGCCCATAAATTCCACGGACCAAAAGGCATCGGGTTTGCTTATATTAGGAAAAACCTGGGGCTCAAACCCTTTATTTTCGGGGGTTCACAGGAACGCGGATTTAGGGCAGGAACAGAAGCTTTTCACAACATTGTAGGGCTGGAGGAAGCTTTCATGGCAGCATATAATAACCTGGAAAAAGAACAGGAATATGTAGCCGGACTTAAGGCGTATTTTATAGGGCGGCTCATCAGTGAACTACCTGGTGTGCAGTTCAACGGGCATTCAGGGGATATGCAAAAAAGCACCTATACCCTGGTGAATGTATGCCTCCCATTTTCCGAGGAAAAATCCATGATGCTCCTTTTTCATCTCGATCTCAAAGGGGTGGCATGTTCCAAAGGAAGCGCCTGCCAATCCGGAAGCAACCAGGGTTCCCATGTGCTTTCCGAGATCCTGGATCCGGAGGACCTTAAAAAACCATCCCTCCGATTTTCATTTTCAATATACAACACCCGGGAGGAACTGGATTATGTTGTAGGGGTTCTGAAATCCTTCCAGGAAAATTAGCTGTTTGCTACCCGCGCTGGCGTTCCCGGTCATAGGGAAACTTCCGTGTTACCTTTTTCATCATCTTGTCAATCAGGTCTTCAGTATTTTTCCCCGTTTTCTTCGTGATCTCATTTTCAAATTTCCAAAGCAGTTTCCCGGTCTTCCCGTCGCTGATCTTAATCCCGATCCTTCCATAGTTGGCATCCCCCAGGATATAATCGATAAAACTGACTTCGGCAGGAATACCTTTGGAAAGTAAAATATTCACATCCAGGTTGCCACTGATAATACCATCCACCAGAAGGATTTTGCTAAGGTCTTCGATAGTGTAAGTATCGATATTGGTATAGTTGATATTGTTTTGGGCAAGTATTGCATTGGTGTTTTCGGTATTCTGGAATTCAACGGTGAATTTTTTTCGTTTCTTTCCCAGGCCAAAATAGGACTCCAGGGCATCCTGGACGGCATGCCCTTCCTTCTCCTCCAACCGCATCAATTCTTCCCTGGAAATTGTTTCTTTCAGATCAAGGTGGGCAAAAAATGGGATGATGGCCAGGATCTTATGGTCCTCACTAAGCTCATCAAACTTATTACTTTCGTAGACGTTCTTCTGGGCTGTCAGGGAAACCGACACGCCAAGGATAAAGAGAAATACTAGTTTTTTCATTTTTGTTACAGCTATCAATGCATCTGCAAACAGGTATTCAGAATACAGGTGGTCATACAAGATGGGAATTAAATTCCCTGTTCCCATCTCAACCCATTTGATGGTACTGGTATTGATCAATATTCAAAACCTGTGGAAATTCTTTCAAACCAATATACCATATGTTTAAGTGGTACTTATTCAGGCATCCACAAAAATATAGGAATTTCCCAAACCTGAACACTAAACCTCCCTTAATATGGACGGCAATTCAAAGCCTCCTGTTGAAGCCCGCCCTTAATACCACTTTGCAATTACTCAGGTTCCCTTTCTAAAAGCCTCCTTTGTAATCCCTTATTTCCGATAAAAATTAGCGGTCATTTCGGTAGTATTCCCAACATTATCCATAGCGACCACCTTGAGCAGACATTGCTTTTTGTCCAGGATACTATCGTCAAAATTATAGGTGAGGGTGTTGGTCTTGGGCTCATACTCCAAAAGAATCCAATCCCCGTTCAGGGTTGCCGAATAGGTATCGATACCACTGAGATCATCCGACAGGTGAAGGCTGAGGTAGTGGTAATTGTTAAGCCATTGTTTTTCCTTGAAATTTTTGGCCCATATTTTGGGGGCAATAGAGTCCCTGACCAAGGTATAGGTTCCCAGTGAACGGGTACGGGTGGTAAAGGTATCCCCTCTCTTGAAAGTACTGGCATGGCTGGGCCGCAACCGCTCATCCAGTCGGGCTATAAAAAGTTGGTTTCTTTGATCCGGTGGTATCCGGGATGCGTCGAATGTGATGGTAAAATTCCGTTGGACGGCCACTGTATTATTGTGGACTGTAACCGTATCGGTCCCTTTTTTCAGGTCGATATAAAAATCCTCGTAAAAGGTATTCGCCGGAAAATAGATCCTGGCACCACCCAGGTCATAATTATTGGGCTTTTTGGCGATGACATAATCCCCCGTCTTCTCCACCTGCTTCTGGTTGACAAGGCTTTCCCGTTTCCCTTCAACCGGGATTTTAAGGTCGACCATGTTTCCCGCCAGATCCTTTATTTCTATTTGCACCACATAACTAAGGCCTTCCCGGACCACCACCTTCCCGTCATTCAGAAGGGAGTTGTAAATGCTCAGGTTGTTGCCCGGACCGCGGAAGCACTTCATGATCCTTTGTCTGAACCTTCCCAAATGTTCATAATCGATCAGCGCGTTGATGTCCCGGGTTTCGGTAAAAGAAAATGTATCAAAATCAAATTCCGAATACACAGTACCATTCACCGTCTGGGTAACGGAGTAGACCCCATTTTGATTGGCTGCCAGATCCTGCCGGTCATAGGTGTTAATCCCAAAACCTATTGTGCCGGCTGCATAAACGGTGTCGGCAAGGAAACTTCCGTCGCTTTGTTTGTCGAATCTGATCTCTAACTTTTCATTGCTCCTGTTCACCTGTGCGTCCTCAGAAAGTGGGTAGGCATACAATTCCGTAAGCACCGGATTAGTGGCATCCCGCACTTCCATTCCATACAGTAAGGGATTGATGGGTTTCTCAGAAATGCTATTCCGCACTTCAAAATGAAGGTGAGGGCCTGATGATCCGCCTGTATTCCCGGTATATCCTACAAGACCACCTTTGAGCACCTTTATTTCTCCAAATTCCGGAAAGAGCTCAATTTCATAGGTTCGCTTTTCATATTGTTTCTTCTTGATGTAGGCATCAATTTCGGGGGAGAACTTCTGTAAATGTGCGTATACTGATGTTAATCCATTAGGATGGGCTACATAGAGCACTTTCCCGTATCCCCACACTGAAATCTTTATCCGGGTTACCGTCCCCTCTTCAATCCCGTAAACCGGTAACCCCTGCCGTTGCTGCGTTTTAATATCCAGGCCGGAATGGAAGTGGTTAGACCGGAGTTCCCCAAAAGTACCTGCCAAAACCAAAGGGATATCAAGCGGTGACCTAAAATTATCCCCGGGAGAAATCGCCTGCCCATGAAGCCCCGGGATCATAAGCAGCAGGAAACCGATAAGATGTATTCTCATAATAAAAAAGTTGCTGCGAAATTAGTCAATACCATTTAAACCCTGAACAACAGATATTATAAAATTTGTTTCGGCCTGGACCAACTACCGCCCCGGCATTTTACACTTCCCGACAACGGATATTTCCGGTTACAGCTTTTAAAGCACCGGAAAGTATCGCCTTAAGAATAAATGACAAAACTATTGCGAAGTCGTTGGAGGTGTCTTAACTTTGTTCAAAACGCATTGACATTTGCATATGAGCGAATTGGTTGAAATCGTTGATTCCCTGGAAAATAAAATTAGCAAATTGCTGCATAAGTTAGAACTGCTCAATCAGGCTAATCAAAAACTGGAAGAGGATCTGGTGAGTATTAAAGTTGATTACGATGCAACCCAAAATTCCGTATCGGAATGGGAGGAAAAATACAATTCCCTGAAGCTTGCAAATACAATGCTGGGCAGTGAAACGAATAAAACGGAAGCAAAGCTCAAAATAAATACCTTGATAAGGGAGTTGGATTATTGTATAACCCAACTAGCTGAATAAGGCGATACGGTTCTATGGGGGAAAAGCTAAAAATAAAGCTTTCAATAGCAGATAGGGTATATCCCTTAACAATTGACCCCGGTCAGGAAGAAGGTTTGCGCAAAGCCGCCAAAAACATTGAACAGCTAGCTAAAAAATTTGAGCAGAATTATGCGGTCAGGGATAAACAGGATGTTTTGGCCATGTGCGCCCTGCAATTTGCCTCCAAGATAGAACAACGAGGCATTGATAATATGGAAGATACCAAAGAGATTACCGAGCGCCTGAAAGCGTTGGACCATTTGGTGAATTCCAAACTGAGTATAAAATAAGTTCTTTTGAAATAGGATTAAATTTACTGCCCACATTGGTAATTTATTTTTGACGAACTCAACACTAATTTGTTTGAAAAGGGTGAGTTTAGATTGTAAAAGCAGGCCTTCTTGTAAAGGATCCTTGAGCAATCTGGTAGCCCTAAACTTGTTTATCGGAGTTTGTACAGAACTTCCCCAATGTGGGTTTTTTTTTAAGCTCAGCCCAGGTTTTGCCTTAATGTGCGCAGTGGCTGCAGCAACCCTTAGATCCCTGTAATCTACGGAAACAGGATCTCAATAGCTGCTTTGGGTCACCCGAAGCTATATTAATTTATTAACAGATATGGACATAATAACAACCTCGATCTTTACTGCCCTTGCGGGTATTGTAATAGGATTTGTAATTGCAAAATTTTTAGAAAAAGGAAAGGCTTCCAAAACCATAGCCAACGCCAAAAAAGAAGCTGCAGCCATCATCAAGGATGCCAACTCGGAAGGCGAGAGTGTAAAAAAGGATAAAATATATCAGGCTAAGGAGAAATTCCTGGAGCTCAAAGCGGAGCACGAAAAAGTCATCATTAACAAGGATAAAAAAATCGCTGAATCGGAGAAACGTGCCCGGGACAAGGAATCCCAGATCAGCAGTGAATTGGCCAAAACGAAACAGTTGAATGACCAGCTTGAAAGCAAGGCCAGGGAGATGGACCACAAGCAGGAGTTTATAGAAAAAAAGCAAATGGAACTTGAAAAACTCCACAAAAGCCAGGTGCAGCAATTGGAGGTCATATCCGGTTTGTCAGCTGAGGAAGCTAAAAGCCAGTTGCTCGAATCTCTCAAGGAAAATGCCCGTACCGATGCCCTTGCATATATGCAGACAACCCTTGAGGAAGCCAAGCTTACAGCCCAACAGGAAGCAAAGAAAATCATTATCAATACTATTCAACGGATAGGAACGGAGGAGGCAGTGGAAAACTGTGTCTCTGTATTCAACCTGGAATCCGATGATGTTAAAGGCCGTATTATCGGTAGGGAAGGGCGCAATATCAGGGCCCTGGAATCAGCAACGGGGGTTGAGATCATCGTGGATGACACCCCGGAAGCCATTATTCTCTCCTGCTTTGATTCCGTACGCAGGGAAGTGGCGCGACTATCATTGCACAAATTGGTAACAGACGGCAGGATACATCCGGCCAGGATCGAGGAAATTGTTAAGAAGACCGAGAAGCAAATAGAACAGGAGATTGTAGAGGTAGGGAAACGCACGGTGATAGACCTTGGAATACATGGATTGCACCCGGAATTGATTCGCGCTGTTGGCCGTATGAAATACCGTTCTTCTTACGGGCAAAACCTTTTGCAGCATTCACGAGAGGTTGCCAAGCTCTGTGGAGTAATGGCTGCGGAATTAGGATTGAACACCAAATTGGCCAAAAGGGCCGGGTTGCTGCACGATATCGGGAAAGTTCCAAATACGGAAGCGGACGTAGAAACACCCCATGCTATCCTTGGGATGCAATGGGCAGAAAAATACGGTGAAAAGCCGGAAGTGTGCAATGCCATAGGCGCCCACCATGATGAGATCGAAATGAAAACGCTCATTTCACCCATCGTTCAGGTGTGTGATGCGATAAGCGGCGCCAGGCCCGGCGCCAGGAGGCAGGTATTGGATTCCTATATCCAACGGTTAAAGGATCTTGAGGATATCGCATTTGGCTTTGGGGGCGTTCAAAAAGCTTATGCCATACAGGCCGGTCGGGAACTTCGCGTGATTGTTGAAAGCGATAGGGTGAGTGATGACAGGGCAGCCCAACTCTCTTTTGAAATTTCCCAGAAGATCCAAACCGATATGACATACCCCGGGCAGGTAAAAGTGACCGTGATCCGGGAAACCAGGGCGGTCAATGTTGCCAAATAAACAGGTTTAAGGACATTCCTATATCTCCGGAGAGCTGCCGGGCAGCTCTTTTTTTTTGGACCTGTGATTCCTGAAAGTACCTAATATTAAATAGCTTATTGGAGTCCATTGCAGATTTAGCGATAATTCAACGTATCTTTGCCGCTTCTTATAAAAATGGCACTTTGCATAAATTGTCATTTGTTAAACAATTTATATGTCATTTAAAGCATTGGGCCTCTCCGAGGCTCTGGTGAAAGCCGTCAATAAAAAAGGCTACCATACACCTACCCCAATTCAACAGAAAGCCATTCCCCTTATATTAGAAAGAAAGGACGTACTTGGTTCAGCTCAGACAGGAACCGGCAAAACGGCCGGAT
Organism: Zeaxanthinibacter sp.; assembly: GCA_041743975.1. GTDB lineage: Bacteria > Bacteroidota > Bacteroidia > Flavobacteriales > Flavobacteriaceae > JTS-RE37. The sequence continues at coordinate 87,822 of JBGTLT010000074.1, forward strand.
TTACCCTTCCCATGCTGCAGATCCTTTCCCAGGGCCAGCGGTTAAGGCAAAGGCCCGTACGGGCCTTGATCTTAATCCCCACCCGGGAACTGGCTGCACAGGTATACGAGAGCGTAAAGGAGTATGGGTCCTTCCTGGATATCAGGTCTACCGTAATCTTCGGGGGTGTAAATGCGAAGCCACAGATCGCAACCCTTCGCAATGGGATCGATATCCTGGTAGCCACCCCGGGGAGGCTCCTCGACCTGCATAATCAAAAGGTATTTTCCCTGAGCAGTGTGGAAATTTTGGTTCTGGACGAAGCGGACCGCATGTTGGATATGGGTTTTCTGCGGGATATTAAAAAAATTCTCGCACTCATGCCTGCAAAAAGGCAAAACCTCCTTTTTTCAGCCACCTTCTCACGTGAGATAAAGGAATTGGCTAATGGGTTTCTGCACCATCCGGTTTTGGTAGAAGCCAGCCCGGAAGTTACCACTGCAGAGAAAGTATTGCAAAAAGTGTACCGGGTAGATAAGACCAGTAAGTCCGACCTTTTGATCAAGTTGATCTCTGAAGGCGACTGGCGACAAGTTTTGATCTTTACAAGGACCAAACACGGCGCCAACCGTTTAAGTGAAAAACTCAACAAGAATGATATTTCTTCCGCTCCTATCCATGGCAATAAAAGTCAGGGAGCACGGACCAAGGCCCTGGGCGGGTTTAAAAAAGGTTCCGTAAGGGTATTGGTTGCCACTGATATTGCTGCAAGGGGATTGGATATACCCCTATTGCCTCATGTGATCAATTATGAACTTCCCAACGTACCGGAAGATTATGTCCACAGGATCGGTAGGACAGGCAGGGCAGGGGCAAGCGGTGAGGCCATTTCCCTGGTGAGTCCGGACGAAAATGAATATGTATACGGAATAGAAAAGTTGCTGGGGGAGAAATTGCCATCCGAAATTCTGGCTGGTTTTGAGCCCGGTCCGATCGTTGAAAATATCACTGTTCAACGCAGCGGAAATCCAGGCAAAGCAAACTCCCGATCCGGCCGAAACAATCAAAGGAGAGGAAAGCGATGGTAGTTAGGTTCTAACTCTTAGATGCAATTATTTCTACGGTAAATTACAGGTAACAGGGCCATTGCCCGTTATTCTTCCTCCTGCCCGGGATCTGTATCCTCATTCCCTTCTTCTGCAGCCTTGCTCAGGTTGTTTTCGAGGATATTCAATTTTTTGAGTTTGGCCTTCCAGGTTGCCAGGGTTTCTTTTTGGCGGTCTATGTTCTGCACTACTTCTTTCACCAGTGGGCTATCCTCCGATGCATTTGAAAAGAACTGCAGGTTATTCTCCAATTGGCGAATTTCACTCTTGCTTTCATCTATCTTTCTCCTGATAAATGTCCGCTCGTCGGTTATGGCGTGCTCATTGTCTGTATTGGCCAGCTGTTGTATCTTATTCCCGTATTTCAGCAGTTCTGATTCCTGCCTGCCAACGTCGAGTTTCCTGAACAAGGCATCCAGTATTTTATTGAACCTGGCGTTGATGTTCTTTTTATTGAATGGAACCCTGCCATGAGACCTCCATTCTTCGATCAGGGATTTGATGTTCGCCAGGTCTTTCTTCTTGTCACCGCTCAATTGGATGGACTTCAGTTTGTCAAGGCAGGCATTTTTCTTTTCAAAATTTTCATGCTCCGCATTGCTGGCCTTATTTTTAGTAGCATGGAACCTGTTGAAATAGTGATTGCAGGCATTCTTGAAATCATTCCAGATTTTATCTGAATATTTTCGGGGGACATGGCCAATATTTTTCCATTCCCCCTGTATCCGCTTCATTTCAGCGGTCGTAGATTCCCATTCCTCGCTATCCTGAAGGGAGATGGCATACTTCAATAATTCCCGTTTCTTTTCCAGGTTATCCTGTTGCGCATGCTTCAGGTTTTTATAATACGCATTTTTATTCCTGTTGAAATCCCGAACAGCCTCCTTAAAAGAGGCCCAGGTTTTTTCATTAGCTTGCTGGGGAACCTTCCCCGCTTTGAAAAAACGTTCCCGTAACGCCTCTATATCCTTTATCTGTTTCTGTAAGGCTTTATGACTGGAGGCAACATGGCTGCTTATTTCCCGTATGCCGGCGATAATTTCATTTTTGTTGGCAAGGTTTACTTCATATGCCTTGTCAAGATCCTTGTAATAATCCTGTCTTCTTTGGTGCAATGCCTTGGTAGGAATGCTGAACTTTTCCCAGATTTCATCCCGGTGTTCCTTTCCTACCGGGCCAATATCCTCTTTCCACAATTTATGGAGCGACTGCAATTCCCGGAAAGCCTTATTGAGATCGGGTTCCTCCACTAAAGCTTCAGCCCGCTCGATGAGTTTTAATTTCTCATCAAGGTTATGCTTAAAATCCAGGTCACGGAGCTCCCTGTTAAGGTGTAAAAAGTCGTAAAAGATCTCTATGTGGTGTTCATAGGTGCGCCATACATCATTATAGCTGTTTCTGGGAATGGGGCCCGCATGGCGCCAGCGTTCCTGGATATCCTTAAAATTCCTGTAAGTTGTATTGATATCTTCCTCCACATTGACAAGACCCTTTAATTCTTCGATAATTTCCAGTCGCAGTGCCAGGTTCGCCTTTAAATCATGGTCCAGGTTCTTATAGTAGACGTTCCGCTTTTCGCGATAATCCGAGTATACCTCATTAAATTGCCTTTTGGTAACGGAATTATATTTAAAATCAATCTCATTCCCCCCTTTATCTATGAATTCTTCTTTTTTGTGTTCTATAAACTCCTGGAACTTCTGATCAAATTCATATTTTATACTGTCTACATGTTTTTTGATGGCCTGGACTTTCTCGTTTCGAACCAATCGCTGCAGTTCCCCCACAAGGTTTTCCATAGGCATGGAATGATAATCCAAAAAGGAAATATGGTGTCGGTGTTGATTGTCAGCATCCTCCGCATCTTCCGCATTGGATTCCTCAATTTCCTCCATGCCGTCTTCGGTATGTTTCCCTTTCTTCCTATGAGGGGCTTTTTCGGGTTCGGGGGAGGATTCTAACTCCTTATCGGTCTCTTTATCTGATGTAACTTTTGGGGTATCGGGTGTATCCTCCTTACTATCGGCGGACTGTTCCGTTTTTTCCAGGAGTCCTTCCTCCGGTGTTGAGGCAGTATCCGTCACATCAGTTCGTTTCCCTTTGGAATTTTCTGCAGGAGTTTTCTGAAGCCCTTCAGGTTCTGCAGGGGCTTCAATAGTATGTTCGGAGGTTGCTTTTGCCGTATCCTCTTTTTCGGTATCTGCAGGATCCGATTGCGCTACAGCTGCCTTTGAATCGTCGGCCGGTGTCTTGTCCCTGCTTTCTGAATCAGGCAACATAACTGCCACAGATGGGTCTTCTGATCCATCCTCATCTGAAGCAGAAGCAGGTGAAGGTTTTGCATCGTTATTTCCTGAAACTGTTTCAGGTTTGTTTATTTTCTTTGAATCCCCTAAGCGCATGGATTCGATACTTTCCGCTTCCTCTACATCATGATGTAGCTTGTGTTCTTTCTCTTCCAACATTGCTCTAATTCTTTGTCCAAATCCCCATTGAAATCTCCTGTAAGATACTAACAACAGGATAAACAGCAAAGGTATTACGGTATCTTTTTAAGAATCGACGAATCTGTTGGTCATATACAGATTAATGGGTACGAGGGAAAACCATTGTTAGGATTCCATACCCATTCCTGTGGCGCTCAACGTCTGATTGAATGCAGCCGTAAGCAATGGGGGTATCGCGCTATAAGAGGCTAGGAATTCCATATCTGCCATGCTTTTTCCGCCTGAAGTTGTAGCATGGTAAGCCCATTGCATATAGTGGCTCCCCTCATTTCCCCTTCGGCAAGAAAAGCTGTTTTAGGTGGGTTATAGATAAGATCAAAAAGAAGGTTTCCCGGGGTAATATGGTCATATGGAATGGCCGGCTTCTCATGGGTATTTGGAAAAGTTCCTACGGGAGAACAGTTTACCAACACTGGATATTCCTTCATAAGCTGTGCGTTGATTCCGCTATAAGGAAGTTGCCCCTCAACCGGGGTTCTCGATATATATTTGTAAGTAATCCCCAGCCTCCCGAAGACATAGGAAATAGCTTTGGATGAGCCGCCGGTTCCCAGGATAAGGGCTTTTTTATGGTTCTCCCTCAGAAGGGGAACAATGGCTTTTTCAAATCCATAAGCGTCGGTATTGTGACCCACGAGGCCAGTTGCGGTAAACTCAATGGTATTCACTGCTCCTATGGAAGCAGCCACCGGATGCAGGCTGTCCAGATAGGCAATCACGGCTTGTTTATAAGGGATGGTAACATTGAGGCCACAAAGGTCTTTATGTGATCTGATGAGCTCTGAAAAATCCCCTATCTCCTGAAGATCAAAGTTTTCGTAGCTATGGTTTTCTAAACCGAGACTTTTAAACTTCCCGGTAAAATATGCCCTTGAAAAGGAATATGAAATGTTCTTCCCCAGCAAACCAAACCTATACAGCCCCTTTTCTTTTTTTTCCATACCAATCCAGTGCGAGTAATACAAATATTCCAGCCACTATAAAAACGATGGCCCACCATGTTTCGGAAATATTGATATCGGGAAGATAACGGGCATAGTTGACAATGATCCTGTCCCCATTGGAATCCCTTATAATTTCACCGCTCTCATTGAGCAGGAAGATGGTTTTCTTCCATGGCCACACCACACCAAGGGAGCCTGAAATAAACCCAATTATCACGGCGGTCGTCATATGCCGGTAATGCTTCAGAACAAAACCCAGGATGTGTGAAAGGGTTACCAGCCCGGTGGCTGAACCTGCTGTAAATACCGCCAGGATAGTAAGGGTATCGAGCCGTTTCTCATTCCGGACAAAGCTAAAATCGCCCTGAAATATCTCCGCGATAGTATCGTAAAGGGAATTTACGGAATCCACCAACAGTAAGACATAATTTCCCAGGAGTATCAGGATAAAGGAGCCTGATAAGCCGGGCAGCGTCATCCCGGAAACACTTATGATGCCACATAAAAAAATAAAAAACAGGTTATCATTTTCCCTGGCCGGATTCAGGAAACTTATGGAAATACCGAGTATTAAACCCATCAACCCCAGGGGGATCGTCTTTTTGTTCCAATGCTTAAAATCTTTTGCAATAAAATAGATAGAACCGATAATCATCCCGAAGAAGGATGCCCACACAAACAGTTCTTTTTTTTCCAGGAAATAATCCAGGAGTTTGGATACGCTGAAGTAACTTACCAGCATCCCGAATATCAGGAGGGATAAAAATTGTCCGTTGACATATTGGTACAAGCTCCTGAACCTACCATTTATCAGCAACTTGAAGGCCTTGAGGTTTATTTTTCGCAGGGAATATATAAATTCCTCATAAAAGCCAACCACAAAGGCCACAATCCCCCCTGAAACCCCGGGCACCTTATTTGCAGCGCCCATGCAAAGCCCTTTAATGAACAAAAAGAACTTATCCAGAAATGATCGGGGCTGGGCCATGGGAGATTTTACTTATTTTTTTGAGGCTATTTTTTCGAGTATGAAGATAAGTGAAAATCCTATGACAGCCAGAAGTATGGCAAGCAGGATCTTTGGATCACCTTCATACTGAAAAGGAGAGATACTCTGTTCCTTGACAGGAATAATAGTATCCCCGTAAATCCGTGTCTCCAACACCTCCTTCCAGGGCCATATTTTATTGAGCGAACCCAGTATAAACCCGGTCAGCAGGGCCAGGGTCATGTTCTTATAATTATTGAACATCCATTTCAGGAGTCGGGCAAAACTCAATAGCCCAAAAACGGCACCCAGGGCAACCGTGAGCAGAATTTGGAAATTTCTTTCATGTACTGCATCCAGCACCGTTTTATAAGATCCAAGAAGGACCAGTATGAATGCCCCTGATATCCCGGGCAGTATCATGGCGCATATGGCCAGGGCCCCTGAAAAAAACAGAAAAGTAAGGCTGGCGGTATTTTCTATCGGGGGCAGGGTAGTGATATAGTAAGCAAGGGCCGCTCCCAACACCAACACCCCCACAGCTGCAGCGTTCCATTTTTCGATGGCCCTGCCAACATAAATGATACTCGCCACAACCAGCCCGAAGAAAAAGGACCATAAAAGCACCGGTTCATGAATCAATAGCCAGCTTATAAACCGGGCCAGTGAGAAAACGCTGATCCCGATACCAATTAAAAGTGCCAGGATAAAGTTACCGTTCAATTTTTTCCAGAATGCGGCAAACCCGTTATTTTTCCACTCTTTGAATAGCGCTATGTTAACCTGGTTGATGGTGGAGATGAGTTCTTCGTAAATACCGGAAATAAATGCGATGGTACCTCCCGAGACACCCGGGACAACATCGGCAGCGCCCATTGCTAAACCCTTTAATGTAACTAGTAAATAGTGGGGAAATTTGCGGTCTTCCATAAAAAAATAAAAAAACAAAAGTAGTTTTTTTATTCGGACGCCTTTTTAATATCGCTTATTATGTTTTGAGCCCAGGCTGACTGGTAGTGCCGCGGGAACTCTGACTCAAATACGGTAAGTTTATCAATATTTGAAGTTAACCCCTTGATAAGATGGAATTCGGCTTTTTTACGTTCCCCTATCGTCAGGTAGAGCCCGGATAGCCGATATTCTATTTCGATTTCTTCCGGATAGAATTCCAATCCCTGAAGCAGTATTTCTATGGCTGAATAGTTATCCTTGTTGCGGATAACAACCCGTGCCCAGCTCAACCAGGTATCCAGTTCATAATTTCCCAGGTCCACGGCTTGTTTGTAGGAAAAGTCAGCCTCGTCATAATTCCGGAGGGCAGCGTGTATTCCTGCGCACTTTTTCCAATAAAGTGGATTTTCACCATCGATGTTGATCGCCTTGTTTACATAGTACAATGCCCTTTCAAAATTCTTTCTCCGGCTATAAAAGTCGGTTATCGCCAGCCAGCCTTTATCGAGCAGGGGATCTTCATGAACAGTTTGATAGTAGTAGTATTTTGCGAGATCGAAATTCTTTAATTTCTCATGGCATTTTCCCATTCGCAAGTAAGCATGCGAGGTGGGATCTTCCATTTTAATAGTGGCCTCGTAACTTTCTATAGCCTCGTTGTATTTACCCATTTTCTCCAATACCTTCCCTTTCTCAAAATAGGCGCCAATAAAGGTGTCATCTGAGATGATGGCAAAGTCAAAAGCAGCCAGGGCTTCCCGATACATCTTTTCAGTGAAGTATTGTTTGCCAAGTTGGTGCCAGGCAACCTGGCAATATGGGTTGCGTTCAAGGTAATCGTTCAGGTAATGAATGGCCCCTTCGTAATCCTCGAGGAACTCAAAGCAATAGATGACATTGTAAAGTGAGGAATAATCTTCTTCATCAAAGGAAACACATTTCATAAAATGCTCCCTGGCCATTTCAAAATCATCCATAAAAAGATATTCCATTCCCAGCAGGGAGTAAATATCAAAACTGTCTTCTGACAATTCGAGCGCCCTTTTCAGGAGGATGATCGCAGCTTCATGGTTGTCTTTCTTTGAGTAGATATTAGCCCGTTGAATATAGATCTCTTCGTTGTTGCTGTCTACGAGTTGCAACCGGTCCAGCATTATTTCAGCCGGTTCCAGGTTGTTCTCAAAGACCAGCACTTCAATGTGCAGTAAGGTTAGGTCAATAGCATCCGGATGTTGTTCCAACCCAATCTTGATGGCTTTTTTGGCCAGTGATATTTTGCCATTATTAAGGTAGTGGTGTATTATGTCCTCAAAATCCTCAGCATCAAAGAAATAGACATCGTCTGTCTTCAACATGGATTCAAATTTGGCTATGGGCTGGTTGGGTCTTTCGTTAGGGTCTAACGCCATAGTTGGGTGCTTGGTTAAACTACGGAACTAAAAATAGGCCTTTTGTGGCCAGGTTTCGTTCCTGATTTCGACTTTATTATTAACAAATTAGTTAACAAATTATTGTGTAAATGTGTCTAAAATCTCCAGAATAAGGTCACACCCTTTATCGATGTCACCTTTATTAATGGTCAATGGAGGCGATATTCGGACGGCACAGGGTTCAAATAGCAACCAGAACAGGAGCAATCCCTTTTTGCTGCATTCCAATATCAATCTGTCTGCCAGCCCTGGCCTTTCCAATATCAATGCCAGCATGAGGCCCTTTCCCCGCACTTCTTTTATATGCTTGTGTTGTAGCCTGGACCGGAAGAGTGCCTCTTTTTCACCCAATTCCTCCATAATCCCCGTTTCCGTTATTTCCCGCAGTGTCGCAAGGCAGGCCGCTGCTATGACCGGATTTCCGCCAAAAGTTGTAATATGGCCCAGCTCAGGATGCTCTGAGAGGGATCTCATCATGGCCCGGGAAGCCGTAAACCCTCCTACAGGCAGTCCTGATGCCATACCTTTTCCCATCACGAGTATGTCCGGGGTACAATCATAATGCTCAAAGGCAAAGAGTTTTCCTGTACGCCCGAATCCGGGCTGTACCTCATCCAGGATAAGCAAGCTTCCCACCGCTTCACAGCGCTGCTTCACCGCTGCCAGATAGCCATTTTCCGGTAAAATAAAACCAGCACCCCCCTGGATGGTCTCTAAAACCACAGCTGCAGTTTTCTCTGTGATCCTGTTTAGTTCTTCCTTATTGTTGAAAGTTAGGTGACCAATATCCGGTAACAACGGCCGGAAGGGGGCTTTGCGTGCTTCATAATCCATCAGGCTGAGGCTTCCCATAGTATTGCCGTGGTAAGCGTTCCTGGCAGCCAGGATCTCAGACCTCCCAGTAAATCGCCTGGCCAGTTTAAGGGCCCCTTCCATTGCTTCGGTCCCGGAATTCACCAGGTAGGTAGTTTGAAGCGGGGCAGGTAGCAGACTTGCCAACAACCGGGTATATTCCACTGCCGGTTCCTGGATGAATTCCCCGTAAACCATCACGTGCATGTACTTTTCAGACTGTTGCCTGATGGCATCCACCACCTTTGGGTGGCAATGACCCAGGCTACAAGCCGATACCCCCGCTACAAAGTCGAGGTATTCCTTGCCATCTGTGTCATAGATATAACTTCCCTTTGCGTGGGAAATACCCAGGGCCAGGGGATGGGATGAGGTTTGTGCCTGGTATGTAAAGAAGTCTTCCTTCATAATGGATGGGATGCCGGGGCTATACCGTCACTCCCGGTCCCGTTTATCCGGATGTGATACTTTTTCCGGCCATTACGGGCCTGGTAGTCGGTTTCTGTATGGTGTCCTGCTCCATCGGGGGGATCTTGTTCACAGGATCACCAGCATTTTTGCTTCGGTCCTCTTCTTCCGCATCAACATCTATCGGGTGATCTACCCCTCTTATAACGGGCAAAACCAGGTTGTTGTCATCGGCGTCGAAAATATCTTCCATGGTGAGGATGCGTTCGTCTCCCCTCCAGATAAAGCCTTTTAATTTCCGGCTGTTTAAAGGCAGGTCCTTTTGCGGGAAGATATCCCCATCCGGATTATTCACAAAGGTGATGTCCTGGATGTCATTTTCCGCCATTGTCATTTTGATGGCGCTGCAGATTGTCTTGTTGATCCCCACCAATTCCTCGTCATCATTGTACAAGTAGTAAATTACCTCGGTGTTTTTAACCAGGTCTACAAATTTTAGTTCATTCTCAATGAATTTACCGAACAGGTCCATGCCCTTGGCCTGGTTATACCCAGTTTTGCTAATACTGTCCAGCGAGATGATAAATGCATTGTTCAGCACCTTCAGGGAATCCATTTTTTCCGTCTTCAGGTCGGATAAGAGGTGGATGCTATCTCCCGTCATCTGGTTCTCGACATTCCACAACACCGGGTTCCTCATCAATTGGGTGATACCGTTATTCTCTGAAAAGTGGATAGAATCGCATTTCCCGCTAAGATCTGTTTTATAGAATTTGGCATTCCTGAAAGCCCGCAAAATGCGTGCTTTAGATTTGCCGGTTACCATCAGGGTGTCCCCGTGAATATAGAGGGAATCCTGCTCCACCAACCTTATGGAAACGGCCCGTTTTGTGGCAAATACAGAGTCCTTTGCCTTAAAAACCTCTGCATAGTGTGCCCGGATCACCCCATGGTTGATAGTGTCCGTGACCTTGATATTATTGGTGGCAGATGCAAATTCGGAGGCTTTATCAAAATAGACACTATCCCCTTCAATAATCCTGTTGTTATAGTGGATCCTGGTATTTTTTATCCCATAACCCCTTTCAATCCTGGTATTGTAGAAACCCCGTTCGCAATAAATTTTATAGGTCTGCCCCGTGATGGTGGAGGAACCATACATATAGGCATTCTTGGAGTCCTTATAATAATCCAGTTGCTTGGAATCAAGTGTATATTCCGGGTTATCTATATGCACACTGTTCAAAAATTGAATTTTTTTGGGGACCATATAATACCGCCCAATCTTGCTCGTAAGGGTATTTGCCGAGTCAACCACCGTGCCTGAAGTATTGTAATAGGATTCCTGCTTCTCCCTGTCAAAATAAAGCGTATCCGTCTTCAGGGTCATATTGTTGTTTCGCAATATCACATTCTCCCGTGCCTTGGCCAGGCGGGTATTGCCGTCATAGTCTATTTTATTGCTGGTCATCTGTATGGAGTCCCCTTGCTGCAGGCGGATATTCCCCACAGCCTGGAGCTTATTCTCTTTCTGGTAGAAAATGGCGATATCACACCAAAGGTCAGCGCCTTGATGTTCAAACTGTAATTGCTGGTCGTCCTTGCTAAAGATGGAGGCTCCGGGATACCTGGCCTCATCTTTGGTAAAATTGGCACCGTATACGATATTGATCTGCTTCTTTTCCGGAGGTTGTTCCTGGGCCCATCCGGCTGAAATAATCAATAGCACTAAAAGTACAACAACATAGCTTCTCAAGGCCTGAATTTTAACCAAAAATAGGATATTTTAAGGGAGGGTAGCAACTATTAAGAGGGATTTAGGATTTTCAAAGTATGGCAGCGTTCTTAATGCCATCCAGGGTACATGCGCATAGTCTGCCGGAGTGCTTACCACCCTTTCCTGATAAATTTAGACCCGGTGCAACTTGATGGGATAGGTTTTCCCCGAGGCCCACTGGGGAATATAAAGGTTATCATCCGCATCCACCAGTACATCATGGGGATTCCGGAATGTCTGACCGTCATATTCAGGTGGCACGAGGGTACCCTCATCATTATAAACAGGGGCGCTGCCGCCAGGAAAAGACAACACTTTGTTGTCGGCATCCAGTATGGCCAGCATCCCGTCATAGGCATCCCATGTTTTGGTAACGATTACCGCAAAATACAGCTTGTTTCCGTGCAGCACGGGCCGGCATATGGAACATCCGGGCAATGCAATGGTTTCGATAAAGGTACCATCCAGGGTAAAACGTTTGAATTCCTGGCTTGCACGGGAGGTGATCAGCAGGGTAGGGTTTGCTGCATCCCTGGTATCGAGGGTAATCCCATGGCAACAATTGAATTCGGTTTCATTTTCACCTTTCCCTCCAAAATGCCGAATATAGTCACCCATGGCAGAATACTGGATGATATAATTTTCCCCGTAGCCATCCGCGATGTAAAAATCCCCGTTGGGGCCAATCGCAGTTTCCGTAGGTTTGAACTGTTCGTCGCTGGTATACCCGGGAACTTCCCTGGGTCGCTCCAGGGTCATAATAATTTTGCCCTCCATAGTGGTTTTGAATACCTTATGTATCTCAGGATCCGTAATAAAAAGATATTGGTCATTTCCTTCCCCGGTAATGGAAAGGCCATGGGCACCGGGAAAATCCCTGCCCCAGGAATGGAGCACTTTCCCGGACCTGTCATAGACCAGTACGTTGTTATTGGCGACTCCTGTGGTGGTCATCAATATCCGCCCCTTGCTGTCGAGTACCATTTCATGGCAATCATTGATGGGGACCCGTGAGGGATCCTGTACGCCCCACTCCTTATCAACTTTATAGGTATATCCCCCGTGACCTACAATGGTATTGGTTTTCATTGGGTTAAAAGTATTTCTTCCTAAGGAAAGATAAGGTAAAGCTGCGCCGGCAACCGCCGCCATGGCCGATTTTTTTATAAAACGCCTCCTGTTGTTTGAATGGCTTCCCATGCCTGGATATCGTTACGCTGCCATGCAGCCTGAATACTTTAAAGATAGGGAAATTCCGAATTGAAGCGGTAAAATTTTCTTTCTGGGGCAAACCGGTACAGGTCAGGAATTGATGCTGCAACCAGGGTCTGTGTTACCGGTGGATGGTCTGCGTTCGGTCCGGGCCGACAGATACAATTTTGATGGGAACTTCAAGTGCTTTTTCGAGATAGTCAATATAGGCATTGAGGGCAGGGGGAAGCTCCCCCGGCTTACTGAGCTGTGTAAGGTCCTTTTTCCAACCCTCCATTTCTATAAACACCGGGGTAACATTCCCGGGTTCAATATTATAGGGAAGATGTGTTATTTTTTCCCCCTTGTATACATAGGCCGTACATACTTTTATTTTATGGAAACCGCTGAGGACATCGGCCTTCATCATCATGAGTTCGGTTACTCCATTGATTTGTACCGCATATTTCAGGGCAACCAGGTCTAACCACCCACATCGCCTAGGCCGGCCGGTTGTCGAGCCGAATTCATTTCCAACGCGCCCCATTGTAGCGCCATCCTCATCAAACAATTCGGTTGGAAAAGGCCCGCTACCAACTCGGGTTGCATAGGCTTTGAATATTCCGAAAACCTTCCCGATATTACTGGGTGCCACCCCTAGCCCGGTACAAGCACCGGCAGCTGTGGTATTGGAGGAAGTAACGTATGGATAGGTTCCGAAATCAATATCCAGTAAGGAGCCCTGCGCACCTTCGGCCAATATTTTTTTACCTTCTTTCGCGGCGCGGTACAGAAAGTCCTCACTGTCAATAAAAATTAATTTTTTTAATTCGGAAACGGCACTCATAAAGTCAGCCTCCAATTCCTTCAGGTCATATTGCAGGTCCACATCGTAGAAGCCTATCATGGCTTCGTGCTTGTCTGATAAAGCCCTGTATTTCAGTTTCCAATTGTCCATTTCCAGGTCCCCGACCCGCATACCGTTCCGCCCGGTTTTATCCATATAGGTGGGCCCGATTCCCTTGAGCGTGGAACCAATTTTGGCTTTGCCCTTGGAAGCCTCAGAAGCTGCGTCCAGCAGCCGGTGGGTAGGCAGTATCAGATGTGCCTTTCGCGAGATGAGGAGGATGTTTTGTATATCCAGATTGAACTTTTTGAGGTTTTCGAGTTCTTTCCGGAAAACAACAGGGTCTATCACCACCCCATTACCAACCACATTTAATACGTTTTTATGGAAAATCCCTGATGGAATGGTGTGGAGCACGTGTTTTATCCCATCAAATTCCAGCGTATGCCCGGCATTGGGGCCGCCCTGGAACCTTGCGATAATATCATAATTCCTGGTTAATACGTCTACAATCTTACCTTTTCCTTCATCTCCCCACTGTAAACCAAGTAGTAAATCTACCGCCATCTATAAATACTGGTTAGTTGTTTGCTTCTTCTTTTGGGTTCCGTGTGCCGTAAAAGTATAGCGAATGGTTGGTTATTTTTATGTCAAAAACTTCTTCTATCGTTTGTTTGATGGTCTGGATGCGGGGATCGCAAAACTCAACCACTTCCCCCGTGTCGGTCAGGATCACATGGTCGTGCTGCCGGTCGAAATACGATTTCTCGTATTGTGCCTGGTTCTTACCAAACTGGTGCTTGCGCACCAGCTTGCAATCCAGTAAAAGTTCTATTGTATTGTAAAGGGTGGCCCTGCTAACCCGGTAGTTTTTATTCTTCATATTGATATAGAGCGATTCAATATCAAAATGTTCGTAACTATCGTAAATTTCCTGGAGTATTGCGTATCGCTCGGGTGTTTTTCTGTGCCCGTTGCCCTCTAGAAAGGCCGTAAATACGTTCCTTACAATTTCCTGGTCTTTACTGTTCCCCATGGCCATTATCACTTCGTCAATGTGCAAATGTACAGTTAAAATTTATATTCTGGTTACTTTATCAATGCCGTTTATCAGCTTCAGATTGTCTATCAATTTTTTAAGGATCGACTTATTTTTGACCACCACTGTGATCCTTCCAGTAAAGGTTCCCCCATCCGTACTGAAGTTGAGGTTTCGCATATTTACATGCATGTTGTCTGATATAATTTCCGTAATCTCATTCATAATACCCAGGTTGTCTATCCCGGTAAGTTTGATTTCCGATGTGAATTCCTCCTGAGAGGAATCAATCCATTTGGCACTGATGATCCTGTAGGCATAATTGGATTGCAGGGCGATGGCATTGGGGCAGTTTTTTTTATGCACTTTTATCCCTTCGTTCACGCTGATAAACCCAAAAACCTCATCCCCGGGGATCGGGGTACAGCACTTGGACAAGGTATAGTTCAGTTTCTCCTCTTCCTTCCCGAATACCAGCATATCGTATTTGGTAGTGATCTCATCCTTGTCTATATCCTCGGGAACCGGTTTCCTTCTGATCTTGTTTTTAAAGAAGCTGATAAAGGCATTGTTATAGGAAGAGGCAAAATCCTTTATCATCTGATTGTCAATAGCCCCGATCCCGACCCTGTAAAAAAGGTCCAGGCTGGTCTTCAACTTAAAATACAGGACCATCTTGTTGATCACATCTTCCCCTAGGGTTACCTTTTGTGATTTAAGCTTCCTTCTCAGGACTTCTTTCCCATCATGGGCAACCTGCTTTTTCTCATCCCTCAGGGAAGAGCGTATTTTAGACCTGGCCCTGGCAGTGGTGGCATAATCGAGCCAGTTCTGATTAGGCCGGGCACTTTCCGAGGTAATGATTTCTACCTGGTCGCCACTCTGGAGCACCGTATTCAAAGGAACCAGTTTACCATTGACCTTTGCCCCCCGGGTATGCATCCCTATTTCCGTGTGGATATGAAAGGACAGGTCGAGGGGGGTAGCCCCTTTGGGCAGAGATTTGAGTTCCCCCTTGGGGGTAAAGACGAATATTTCCTTGGAATAGAGGTTCAACTTGAACTCTTCCACAAAATCAACCGCATTTCCATTGGAAGTTTCAAGCGCCTCCTGCAACCTGTTCAGCCAGATTTCTATCCCCTGTTCCTTATGGTCACCGTGTTTATATTTAAAATGGGCAGCATACCCCTTCTCAGCAATTTCATGCATCCTTTCACTGCGGATCTGTACTTCCACCCATTTGCCCTGCGGCCCCATTACCGTAATATGCAATGCCTCATAACCGGTGGATTTTGGCGAAGAGATCCAGTCCCTAAGCCGTATGGGATTGGGAGTAAAATGGTCCGTTACAATGGAATAAATTTTCCATGCCAGGAATTTTTCGTTCTCCTTGGAAGATTTGTAGATGATCCGGATTGCAAATTTGTCATAGATCTCATCAAAGGTGACATTCTGGGTCATCATCTTCTTCCGGATAGAATAAATGGATTTCATCCTCCCCTTGATATGATACTCAAGGTGCTCCTTGTCCAGGGAATCCTGTATGATGCTGGAAAAGTGTTCTATATATTCTTTCTGCTCCTCCTTGGTCTCCTCTATTTTACCCTGTATATCCTTATGTACTTCCGGTTCCGTATATTTTAAGCTCAGGTCTTCTAATTCCGTTTTGATATTGTACAACCCTATCCTATGTGCCAGGGGTGCATAAATATAAAGGGTCTCGGAAGCGATTTTCACCTGTTTGTGTTCCGGCATAACATCCATGGTAAGCATGTTGTGGTACCGGTCTGCAATTTTAATAATGATAACGCGTGCATCATCATTGAGAGTCAACAACATTTTCCTGAAATTCTCCGCCTGCTGGGATATGTTCATATCCTTGTTGAGGTGCGCTATTTTTGTGAGGCCGTCCACTATCCTGGCGATAGTCTCCCCGAACATGCGTTCAATATCATCGAGGGTATACTCGGTATCTTCCACTACATCATGGAGCAGGGCGGAGGCAATGGAAACGGCATCCAACCCGATTTCTGAAGCAACGATTTTGGCTACTGCAAGGGGGTGGAATATATAGGCGCCACCCGTCTTCCTTCGCTGGTGCTTGTGCGCATCAACCGCCACATCAAACGCAGCCCGGATAAGTTTTTTATCCTCAGCAGACAGCGTCTGATAGCTAATACGAAGCAATTCCTTGTATTGCCTTGTAATTTCCTTATTTTCTTTTTCTATAGGTGTTACAGCTCTCATAGTGAAATCAATGTCTCCTGAATGTGTTAGGATGTTGATTGGACTGACTGTCGGAAACCCTTGTTAAGTGATGCCTCATGCTTATTTTCCCTTCCCGATCCTTCAGTTTTAAAGTACCTTAAAATTACCACAATCTTTTCAAGTTAGCAACAAAAATCATACCATGGAAGCGGGCTGTGTCAGCCCGGACCACCTTTATCAGTAGGGGTTACAGGCCCAGGGTACTGTTCCGTCAGCATTTGAAAAATTTGATTTAGGATGCCTCTCCGGGGTTAAGGTGTCCCAGGAACCACTGCACAGCCACTTCCTAGGAAGCTTTGAGATGGCGTACCCGGTCTATCAGTGGCGGGTGTGAATAATGGACAAATACATAGGCAGGGTGCGGGGTTAAATTGCTAAGGCTTTTTTTAGACAGTTTTTTAAGGGAGCTGATAAGGGGCAATGCAGATAATGTGTTTTTGGCATAGTCATCCGCCTCATACTCAAATTTGCGGGACAGATAATTCATTAAAAGTCCTGTGATTTCGGAGATGGGACTGTACAAAATTCCGAAACTGATAAGGGCGGCATGAAAACTGGGTTTGGAAACGCCAATGGCCAAAGAGAGCTCCGGGCTTTTGATGAACAGGGACAGTATATATAAGGTGACCCCGGTAACCAGAATGGAGCTGCCAATATTGAAGATCACATGCCGGCGTTTGTAATGGCCCACTTCGTGGGCAAGCACTGCCAAAATTTCCTCTTCCTCCAGGTCTTCGATAAGGGTGTCGTATAAAGTAATCCTTTTTTCCTTCCCAAACCCTGAAAAATAGGCATTTGCCTTGGTTGATCTCCTCGAGCCGTCAATAACAAAGATGTTCTTTAATTCGAACCCAACCTTCCGGGCATAATTTTCAATTTTCTGTTTTAAAGATCCTTCTTCAAGGGGGGTCTGCTTGTTGAACAAGGGGACAATCAATTTGCTGTAGAACAAATTCATAAACAGGGTAAAAAAGGCAATCAGGCCCCAGGCATATAGCCAGAATGCTGAACCGGCCCATCCGAAGAACCAGATAATCAGTGCCAGGACACCCCCGCCAAGTATAGCGATCATCAGCATCCCTTTTAGCTTGTCCTTTACAAAGAGAGCCGGGGTGGACCGGTTAAAGCCAAATTTTTCTTCAATGACAAAGGTTTGGTAATAGGCGAAGGGGGTCGAAAGGATTTCACTGCCCAGCATGATGATCCCAAAAAATAGCAATGCCATCCCAATGGCATTTTCAGTGACACTCCTGGCTATGGTATCTATCCATTCAAATCCTCCGAAACCTAAAAAAAAGAGTATAAGTACCAGTGAAAATAGGGAGGATATCAATCCGAATTTGTAATTGGCCCTTTTGTAGCGTTGCGATTTAATATATTCATCATGGTCAAACACATCCCGTAAGTCTTCCGGGACCGGGTCCAGGAATCTTTTCGCATTGAGGAAATCGAGCACGGTTTCCAAAATGAACTGAAGGATCAGGATACTGATGATTACGTAATAAAGGGTGGTACTGTTCATTTGCAGGGTTCAAGCGTTTAGTTACAATTTGGCCGGCTGCCGGGGTATGGATTCCTGAATTACCATTCCCGCAATGGTTCTGGCTTTTGAAACGGGAAAGGAATTCAATAAAAGCCGCGTTGCCTCCGGGCTTCAAAGATAAGTATTGCAGCGGAAACCGAAACATTCATGGAATCAATCTCGCCCAGCATGGGGATGATTACCTTTTGGTCTGCATGTTGTTCCCATTCCGCTGTCAGGCCTGTCGATTCTGTGCCGACGACAAGGGCCAGCGCCACTTTAAAATCACCATCGATATAGTTCATGGTGGCCGTAAGGGAAGCGATCACAATACTGATCTGCTGCTGTTTGAGGAATTGGATCACCTCGGAAGTGCTCCCTGTTGCTATGGGTACCGTAAACAAACACCCCACGCTCGAACGGATAACATTTGGGTTATACAGGTCGCCCCGGGGATCTGCAATGATGACAGCGTCCAGCCCGGCGGCATCCGCTGTTCGTAACAAGGCCCCGATATTACCGGGTTTTTCAGGAGCTTCCGCAACGAGTATCAGGGGATTTTTGCGCTTCAATTGAAGGTCGGATAAACGATGTTCCCGGGAGAGCGCAATGGCCAGGATTCCCTCGGTTTTTTCCCGGTAGGCGATCCGCTGGTAAACCTCCCTGGATACTTCTATAAATTCCGGCATGGTGTTCGCCGACCCGAAGATTCCCATTGCCTCCTCCCTGGAAATTATCCCCGTATAAATCAGCACCGTAAGGATCCGGTATCCCCCTTTGATGGCCATTCCGATTTCCCGTGAACCTTCCAGGACAAACTCCCCGGAATTATCCCGCCCCTTTTTTTTCTCTTTGAGCCGGATCACTTTTTTGACCAGCGCATTTTGCAGGCTGCTGACCAGTTTTTGCTCCTTCATAGCCACAAAAGTAGGTGAAACCAATACTTATTGAGTTGCCTTCGAAAAAAAGAAAACGGCAAAACAGGTGGTTCCTGAATGGGTAAATTCACGTCCCGACTTATTTCCCGGCATTGTATTTCCCCGTATACCGTTTCCATAGTTCCGTTTGATGGGTTTCGAGTGAAACGGATCGTCCGTCGATAAAGGCATGGGTCAGTTGGTTGCCCCGCATATCGAGCGCATCCCCTTCAGAAATAAAAAGGGTGGCGCTTTTACCTACCGCCAGGGTTCCATAATCGGCGTCAATACCGAGAATTTTCGCCGTATTGCCGGTAATCAGCTGAAGGGCTTTTTCCTTATCCAGCCCTTGTCCGACTACCTGCCCGGCATAGAAGGGGAGGTTGCGGGTTTGAAAATTGGCAGCACCCGTATTTTGTAAGCCCACCATAAGTCCGGCATCAATCAACATTTTTGGAAGTTCATAATTGTAGTTGTAGGGATCATCCTCAAAACCGGGCAGACTGTGTGTAAATTCCACCAGCACGGGAATATTGTGCTGCTTGAGGAAATCTATGATCTTATTGGCCTGGTACCCGCCCACCAGCACCACCTCTTTAACCCCGGCATTTTTCGCGGTGGTTACGGCATCAATGATCTCCTTTTCGCCCTGGGCATATACGTAGAGTTTTTTGGTCCTGTCAAACAATCCACCCATGGCAGCAAAGGGTAGGTTGACCATTTTTGAGGAAGTTTTACCATAGGCCGATGCCTGTTGGATAAAACTTTCTATTTCCCCCATTTGTTTGTGATACTCCTTATTGGGTTGATAACCTCTTGGTTCTCCCATCCACCACTGACCCTGCCTGAAGGATTCCGGCCAACGCAGGTGTATTCCATCGTCCACTTTAACTGCGGCATCCTCCCAGTTCCAGGCATCAAATTGCACAATGGAGGAGGTACCGGAGATGGTACCACCGATGGGGGCGATCTGCCCTAACAAAACCCCGTTGGGGCGCATGCTTTCCACAACTTTCGATTCCGCATTATAAGCAATAAGGCTTCGTATATGGGGAATGAAGCCCCCTATTTCATCCTGGTCATCACTGGCCCTTACAGCGTCTACTTCCACAAGGCCGAGGGTTTTACCAGGCGCGATGAACCCGGGATACACATGTTTCCCGGTCGCATCTATGGTGGTTCCTTTTGTCTGGGTCCCGGTCCCCAATGCAGTAATTTTTCCCTCCTCAAATACAATGGTACAATTTTCAATTACGCTGCCGTCCCCAATATGTGCGGTGGCACCGGTAATGGTGATAGCCCCTTGTTGTTCTGGCGCGGGGGTTTTCTGTGCGGATGCAAGGCAATATACACCCAACAAGGCACTGATAAGAAGTTTTGAATTTTTCATATGCTGTTAAATTTCTGACTATATTTTATTCCGTTTACGCTACCTACAGGCTGTCGCAGTGGAATTGTTCCTTTTTGCTTTGTTTGGGTCCCTGTGTTTCACTACCGCCGGCTTTCTCACTCATCATAAGGTTTACCAGCAGGTTCCGCTCTTTTTGTATGGCTTGCTGTTGCTGTTTATCCTTCTCCAGGTCAAAATAAACGGTTCCGTCAATGAGGGTCTTTTCGGCCCTGGCATAAACGGACAAGGGATGGGCGTTCCACAGGACGAGGTCCGCATCCTTTCCCTCCCGGATACTACCTACACGTTGGTCTATATGGAGTAATTTGGCCGGATTGATTGTTACCATCTTCCAGGCTTCCAATTCGGACATACCCCCATATTTGATGGTTTTGGCCGCTTCCTGGTTCAATCTCCGGGACATCTCGCCATCATCGCTATTGATGGCTACGGTTACCCCCTGGCTGGCCATAATGGCCGCGTTATAAGGGATGGCATCATTCACCTCATATTTATAGGCCCACCAGTCACTAAAGGTAGATCCGCCTGCCCCATGTGCAGCCATTTTGTCAGCAACCTTATAGCCCTCAAGGATGTGGGTAAATGTATTAACCCGGAATCCGAATTGTTCGGCCACTTTCATCAGCATATTGATCTCGCTCTGCACGTAGGAATGGCAACTGATAAACCGTTCGCCATTCAGGATTTCCGCCAATACTTCCAATTCTTCGTCATATCGATAGGCTTCGCCGCTTTTCTTTTTGGTATCGTATTCCTTTGCCCGCTGAAAATAATTGATAAATAGCTGTTCAACTCCCATCCTGGTCTGGGGAAACCGGTCGTAACTCTCCCAGTTGCTCTGCTTCACGTTTTCACCTAAGGCGAATTTTATAAATTTTGGGGAATCCTCATAGATCATTTTATCCGCGGATTCACCCCATTTGAGTTTCAGGATGGCCGAACGTCCCCCAATCGGGTTGGCGGAACCATGCAATAATTGGATGGAGGTTACCCCGCCGCCTAAATTCCTGTAAATATTGATGTCCTCAGGGTCTACCACATCTGTCATCTTTACTTCGGCACTGGAATTTTGCCCCGCTTCATTGATGGCCAGGCCTGCTATGTGGCTGTGTTCGTCAATGATGCCAGCCGTAAGGTGTTTTCCGGTGGCATCAACAGTCCGGGCACCACCAGCTCCGAGGTCTTTTCCGATTTTTGAAATTTTACCCTCTTTTACAAGCACGTCTGTATTTTCCAGTATCCCGGCATCCTCACTGGTCCAGACCGTGGCATTTTTAAAAAGTATATTTTCAGGCTCAGGCTTTTCCTTATAGCCGTACCCTATATTGGGATACGTAATGGCTACCAGTTGTGGAGCCTTATCTTCTTTATTCTTTTTATCCTCTTCCGGGGCAAGGGGGGAGGTTTGCACAGCTTTGAATGTTGTTTCTGTTCCATCGGGCAGGATCAGCCGGCCGCTGAGGGTCTCGGTACCAGGCAAAACCAGGCCGGTCATCCTGAAATTTTTTGTACCCTCCTTCCCTGCAAAGGACAGGTTGAGCCAGTTATCGGAATAGTCGATTTTGGTTTTGAGTTTCACGGTATCCTGCTTGATTTCTGCCTTTGGTTTTCCGGCTTCTCCGGTGATGGATAGCGTATAATCCTCATTACCGGCGGTAAGGTTATAGTCACCCCGAATATCCTTCAGGTCCATATCATTAACTATATGCCTGTAACCCTGCACCCAGTTTTCATACAAGGTGGTTTCCTTTTCGAAGATATCCCCCGAAGATATCAGGAAATTGGCAAGATGGCCTGACTCCAGAGATCCTATTTGATCCGCCTTACCCAGCATTTGTGCGGGTGCGGTGGTAAGGGCTTCCAGTGCTTTTTCCTTTGTAAGCCCGTATTCTATTGCTTTCATGAGCTTTTCCCGGAGATCAGCAGGGGATTTAAGGCCTTTAAGGGTAAAGGAATAGTTTAGCCCATTGTCTGCCAAAACCTTGGGATTTGTAGCGGCCAGGTTCCAGTGGCGCATATCTTTCAAGGCAATGTAACCTGCCTGGTAGGGATCGGCCACGTCATAGGCTTCCGGAAAATCAAGGGGAACGATCAGCCTGGCATTGGCTGCTTTGATATCAGTTATGTTCTCGTATTCAGCGCCCGAGGCGAGGATCACATATTGTATCCCAAAGGCGTCTCCAATCTTATCGGCCCGCAATACCTGCCCGTTATCCTGGGCTGCGAATACCTGGACCAGATCGCGGTTGCGGATCAGGGCTTCAAGCGACCTGTCCGTGGTTTCCGCTTTCTTCCCGGCGTACCAGTCCAAATCGTGGTACATTTGCCGGAGCAACGCCATGGCACCCATCAGGGAAGTAGGATAGGACTGTTCCTTTGCCACGCTCCTTTCAAAGGAAAAGTATTGGGCAGACCGGTTATCGAGAACCCTGTCCGCATCGGTTCCTTCCCCATTCAGGGTGATCAATGCCCCGGTACCCCTCGCGATCCCATCCTGTATGTGGGAATTTACCACCCCAAAACCGGCCTTTCGCAATTCTTCGGCTTTATTATCGTCGTATTTGAATATGGAAATGGCATGGTTCTCGGGCATGATATGGTCATTCCAGTAGAATCCCTCCCGCGTTGCATCATACTGGGGGGAACGGCCCCGGCTTTCAGAACGTTTTGGAGGTTCCACACCAAAATCTGAAAAAACATCGATAAATGATGGATAAATGGATTTACCCTTCAGGTCTACCTGTACTGAATTGCCCGGGATGCTGACGTTTTTTCCCACCTCCTTCACCTTCCCATCCTGGATGAGCAGGGTGCCGTTCTCAATCACCTGCCCGGGTGATACATGGATGGTGGCGTTGGTAAAAGCTGTATAATTGTTGTTGGTTGTTTTTACGCCATCGTTTTTAGGAAAGTAATCCTGCGCAAACGCAGTGGCACTACACCATAGTATGGCGAGTGTGAGTGATTTCATGTTCATAGAATGCGGAATTATTGAATTAGTCGGAGCTAAAAATAACGGTTGTTGAGGGATATCAAAGGATATCGCAGTTTTTTAACATTTGTGAAAGTTTAAAGGGCTTCGCTTTCGATCAGCCTGAGAACGGGCTGTTGCATTGATCGCCCGCCTGTACCGGAACGGGCCAGGAATGGCTTCAGCCGGGCGGGCCCGTCCGTATCCTATGGATTCAGCCGGGCGGGCATGCAAGTCGGATCTCATAACAATAATAAGATTGACTTTATGCACCGCTTTCCTTGAAGGGATGCGGCTACTGGGAATGATTCTCGAATGATTCTCCATTCGGATTGATTTTAAATCAAAAGAATTCCTCGGGGCT
>JBGTLT010000075.1:0-6536 GCA_041743975.1 Zeaxanthinibacter sp.
ACCCCCATAAAATCACGGGCACTCATGGCCGTCCCCATCCCGAACATGATCACTTGCAACAGTGGCACAATCAGGGATTGTAACTGGAAACCTCCTACTTCCACGAGATAGGCAGGATAATACATGGAAATGGTCACCGCTGCAAAAATCAGGATCGTAAAAGAGAAGCCTTTAAAGGATTCAAATCCCCGTACCGAAATGGCGAGCAACACAAAAAACATCACCAGGGCCGGGCCTGCATCCTTACCGTCTCCCATAGCTATCAGGACAATCGCGGCCAACAGTGCCGCGAATGCGGAAACCATGAGGAATTTATAGGATCTTTTCATAGCATCCCTTTTTGGTTTCGTTCTGCAAAAAGGATATCCCTACTCATCCCATAAGGGTTTTGATATCCCATTCAGGTCCCATACCACCTTTCCTTCCCGGATCGTCAGTTCGCATTCCAGTTTCCGGGTCCCGTCTATCCGGAGTCCCCTTGTGTCAATGAATCCAAACTTACCTTCCCTTATATTGAGGACTGAGATATCTGCCGCAGCTCCTTCAGAAAGGTGGCCCAATTCTGGTTTTTTGATATACTGTGCCGGATTCCAGGTAACACATTGGATGACTTCCTTCACCGGCATCCCCAGGTTGAGGAATTTTGACATTACATTGGCAATATCCTTCATACCCCCGTTCATGCTGCCTGTATGCAGGTCCGTACTGATGGAATTGGGTTTAAATCCCTGTTTTAAGGCCGGAATGGCCTGCTCAAATACAAAACTGCCACCACCATGCCCCACATCGAATATAATACCCCGCTTTTGCGCCGCGAATGCGAAAGGACGTACCTTCCCATCATCCCCTACAATTGGGACCCGGCCGTCAACGTGGGCATACGTATGCGTAAAGATGTCCCCGGGGCGTAATTTTTCCAGAAACAAGGTCTCGAGGGGTAATTCGGGTTCACTACCGCCAAAATCGATCATCACCGGAATGTTTGCCAGTTTTCCCGCCTCCACAGCCCGTTCAGTGGGTAGCCAGTCGAACCCGCTAAAGTGGGCGAGTTTAACGCCTACAATCAATTCCGGGTACTGACGGGCTACCATGGCCGTTAGTTTGGGATCCATATCGGCAATATTCTGTTCCACGGCCCCGCCTTTCATCCCGGAACCTACAATATTGAGGAAGGATAATATCCGCGTTTCCGACTGGTCTATGGTCTGTTCCTTAAAAGTGCGGAAATTACGCCAGCCGGCACCGCCAACATCCACCATGGTTGTCACCCCACTCCTGAATGAATATCCGTCCGGGGGCAGGGCTGAGAAACCGTTGCTGAGATACGAGTCGGGTTCCGTACCATAGAAATTATGGCCGTGGATATCAATCAGCCCCGGGCATACATATAGCCCCTTTGCAGACACGACCACTTTGGCCTGAGCCGAAGGGATATCTCTTGCTACCCTGGCGATCTTTCCATCGAGAATGGCAACATCCATTACCTGGTCAATTGTGTTTTTAGGGTCTATGACATGCCCGCCTTTGATCAGCATATCAAAATTTTGCGCCCTGACACCGTTCGCCATCAGCAGACACCAAGTTCCGATTATACTTTTAATAATAGTCTTTGTTTTCATCCTGTTGGTTTTTCATTGTATGTTGTCAGATGCCGCCTTGCGCACAGTCGAAACTTCCGTTGCTGTAACGGCTGCAGCACTGTTGCCAAAATTAGATCGGATATAGGTGAGCACTG
This sequence comes from Zeaxanthinibacter sp., assembly GCA_041743975.1. Classification (GTDB taxonomy): domain Bacteria; phylum Bacteroidota; class Bacteroidia; order Flavobacteriales; family Flavobacteriaceae; genus JTS-RE37. The sequence continues at coordinate 1,736 of JBGTLT010000075.1, forward strand.
CTGCTATTTCCGAATCGCTCAGGAAAGCATGCTGTGGCATAACGCCACTGTATTGCTCTCCGTTCACTTCTATGGCTTCGTCCATACCCTTCAAGAGTATGGATATAAGCCTGTCCGTGTCCCCGGATACCCATTCGGTTCCTGCCAGCGGCGGAAACCGGCCCGAAGCCCCGGTTCCATCTCCCTGGTGACAGGCACTGCAAAATGTGGAATAGATGGCTTCTCCCCCGCTAAGGTCTTCTTTCATCAACTTGTCAGTAACCTCATCAGGTGTCCGGATATGTGGCAGTTTTTTGCGAGTTTCCATCGAAGCTAGTTGCTCCGGTCCAAATTCTGCTTTGTCACCGGTATAACTCACTTTCCATATCTTTCCCTTTACGGAATCTGAAATATACAATGATCCGTCAGGCCCTACAGCAATGCCCATTGGCCGGTAGATGGCATCATTCACATTCATAATGGGGTCCTTTCCTGCAAATCCATCGGCAAAAACTTCCCATTCTCCGGTAGGTTTCCCGTTACGGAAAGGAACAAAACAAACAAAATAGCCCGCCTGCGGGTAGGGTGCCCGGTTGGTAGACCCATGGAAGGCAATAAAAGCCCCGTTCTTATACCGTGCCGGGAACTGCTCCCGGTTATAGAATACCAGGTCATTAGGTGCCCAATGGCCTGGAAATCCCATGAGCGGGTCAGCATACTCCGCGCAGCGTCCGATGACCTTGCCGTTTCCCCCGTATTCGGGTGCCAGCACCTTTTTCTGCTCAACCTGGTCATAATAGCAATAGGGCCACCCAAAGTTGGAACCCTCGGTGACTTTCATAAATTCTTCTGATGGCAGGATGGCGCTTTGCCATGGGGAATAGATATTGGGGAAGAGCCTCAGCAGGTCATCACGGCCATGCATCACCACATATAACTGTTCATCTTCAGCGTTCCAGTCCATGGCCACGACACTCCGGATCCCGGAAGCATACCGGTACCCGTCTTTTTGGGTTTGCCCTGTTTTGTTGGCATCAAACCGCCAGATACCCCCATGGTTCTCCAACTGAGGGCAGGGGTCCAGGCCGGGGGCACGGGGTGTCCTTTTAGGCTCCTGGCAGGCATTGGATGGTGCGCCAAACGGAACGTACATATTCCCTTTATTATCGAATGCCAGCGGTTTGCCGATATGTTCGTGTTTTCCATGCTCATGGTCATCTGTAAGGATAATTTCCATCTCCCCTTCCGGGATCAGGGTGCCTGGTTTCAGTTTATACCGGTACACCACCAGGTCTGAACTATGGTATAGAAACCCGTTATAGGTCCGCAGGGCTGTTGCATAGCTCCACTTATCCAACCTACCATAGGCCCCAAATTTCTCTATAACATCTGCCTGGCCGTCATTATCCTTATCCTGCAAAGCCGCAATGGAACCTGCTTTCCCCGAATTCCGGAGTTTGGCATAAAGATACCCATCCGGGCTCACTGCGAGGTGCCTTACTGTTTCTACAATACTATCCACAACTACTGTGGCCTCAAAATCATCAGGAATAAAAAGGCCCCCGTTAACCGGGCCTTTACTGCATTGTACCAACAAAATGGCACAGGTGGTATACAGCTGGAGTCTTTTGATATCGGTACGCATTGTTGTGAATTCCTAGTTGCGTTTTATTCACAAGCCCAGGGGCCCGCTATCTAACGCACCAGCGTAACATTACACTCCATTTTACTGGAAGGAACTGGTTGGTTAGCCAAGTTAAGATAGCGTACTTTTTCCTGGTAAACAAGGTATGATTCTCAAATGTATTCGAAGATGATTAACACAATTTCCAGGGTTGATCCGGTAAGGTAGAAACCTGGTTTGAATGATGCCCTGGCAAAAAACAGTTAGACTGTCCTGTCCCGTTCAGTTGGGGCGGGCACACAAAGACACCCTTTTTATCACGCTTTGTGCCCGGCTGCTACCGGTGTTTATCGGGACAGACACGAAAGTCGAAGTATTCTTAATGTTAAGTCACCACAAGGCTAATCATTTCCTTCCTTAACATTATATAATTCTTTAGAGACTTGTTCGTATTTATCTCCTTCATTCCAACTGGGAGTTTCAGGATCATTTGCGATATTTCGGCCTGAGAGCACATAGCTTCTGAAGAATTTCAGCAAATAATCATAATCCAGAGTATCTGCTTCATCTCCTGGCCTGTGATAATATTTTGTTACATCCCCACTGAATGCAGTGAACCCCAGCGAGAATGTCGGCGCTGGAATGCCTTTTGCTGCAAAGTTAACATTATCGCTTCTGTCGAATAATCCTTCTTCCTTTGAGGGATCTTCAATCGCTTTAAGTCCAAAGGCCGCAACAGCATTGCTGATATTTTTTTCAGCAGAGGTACGTGTTAAACCAATTATGGTTGCCAGGGAGGTGTCATTATAGCCGCCATTATCACTATTAAAACAATACACCATTTGTTGCAATGGTAACACCGGGTTTTCAACATAAAATTTACTTCCTAAAAGGCCTTCTTCCTCCCCGGTGAATAAAATGAACAACGCAGAGCGCTTTGTTGGATATTTTGCCAGGTTCTCTGCCATACTTAAAACAGTTGTGGTGCCAATTGCATTATCCCTGGCTCCATTATAAATTGAATCGCCGGTTTCATCTGGTGTACCAATACCAACATGATCGTAGTGCGCAGAGTAGATGATATATTCATCTTTGAGTTTTGGGTCTGTTCCTTCAATAATACCTATGACGTTTTGGGTTAGTACCGTTTCTTCCTTTCCATCATTAATTGAAATTTGAATATTTATTGGTTTGCTTTTGAGTTCATTTGCCATTGCTCCCTCCTTGTCCAAAACCCAGAGATGGGCAACATCATTAGCATCGCTCTTATTTTCTTCCCCCGGGTCAATGGTCAGGTGTGGGGAATTAAAATTATGATCAATTAAACCCCAAACGGTCTCATCCGTGTTTATAAGCTCAATAATTGCAAGTACACCATGCTCCTTTGCCAGCTCCTGTTTATTGATCCGTAATCCAAAGGCTGCTCTCGGTTCGGTGGTATCCGGGCCAGCTGCTTTAACTACTATAACCTTTCCATTTACATTTTTATCGACATAATCTTCTTCTAAACCATATCCTAAAAAAACAGCCTCTGAACTGCTATCGATGGGAACGGGAAATATAATGGCATAATCTTTAAGGACGCTGTCATTGATTTCAATGGAAACCTCACCCGGGGGATTTACCCGTTTTAGCTGCACATCCTGGAAATAAGTACCGGTTTTTGGGTTCGGTTTTACGCTGTAACCCCTTAGAGAATTTGCTAAATAGGAAGCAGCAATTTTTAATTCCGGTGTTCCTGTTTCCCTCCCCTTCAGCATATCATCTGCCAGGAAATAGATATGGCCCTCTATTTTCGACTTGCTTGTCGTTTCAGTTACTTTTTCAATTTCTGACTGAGCGGAAAGTGAAAAAACACCTGCCAGTGCTATTAAGATCCCTAATTTTTTCATGAATGTACTTTTAACATTGTTTTTGTATCCCCTTTGACCGCCCAATTCCTGAACAGCATGTTTTTAACTGGTAACCTATTCGAATAGTAAGGTGCCGAAATATTCGGGTGTATGGAAATTGGGCCGTTCCGATTGAACGGGATTCCAACTGAGGTAATGCGGTTGTGCCATCTCATCCCCGCACTTGTAAAAATTAGCCCTGGCCTGCAAGCCACTTAAGTCAATACCCTTATCGTGAACTAAAATTGATGCGGGGATGACCACTGTCATTTCCCACCGGTGGTCCCCAAGTTTCTCAATGAAGGGTTCCCTGCCCAGTGAAGATTCCACTTCTATATTTTCCTGTATGAGATCCGGGTCGATGAATTCCCGCCTGACAATTCCGGGCCCATATGCCAGGTGTACCGTGCCTATGGCGTTAATCTCAAAATTATAATAATTACCATCGCATCTGGGATCCAAAAAAAATTCCAGGCAGCTATCCCTGTGGGTAGCACTGTTCGTCTCCGTACGGGCAGCAAGTATGTCTGTTTCCTCCACATAATATTTAATCCAGATCTGGTTATTGGAATGGGCAATCCTGAAGGATACTTCGGGCTGGTATGGAAAGGCTTCCCAATTTACCACATCGATATGCTGCAGGGTAGTATGTGTCTCCAGAAGGGCCGATACCTGCTGCAACGTCAAAACACCTTTCGATTCAATATTTTTAACAGCAAGGAATTTTGTATTACTATCCCCGGCGCGACCCATTTCAATGCATATCATTGCGAAAATAAATATGATGCCTTTTCTCATCGGGCTTTTTATCTGTTATGAATATACAAAAGATTACGGCATGAATAACCACCCCTCAGAGGGAGAGGGTACTGAAAGAGACCATGATATATACCACGATTATCACCACCGCTGCCGAGGCCAGGATATCCCATAGATTATAACTCGATTTGTTGAGTGCTTTTTGCTCGGGATTGACGGCCCCATAGGTAAGTCCCGCCAATTGAACAGCTGAAGGTGCCGGGTAGCACATGCTTACCAAAACGGCTATGGCTATGCAGGTGGCAAAAAAATAGGCCCCGAATACCAGCCAGTTGATATCGGCAATGCCATACAATATACTGCCTTCGCTGAAACTCCCCTTCACAATTTCCAGTGTCAGCTTGGAAAACCCGATGAGGAATCCTCCTACCAGGGTTGCGATGGCCCCATTGGCATTGATGCGTTTATAGAAAATGCCCAGCAGGAAGACGAACATCTGTGCGTAAAGGAACCCGTACCAGACTGTGTACATCGCCACCAGCGTCGC
>JBGTLT010000076.1:0-1705 GCA_041743975.1 Zeaxanthinibacter sp.
GATGGAGTTTATGGCAACCAGTTGAGATATGCTCAGATCCGATTAATGTCGAGTGGCTTTTTTCGTAAGAAAAACTTGGGTGAGAAGTTTACCCTGAGGGAAACCGAAGGGAGCCCAAGAGGGGCCCGAGCGTTTAAAAACAGTCCGGTGGACTGTTTTAGCGAAGGGGCCAGGTGGCGCGATGGAGTTTATGGCAACCAGTTGAGATATGCTCAGATCCGATTAATGTCGAGTGGCTTTTTTCGTTAGAAAAACTCATATAAATGGGTTAATACTCGCATTATATGCACTAAATACTATTCCTCTAAAAAGTCAACTTGTCAAGTTATTTTGAATATTTCAGGTATCCCTCTGGGTATCCCATTCAAAATCTCAGGTATCCCACTTTTGAAATCTGAATTGTATGCCAATTGTTTAACCTTAAAATCAATTGGTCATGAATCAAAAAAACTTAATTATCCTATACTATCTGAATAGGGCTAAAACAAATCAGAAAGGGTGTTGCCCGATTTATTGTAGAATTACCTATCAACGAAAGAGAAAACAATTTTCAACCGGGGAATTTATTAATGCTTTGGAATGGAATGCCAAGAAACAAAAGGCCAGTTCTGAAATTATACCAAATCAACATATCAACCTTCAACTGGAAATAATTTCAGCTAACATTAAGAAGGCACATTTGCAATTGCAAATGTTGGAAGGTGAGTTTGAAGGTGACGAAATTTTTGCTAAATACCTTGGTAAAACAGGAAAGAAGGCTGAAAATGTGATTTCCTATTTTAAGAAATTTTTAGTTAAGCAATCTAAATTAATAGGGAAAAACATTAAATTATCAACTTGGAAAAAATCTGAATATGTTTGTAATGATGTTGGTGCTTTTATCGAATCGAACTATGGGAAGAAAGACTATCCGCTGATCAAGTTAGACCAATCATTTTTAGATGATTTTGAATACTTTCTTAAAACAGTCAAGAATCAAAAACAAATTACTATTAACAAAGCCATACAGCGTTTCAGGAAGCCCATTAGGGTGGCCGTAGCGGAAGGATATCTCCCAAAAGACCCATTTGCATTACACAAGCCAGGAAGGGTCAGAAAAGCCGTTATTTTCCTTTCCAGCGATGAACTGGAAAAGCTTGAAAAACACCATTTTGTGCAGCCAAGATTACAATTGGTAAAAGACCTATTTATCTTTTGTTGCTATACAGGATTGGTGTACCATAAGATGTCCCATCTAAAAAAAGAACACATCATAAATGGTTTTGATGGCAATGAATGGATCCAAATGAAAAGGGAGAAGACAGGGAAGATGATATCAGTACCCTTATTGCCCAAAGCCAAGGCAATTCTCAATAAATATGATGATGAGGTAAACTTTGCACTTCCTAAATTCAGTAATCAAAAGATCAATTCCTATCTAAAGGAAATAGGGGCTATTGTTGGCATCAACAAATCTATTAGCCACCATATGGCCAGAAAGACCTTTGCATCCACTGTACTTCTGTACAATGACGTCCCTATGGAAATTGTAAGCGAGTTATTAGGACATAGTAGTATGAAGATAACCCAGGAGTATTATGGGAAGGTGGTACAGAAAAGGGTTGGTGAGGAAATGGACAGGATTTCGGGAATACGTAAGTAAGGCCGTTGCTAAAATGCGTTTTAATCCATTTTTATCTGTTGTTGATGGCGTTTACTCCCCCAA
>JBGTLT010000077.1:0-4588 GCA_041743975.1 Zeaxanthinibacter sp.
CCGCTTTTATGGATGCCTTTAAAGAACTTGATGATTTGTTGTCTGAAAGGTATAACTCACACGACCTTGTGGAATATGTGGACACCTGTATGTATGGTTTTTGGGGGGAGGGGCATACATGGCCCTTTGAGGGAAACCCATTTCCAGACACACTTACCGCCGAAAGGACTTTTTTGGAAATGTTTGAACATCAGGCCGCCAATTGGTCAAAAACGCCCCTGGCTACAAATACGCAACCCGATTATAATAATGTAGGCAATTCCGAAGTGGTGGACCGGACCATCCGGACCTATAACTGGCTCCGGACGGATACCATTTTTATTGAAAACACCCAAATAGATGCTCTGAGTAACCGGCCACCCTGGATCGGGGCTACCATAGAGCAAGGGCTTACCAAAGGAGACCCTAAAAGCCTGCGGATTCAAGGGGGAATCAGCAGAAATAAAAATATAATTGCCCATGTCCGCGATGTAGGCCCGAACTATTTTTCACTATGGAACTGGCATCAGATCGGGCTTGAAAATCTTCTTGGGTATTATGAGAAGTTCCCGGAACAGCTGAATGAACTGGCTGTCAGGTTGGGATATCGGGTGCGGCCGTCTTGGATCTGGTCCTTTGAAAGGGAAGGCTACCCCGGAATTGTGCTCGGGCTGGTGAACGATGGCATTGCCGGGATTCCGGGGGCCCTTCGGATCACGGTGCGGGATGCTGAAAGGACATTTGCAGTAAGTGGTAGTTTGGATCCGGGATATCCCCTTCCGGGAAAAGTACGACAAGCCATGTTTATGCTTCCGAAGGGGACCGTATGGGAAGGCCTTCATGTTAGCGCGGAAATTGAAGTCAAAGGACTGATGCGTCCTATTCGCTGGGCATGTTCTCAGGTACTTGAAGCCGATGGCTCCTTAAAATTAAGCCCCAATGTATCCTAAAACCAACAGCAGATGAAATCCAAACTATGGCTTATTTATGCCATCATAACTACTGTATTTTGGGGTGTATGGGGTGCCTTTACCGGACTACCCACCGAATACGGTTTTCCGGAAACGCTGATTTATTGTGTTTGGGCAATCACTATGATTCCGCCCGCCCTGATCGCGTTGAAATTAGTGAACTGGAAACTTCACACAAGTAAAAAAGCGATCTTCTATGGGGCGATGATCGGTTTTTTGGGGGCCGGGGGTCAAATGATATTATTCCATGCGGTTACCCTGGGGCCAACCTATCTTATTTTTCCAATTATTTCCCTTTCGCCAATGATAACTATAGTGCTTTCATACCTGATCCTTAAGGAACGTACCGGTATTCTTGGCACTGTGGGCATTGTGTTGGCGATGATAGCCCTGCCTTTGTTTGAGTACTCCACCGGGACCGATGAAACGGACTACGGCTATATGTGGTTCCTGTTGGCCATCCTGGTATTGCTGGCCTGGGGTCTGCAGGCCTATTATATGAAACGGGCCAATGCCTCAATGAATGCTGAAAGCATCTTTTTCTATATGATGCTCTCCGGCCTGGCATTGATTCCTTTAGCCTTGTGGATGACCGATTTTTCAGCTGAAATCCATTACGGGTTCAAAGGCCCCTGGTTGGCGGCCGGAATCCAACTCCTGAATGCCGTGGGGGCCCTATGCCTGGTGTTTGCATTCAGATACGGGAAAGCCATGGTAGTTTCGCCCCTTACCAATGCCGGGGCCCCCTTGATCACGGCCGTCATCGCCATGATCCTCCTGGACTATATTCCCAACACTTTTAAGATAGCAGGGATCGCCCTCGCTATCGTGGCCGCCGTCCTACTGGCTTTCGATCCCGGAGATGAGGGAAATACGACCTGACGCTTAGGTTATCTGAAGTGGCAACCCGTAGGTCTCTTAAATTCTTCCGATGGGATGCCTTGCTGAAAAAGTGAGTGGAAAGACATAAGAAAAGGTTCGTTTCTCAAGCCCTGAGCACGTTCGACAGCCTTCATCGGATGAACCAGGTGAAAGGAGCGGTGTTCTAGGCAATAATAACCTTCACCCCCAAATCGGCCAGCCGGTTCAGGTCTTCCCTGCTGATGTGTTCATCGGTAACTACGATGTCAATTTTATTGACGGGACAAATGAAGGCCAGGCTCCGTCGTTTGAACTTACTGGAGTCTGCAACAAGGATGACTTCTTTTGAAATTTCAATCATTATCTGGTTCAAAGAAGCTTCTTCGATATTGGGGGTGAAGGCACCCTGGGACGTATCAAATCCATCCACCCCCAGAAATACCTTATCAACATAGAAATTCCGGATGCTTTTCTCCGCCAGGGGTCCTACCAATGAATGGGAATTCTTTCTCAGCGTGCCTCCGGGGACAATAATGTTTATGTTTGGACTATTGATCAGTTGGTTGGCAATGTTAAAGGCATTTGTAATGACATTAATAGCGTCATCGGGACTCAGGTTTTTCGCAATTTCCATGGTAGTGGTCCCAGAGTCCAGGATAATAGTTTCCCCCGGATTCACCAGGGCAGCCGCTTTCTTACCGATGCGCTTCTTTTCGGCATAATGGATTTTATCCTTATCGGATAACTGAAAATCCATGCCAACGGAATTCTCATACTTCATAGCCCCTCCTCTTGAACGTATCAGGAGTTTCTTGGATTCAAACAATTCAAGGTCATTCCTGATTGTAACTTCACTTACATCGAACTCCTCACTTAACTCATGGACAAAAACCTGACCATTTTTCTCAAGCATGTTCAGTATTTTCTTTCTCCTTTCAACGGTAGAGCGTTTGGTCCTTTTCTTTTCCATAACTTTTTTACTGCAATTGAAGATTCTAAGATGCTAATTTGCTATTTTATTCACAATAATAGTGAAAGCTTGCTTTATAAAAGTTTAACTTGTTCAATATTTTATAATAAATATTAATACGAAAGTTATAATAACTTTTCTATATTTGTATAGAAACGAATTGAAAGTATATCGCAATTATAAATAATAAGGTGTTTGATGAACTATCTTAATATGGAGGTAGCTGAACTCAAAGCTCACGGAGCAATTGAGACGGCAATGGAAATATCAGGACAACCGGATTTATGGGCTGCGATTTATGAAAAGGTTTTGTCTGAGGAAAGTAAGATAGCCCCTTTTATGGAGGCTGTTTTAAAGCGAGTTGAGAAGATCATTCTTACAGGTGCCGGCACAAGTGCATATATAGGATATTCCGTTGAAGGCGAATTGCAGCGTACGAGCGGTATTACTACTGTTTCTGTCCCAACTACACATTTGGTTTCACATCCACAGGATTATTTTGAAGATTCGGTCCCTACCCTGATGATTTCATTTGCAAGATCCGGTAATAGCCCGGAAAGTGTGGCGGCTGTAAAATGGGGTAACCGTTACTGCAAGGAGTGCTACCATTTGATTATTACTTGTAACCCTGATGGAAGCCTGGCGAAACATACCTTTAAGGGTAACAGTTACGTTTTCCTGCTGCCGCCCAACGCCGATGATAAAAGCCTGGCGATGACAGGCAGCTACTCGGGAATGCTTCTATCTGCTTTGCTCATGACCCATATTAATCAGGTTGGTTCCCTTGAATCCACCGTGCAAACACTCAGGAAATATGGGAATGTGTTGCTTGATAAACACCTTGACCGTATTAGGGAAATAGCTTTGCTTCCTTTTAACCGGGTCGTATTCCTGGGTTCGGGACCGCATTTCGGGACGGCTACCGAATCGCATCTCAAATTACAGGAATTAACAGATGGCCAGGTTATCTGCAAACATGATTCCTATCTGGGGTTTCGACATGGCCCCAAGGCAGTAGTTAATGAGCATACCCTGATGGTCTATTATTTTTCGAATGTTAAGGAAGTGATCCGTTACGAAATAGATTTGGTAAAGGGTATGAAGGAGGGGAAAAAACCCCTGTTCCAGCTGGGTATTTCCGAAATGCCGATAGAAGAAACTTCCATTGATGAAGTATTGGTATTGTCCGATAAGGCAGGAGCAGTAAATGAAGCATTTCTTACCGTGTCAACAATTTTACTGGGCCAGATCCTGGGATTTTTCAAATCTTTGGATGCAGGCCTGAACCCTGATTCTCCGTCTACCAGTGGTGCCATATCCCGAATTGTCAGAGGGGTTACTATTTACTAATAGCATGATAGTTCTTTTCAGGCATGGAGATCCCACCACAAGCAAGTAAAGAAATGCCGCTCCCAGGGAATGCGAGTAGAAGTGGCCTTATTTCAAAATGGGACTTTTAAAATTCTGTATTCCTTTAGGGGTGCTGGAAGATCACTGATCTAAGGGTCCTGTGACATCCGTATTTTCGGCCAGACGGTATGTGCCTTCGGAAATACATTCCGAGGCGGTCCGGGTCGGACTATGGCCTTCGTGCTATAGGGGATGGAGTTAGTAAGGAATAGCGTACCCTGGGAAAGGCCGCCCTTCCAAACCGTTCAAACTAACTAACAAACTAACTCATATACATAAACTCCAAACTAAATTATTTCTGACAAAAGTATTCATACGGTCTTCCGGTTACCCTTAAATTGATTTATATAGCCTTCATTGTTTAATACGATCCATTCATCGCCACTCCCAATCTTTT
>JBGTLT010000078.1:0-57071 GCA_041743975.1 Zeaxanthinibacter sp.
TTGATTTTATCGGGATTCAGAATTATACCCGGGAAGTTGTCAAACATAGTTATATGGTGCCTTATCTGCAGGCCAAAATAATCAAAGCCACCAAAAGAAACGTCGCGGCCACTTTAATGGATTGGGAAGTATATCCACAGAGCCTTTATCATATGATCTCTAAGTTCAATGAATACCGGAACATTAAAAAAATAATTATCACTGAAAATGGTGCCGCTTTTGAAGATAAGATCAAAAATGGAGAAGTTGATGACCAGGACCGACTTTCATTCTTTCAAAATTATCTGAAGGAATTACAGCGGGCTAAGGCTGACGGACTTCAGGTTTCCGGCTATTTTTCCTGGACCTTCATGGATAATTTTGAATGGGCGGAAGGATATTACCCCAGGTTTGGCCTGGTCTATGTGGATTTTGCAACACAAAGCAGAATCATTAAATCTTCGGGCAAATGGTTTCAGGAATTTCTAGGCAGCTGAAGGAATATTTTGAAAATCACGCCGGATCAATTTTCGAAGTCCCCCGGGATCAAAAAAACCGATGGTTCCATCGGTTTTAGTCAACTAACTCTTAACTTTAAAATAAGAACGTTTCCTTATAAGAAGGACATTCAAATGTATGCATGAAATATTGCAGGCATGTTAAGGTATTATAAGCACTAGATTAAATTTAGATGATTCCCGGAGATAAGTTATTAACAAAATAAAGATTCAGTATGCAATGATACGGATACCGGAATACCGGATTTCTTAAATTCATTTAATTTTTATATTTTACACGACTTATATTTATAGGATGAAAATCAATTGGTTACCTGTGGAAATTGATCGAACACAAAATATGAATACCTTGATCAATGAGGAGTATAAGTTCCGGTCGCGCATTACCAGAATCTTAATCGAACGGATGAAAGATTATAATGATGCTGATCTTGAGCAGATCCGTTTTGATTTTGATACCTCAAACAAGCAATTCATACTATCTACGAAAACGCCTGAACCAATTTATTCCCGAATACTGGACCTATTGGATTAAAATTTATAAAGATTTCCATTATTCTCATTTTCAGAATCTTACAAAGGAGTTGACACAATGTTCATTGTGCTGATTGCTACATGCCATAGGTTCTCTATATTCTATGCCATGCACTTATGTCATAAAATGATGGTACTGAATTGTTACCTGGTTTGAATTTACCGTTTATAACTTGACAAATGGAGTAAAGGTATAGGCCAAATAACACTGTGTACTATCTTTCCAAAAAAAATGGATCCCAGGACACTATCTGAAATCCATTTTGGAACCTTAGAGCAGGATTACCTTAATCAAAAGAATTCCTCGGGGCTTTGCCCGGAGTTTCTGACTCTCCTATAGAGAGGTCGAAACCGCCTAAGCGGTTTCAGGTGAGGAGACATTCTTTATTAAATTCAGATAAGCAATAGTATAAGCAGGATAACGATTACCGCACCGGCGGAAATATAAATACCATAACCCGCTGCTTTTACGGCTGATTTAAGTGTCCTGACTTCCTTTCGGAGGGCTTTCCTTTCGATGCGGTTCATGTCAGACCTGTCCAGCTCCTTAATCTCTTCCAGACGGTTAATCATCACTCGAATCTCCTCGGGGACATTCTCAGGGATAGTTGTTTTTGATACCGGGGTTTTTTCTGCAGCCTGCACTACGGTAGGTAATGCGCTTAATGTGAAAACCATGAACATCGCATAAAAGACTGATTTTTTCATTTTGTTTCTATTTTTTAAAGTTTGTATATCTAAATATCCATAAAATACCACCTCGCCATGGGTCTTATCCATATTTAATTTGACAGTATTAATCACGTAAATCCGAAGTATCCTCCTGATTTTGAGGGAGTATAATCCAGTTTGACAGAAAAATAAGACATAAAACTCCCTGGGCTGCCTTTTAAAAAAAATATCAAAACCCCTGTGTTCTTGCTACTTTTCTTTATCTTCAATCCTTTCCCAAAACATAAAATACAACTTCATGTCCAAATACAATGTCGCCGTCCTGGGACCTATCCCCAGGGACCATATAACCACCCACTACGGGGAAGTCATTGAGAAATACGGCTGTGCTACCCATACGGCTATCGGACTAGCCAGACTGCTCGGGGAGGACGGTACGGTCAACCTGGTTTCCCATGTCCGCAAAATAGATGAAGAGGCAATAAAAGAAATCCTTTCTCCCTACAAGAATATCAACCTGGCCCATTTATCCTCCAGGGCAGACCAGGGGGATGTCATCCAGTTGAAATTTGTGGACCAGAACAACCGTTTGGAAAAACAGACCGGTTTTATGAATCCTATCATCCCCGCCGACCTAACCCCCCTGTTGCATTGTGATATCTTTGTTTGTGTACCCATTACGGATTATGAGGTGCCCCTTGAGACCTTGAAATACATCAAAGAGAATAGTGCGGGAACAATTATATTCGATGCCCATGGCCCCACTAATACCGCTACCATACTGGGAGACCGGCTTATCAAATTCTGGATAGACCGGGACCAGTGGCTGCCCTATATCGATGTCCTTAAAATGAATCTGGAGGAATCCAAATGCTGCTGGTTTGAGAAGGAATACCAACCCGAAGATATGAAAGGCTTTGACGAAGCAAGTACCACCCATTTGCCGCAACTGGCTGAACATGTTTTAACATACGGGATTAAATGCCTTATTGTTACCCTCGATGAAAAAGGGAGTGCTGTATTTTTCCTGGAGGATGGCAAAGTGAGACACGAAATTGTCAAATCTATTTGGGTGGAAAATGTTGTGGATACCACCGGGTGCGGGGATTCCTTCGCCGGGGGCCTGGGCTATGGCCTCCTGGAGGACCATCAAAACTATATCAGGGCTGCGAAATATGCCAATTCCCTGGGGGCCCAGCGAACCCAGGGCCGTACCTTTGAGGTATTTAAATCCCGCGAAGAAACTGACCGGATGATACTCGATAATTACGGCAGTATTTAAAAGTATACCCCTGCCCTGTTACAGATTGGTCCTCAAAGCACCTGAAACCCATACGCATAAGGATCCGCTTCATCTATGGTGATCGTATTGTGCCCATAGATCCTGGCCCATCCCTGTATGCTGGGGACAATGGCTTTTATTCCTCCCAGGCTGACTTCCTCCTCTACCTTCCCAATAAATTGGGAACCGATATAGCTTTCATGTATGAATTCCTTCCCAGGTTGCAGCTTCCCCTGTGCAAACCACTGGGCCATCCGAGCTGAGGTACCGGTGCCGCAGGGCGACCTGTCTATCGCCTTGTCTCCATAAAAGACCGCATTGCGCGCAGTTGCAGCCGGGGAAAGGGTGGCACCACCCCACAGGATATGGCTCACATCCCGGATAGTTGCATTCCCAGGGTGTACAAAACGGCCAGGGTACTTTTTATTGATATCCTCCCGTATCGCGGGACTGAACCGTATGATATCCCCTGCCGTATAATCCTGTAAGCCCGTAAAATTTTCCTGGGGGTCGATAATGGCATAGAAATTCCCCCCATATGCCACATCAAATGAAAGAACCCCCAGTTCCCTGCTTTCCACACTTAAGCCACTTGCTGCAAGATAGGAGGGGATATTGAACAGTTTAACCCAGGGTACCTTCCCCCCTTCCATCCCGTAACTAACTGCTACGAGTCCGGCCGGGGTTTCCATCCGGATGATGCCAGGGGTCTTTGGAACGATCAAACCTTCTTCCACTGCGATCGTTACGGTTCCTATGCTCCCGTGGCCACACATGGGCAGGCAACCGCTTGTCTCAATAAATAATACACCGAAATCATTGGCGGGATCTGAAGGCGGGTAGAGGATACTTCCGCTCATCATGTCGTGTCCCCTGGGTTCAAACATCAGCCCTCTCCGGATCCAGTCGAATTCCTTCAGGAAATGCTGCCTTTTTTCGCTCATCGTTTTACCGATGAGCTGCGGCCCGCCATCGGCAACCAACCGGACAGGGTTACCGCAGGTATGGGCATCAATGCACTTGAATGTATGATTAGTCGCCACGGCCAACCTTTACAATATAGTCATTCACACGTGATTCCAGGATGGCAAGGGTAACCGTTCCCTGCCCCAATACCACTTCGTGAAAATCCCTGATATCAAATTTGTCAACGAGTGCCATTTCTGCCTTTTTCCGCAATTCCCGTATTTTCAGTTCCCCGATTTTGTAGGATAATGCCTGGCCTGGCCATGATATATACCGGTCTGTTTCTGTGTTGATCTCATGCAGGGATAGCGCGGTATTGGCGGTCATATAATCCACTACCTGTTGCCGTGTCCAGCCCTTGGAATGGATCCCGGTATCCACGACCAGCCTGCACGCCCGCCACATTTCATAGGTCAGCTGCCCGAAGTGTTCGTAAGGGGTAGTGTACATTCCCATTTCCGATGCCAGGAACTCGGAATATAACCCCCACCCCTCCCCATAGGCGGATAGATAGAGGTCTTTCCGGAATTGGGGAATGCTATCCCCAAGCTCCAGGTTCAGTGCTCCCTGCAGATGATGCCCCGGTACGGCCTCATGTACCGTAAGGGATGGAAGGGTGTACAGGGTACGGCTTGGCAGGTCATAGGTGTTCACCCAATAATACCCGGGCTCCGTGCTCTCCGCCTTTGTTCCCACATAGCGCCCACCCGTATACTTTGGCGCGATGGATGCCGGTACAGGCGCCACCCCATATGGTTTTCGTGGCAAGGTACTGAAAAAACGCGGTAATTGGGCGTCGGCGCGTTTGGCCATATCCCGGGCTATCATCAACAATTCATCCGGGCTTTCCGCATAGAACTGTTTATTTGTCCTCAGGAATTTCAGGAATTCCGCAAAACTTCCTTTAAACTGGAGCCCTTTAATGATCTCCTCCATCCCGGAGCGGATCCTTGCCACTTCAGCCAGTCCGATTTTATGGATATCATCTGCCGTATATTCTGTGCTGGTGCTGTAGAAATCAATCCTGTTCTGGTACCATTCAGCCCCGTTGGGTGTTTCGGAAACACCTATGGCAGTTCTGGTATGCGGCAGGTATTCTTTTTCAAAAAAATCCTTTATCCGTCTGTATTGGGGCACTACTACCTGCTCAACGACCTCCCGGGCTGCCTGCAGAACGGAATCTTTCCGGGTGGCAGGCAATGTTTCAGGCAGGAAGAGAAAAGGGGAATAGAAAAAACTTTCTGTATAGTTCGCAACGATATGATCGTCATATGTAGATTCATATCCATTGAAAATGACCCTTGGCTGGGAAACACCGTCCTGAAGGCCTCGTCGTATATTTTCCAGGTGCTGGTCTACAAAAACCGGGAGGGCATTTAATTTCTTCAGGTATTTACGGGTTTGTTCATAGTCTGTCAGGGGTTTTACCATATAAGGCAAACTGCTGTGAAAACCTGAATCGGAAAGCAGGGGATTCAGGTACCCTTTAAACGTGAAGTAATCTATCTCATCCTGCAGTGAAAATTTCAGCAGTTCCGCAGATATCCTGTCGGTTTCCTTCAATGCATCCCAAGCAAGGGAATCCAGTGAAGCTATTCGTGCCCTGGCGGTATCCGCTTCCCGCTTAAAATGTTCCTCCGTGAACAAACCCATGGGGTACGCCTCTTTATCATAGGCCTCATAGGCTTCATAATCCTTTATTATTTCCTGAAGCTTAGCAGCCCCATCCATAGGTTCATTCTCTTCGCAACCCAGTATCATTACCGCTGTCAGCAGCATTATGACAATTAATCTCTTCATGGAAATAATAGGTTACAAGGTGCGGTCTGTCAGTTCGTTATCAACCAGGCGAATAACCTTTAACGGGTTATCATCCTTTAGTTCATCCGGGAGGAGGGATTGGGGCCAATCCTGGAAACTCAGGGGGCGGACCCATCTTTTAATCGCGTGGATCCCAACGGCTGTGAACCGACTATCCGTGGTGGCGGGATAGGGCCCGCCGTGATGCATCGCAGCACATACTTCCACGCCGGTAGGGACGCCATTGAAAATAATCCTCCCAACCCGTTTTTTCAGGGCATCTACTATCCCTTCGTACGCTGCTAATTCGCCTTCCTCAGCCAATATTGTACCTGTAAGCTGCCCCTCCAGATGGTCTAAAACTTCCTCCAGTTCCGCAACATCCGCACAGGCGACAAGCAGGGAATATGGGCCAAAAACCTCCTTGTGCAGGGCCGTATTCTTAAGAAATGTTTCCCCGCTGACCTTCAATACAGTCTGACCGCCATAATTTGCGCGGATTTCAGTATCATAATCTGCGACAATACTGGTGCCGGCCTGTTCCATCGCTGCCTTTCTCCCTTTGTCATACGCTCCTTTGATTCGGGGATGAAGCATACTCGCGGGCTCCTTAGCCATAATCTCTTCCGCGAGGAAGGTTGTGAAAGTATTGAGATCATTGTTTCTGATGCCCAGCAATAAACCTGGGTTGGTGCAAAACTGGCCCGCGCCCATGGTAATGGATCCGGCAAGGGCCTGCGCCCATTTTTTAGCTTTTTTTTCGAGTGCCAGAGGGAGGAGAATCACAGGGTTAATACTGCCCATTTCCGCAAAAACCGGAATGGGTTCTTCCCTTTGGGATGCAAGCTCATAAAGGGCCTTTCCGCCTGCAGTGCTCCCGGTAAATCCAACCGCTTTCACCCCCGGATGTGCTACCAGCGCGCTACCCACACTATTATCGGAACTATTGAGGTTTGAGAAAACCCCGTTGGGCATACCCGTTTGTTCTGCTGCTTTAATAATGGCGGAAGCAATCAACTCACCAGTTCCTGAATGCATGGGATGGCTCTTTACGATAACCGGGCAACCTGCAGCCAATGCAGACGCTGTATCACCGCCTGCTGTTGAAAATGCAAAGGGAAAATTGCTCGCCCCAAATACCACCACAGGCCCCAGGGGCACCATCATTTTACGGATATCCGATCGTGGCTGGGGTTCCCTTTGTGGCTGGGCACTATCAATGGTGGCTTCTACCCAGGAACCTTGTCTTACCAAGCTAGCGAATGCCCTTAACTGTCCGACCATCCTGCCGCGTTCACCCACTGCCCTGCCTTCAGGCAATCCTGTTTCATTACAATAGGCCTGGAGCAATATGGCATCCAGGGAAAGGATTTCTTCCGCGATGGCCTCCAGGAATGCTGCTTTCCGGGAATTCTTTATTTTGTGATAAATCTCAAAAGCACTTGTTGCCATGGATACGGCATCTTCTATCTCCGCCTGGGTAGCTTCAAAAAATTTTGCTGGATTTTCAGTATTCTGTTGAGGGTTAAAGGTGCGATAAGTTTGGCTCCCTAATGCAGATTGCCTTTTGCCTATAAAATTCTTACCCTGTATCATTATATTGTTCATTTTCCAAAAATAAAGAATATTTCCTCACCCGAAACCGCTTTTCGACCTCACCTGAAGAGAGGTGAAATCGGAAACCCACGGGCAAAACCCCGAGGTTTTCTTTTGATTAAGGATAAGTTGCTTTATAATCCGGTAATTCCGGCCTGGATTCCATTGCGCGTTCTATTATCCCCAATACCCTGGTCCTTTCTTTACCCTGTAATGGAAGCCTGGGCGCACGCACCCGTTCCGACCCCAGTCCGGTTGCAACTTCGGCCATTTTAATATTCTGGACCAACTGTGGGTTTATGTCCAGTTCAAGCAAGGGGAGGAACCAGCGATATATGGCTATGGCCTCCTGTACCCGTCCTGCTTTGGAGAGTTCATATATGGCGACCGTTTCTTCCGGAAACGCACAAACCAGTCCGGCTACCCATCCATCAGCCCCTATCAGCAAGCTTTCCAAAGCCAGTGTATCTACCCCACACAGCACTTTGAGCCTTGATCCAAAACGATTTCGTATCCTATTGATATTGGAGATGTCCCTGGTTGACTCCTTTACGGCCTGAATATTGCTGAATGCCAATAAATCCTCAAACATATCAAGTGTTACTTCAATACCATAGTCCACAGGGTTATTGTAGATCATAATAGGCAAGGCTGTGCTTTCTGCAACCGTCTTAAAATAGGTAACCGTCTCGTGTTCATTGGCCCTGTACCGCATAGGTGGCAACATCATAAGTCCGGCCGCCCCGTATTCTTCAGCCCTATGTGCCGCATCAACTGCCCCTTTGGTTGTTTGTTCGGCAATATTCATAATAACCGGCACCCGGCCCTTTACGATCCCTGCTGTTTCCCGGATCAATATTTCTTTTTCAGTTTCGGACAGTGTGCTGGCTTCCCCCAAGGTACCGCCCAGGATGATCCCATGAACCCCGGCGGCCAGTTGGGCCTCAATGTTATGTTCATACAATTTAAGGTCCAACGTGTCAGCTTCTGTAAATTTTGTCGTTACCGCAGGCATAACCCCTTCCCATTCAAAATGCATATGATGTGATTTTATGTTGCAAAAATAAAGGGCATACTCCAGATACCTGCATCCCATTTTAGCCAATATTGAGCTTATATTAACCCATTTAAAGGATATTTGTATAAATTTGATTAGTATAAGCACAATCAGGCATGAAGGTCCATCCCTTTAAAATCCCAAAACCGGTACACACCAGCTTGCTGGTACAGGTAGACCGGGCAGGGTCATTTTATGCTAAATTACACCAGCATGAGGAAATACAGATCAGCTGTATTCTACAGGGTAACGGGAAATTGGTCATAGCGGACAGCATACATCCGTATGGACCCGGTGATAGTGTGGTAATCGGACAAAACTGCCCGCATGTTTTCCAGAGCAATCCATCCGGGGATGTGTCCCATATGGTCTCCCTTTTTTTTACAAAAAAATCTTTCGGGGAGGAATTTTTCGAAATACCGGAATTGGCGCAACTCCGGGGTTTTTTCGGAAGGTCGGATGCCGGATTCCTTGTAAAATCGAATAAGGTTGGCATAGCACAGCGTATTCTTGCTGTATCCCGCAGCCATACGTTATACAGGTTCCTGCTCTTTTTACAGCTGTTGTCAGACCTGGCCCGATCTGAAGGACAGGTACTAGCCGGCTTCGTCTATCCCAAAAAACTGACACCCAGTGAAGGCAACCGTATGCAGACCGTTTATGATTATGCCATGCGTAATTTCCAGCATGATATCAGCCTCAAAACTGTAGGGTCACTGGCCCACATGAGTCCGGGGGCCTTCTGCCGGTTTTTTAAGCAGCGTACCAACAAAACATTCTTTCAATTCCTTATTGAACTCCGGATAGAGCATGCCAGCCAGATGATCTCGGCTGCCCCTGGCTATTCCATTGCAGAAATTGCGGAATTATCCGGCTTCCGCTCTATTTCAAATTTCAACAGGAAGTTCCGGAATGCCAAGGGACTTACCCCTACCTCCTATTTTAAGAAAATGCAGGGTACCCTAAAAAAATAGGTCGGATTTTTGCGCCGCCTGTTGTGCCAGACTTATATTTTATGCTCCAAGAATTGGCAGTTACCGTCAATTTGTTCTTTTCTTTTTACTATTTTTGCTAAATTTTCAATTTTATCGCACTATTCTTATGAAGAAATTATTATGGGTGGCATTGATCATACTCTGGGCATGCAATTCTTCCCTGAAGACCACTTCCGAACCGCCAACCGCGGAAAAAGAGCAGGTAGCTGTAACAACGTATGCTGAGACAATCACCGAGGCCGAATTAAAAGAGCACTTGTTTACCTATGCTTCTGATGAATTCGAAGGCCGTGAAACAGGAACCCCCGGACAGCGGAAGGCTGTGGAATATATCAAAGAATACTATCAAAGAATTGGTATTCCCGCAGCTAAAAAGGATGGGGATTACTTTCAAAATGTACCCTTGGAGATGAGCCGGTTACCATCCGGAACCATAGAGACGGGAGGCATGGAATATACGATAGGGGAAGATTTTCTGTCTTTCAGCGGCGCTGAAGGGACCTACGATGAAATAATTTATGCAGGCTACGGAATAGAAGATGGATCGTACTCGGATTACAAAGACCTGGATGTAGCAGGAAAAATAGTATTGATTAAATTCGGGGAGCCGAAAAAGGCAGATGGCACCTACCTGATTTCCGGAACTACAGCGCCGTCTGTCTGGAGCAATATGTCCGAAGCTATTGGTAAAAGGACTGAATTGGCAACAGAAAAGGGTGCGAAGGGTATCCTTTACTATGACCCGGGTAACTATTCGCGGTTTAAAGGCTATTTTGAATACATGGAAACAAACCATGGGGGGGGTATGGCCATCGCGGATAATGATCAAGCTGCGCCACTGGTGGTAATGAATACGGATATGACGATGGCTATTTACCCTGATATTGAAGAAAAGGACAGTCCTGCAACGATAGATACGGAATTGAAATTCCAGTTGAAAAGCGCTAACCTCAGCGTGAAAACGGAAAATGTTGTGGCATACCTGAAGGGATCTGAGAAACCGGATGAATACATCATCATTTCTTCACACCTGGATCATATTGGGATAACAGCCGACGGTAAGATCAACAATGGTGCCGATGATGATGGTTCGGGGACGGTGGCAATGCTCGAAATCGCACAGGCGTTTAAAAAAGCGGCGGATGCGGGAAATGGCCCAAAAAGGTCCCTGGTCTTCCTTCATGTTACCGGGGAGGAAAAGGGATTGCTCGGTTCCCAGTATTATACAGACATAGACCCCATCTTCCCGATGTCACAGACGGTTTCCAATCTCAATATCGATATGATTGGCCGCATAGACCCAAAACGTTCCGGGGACCGGAATTATATTTATCTTATAGGATCGGACAAACTGAGTTCGGAACTGCACACGATCTCTGAGGAGGTCAACCGGAAATATACCAACCTGGAACTCGACTACACATACAACGATGAGAATGATCCCAACAGGTTTTATTACCGAAGCGATCACTACAATTTCGCCAAAAACAATGTTCCCATTATCTTTTACTTCAGCGGCACCCACGAAGATTATCACAGGCCCGGGGATACGCCCGACAAAATAAATTATGATTTGCTGCGCCATCGTACCCAGCTGATTTTTTATACGGCCTGGGAACTGGTAAACAGGGATCAGCGGATCACTGTAGATAAGGATACCAAATAGTAAATCAGTAAAAAGCCCGATCTGACGATCGGGTTTTTTTGGCTTGTTGGTTGCCACTCTGCCTACTGCATAAAAAAAGGTCCCGCCTGATCAGGCGGGACCTTTACGTTGTATTTGGGTGGAAGACCGGGTTCGAACCGGCGACCCTCGGTACCACAAACCGATGCTCTAACCAGCTGAGCTACAACCACCATGTACAAGCGGTGGCAAAGGTAATTTTTTTACTGATTGATTCAAACTAAAACAAGCGATATTTTATGCCCTGACCCACCTTACGCTTTTGACTCCAATTGCCCGTATCCCTACCACTGCTTCCCAGGACATGAATATTCGACATCCTACACAGTTCATCCGGTGAAACACACAAAAAAAGCTATTTCACAACATTTATTAGGCTATGGTACAACATTTATTAGTATGAGCCCTTATTGGGGATTATTTTAGGACCTGAAAAAAAGTTATTATGTCCTGGCTACCAACCTACCACTTTGCCATATTAAAGGGCTTCAAAAGAAGTTCCTTTTATATTCTGGCCCTGGTATGTACCATGGTTGTCTGCAATGCGCAGGATAAGGAAAAGGCCCAACTGGAAAATAGGATTTCCGGCCTTAAAGCCGGTAACAAATTCAAAGTAAGTGATACAACCTATATCAATTTACTGAACAACCTGGCAAAGAAACAACGATACTACCATACGGACAGCCTCCTCCTCCTTTCCCGGCAGGCACTTAAATACAGCACCAAAGCCGGGTATTTAAAAGGAGAAAGTACTGCGCTGTTGCGCCTTGGTGATTACTATTCTGACCAGGGTGATAATGTGAAAGCTATCCGGTATTACTGGAAATCCTCTGAAATTGCCAAAAAAATACGCAACCCCGCACTAATTGTGCGGTCATTGAACAACCTGGCCGGGGAATACACCTACAAAGGCGATTATGCCAAAGCATTGAATGGTTATCTGGAGGCCATTGAACTGGCCGAAAAGTTGAATGAAATAAAAATGCTTTCTATCCTCAATGAAAATATAGCCAACCTCTATGCATCCCAGAAGGATTACGAACAATCACTGGATTTTTATACAAAGGTCAGGGAAATCAATAACAAGCTGGGAAATGAAATCTTTATAGCCGAAACCTTGAGTAACCTGGCTTCTGTCTATGCCGATATGGGGAAGCTTGAATACGCCATGTTCAATATCAATAAAAGCATCAGGACATTTGAAGAAAAGGGGATACGAGACTGGCTGGCGTTTGCCTATGAGATAAAGGGAAAGGTATATCTCAAGGAAGGTAAATACAAATGGGCACTATTCTGGTATAACCAAAGCAAGTTGCTGCATGATAAACTAAATGATGACCGGAGCAAGATCGACCTGTTAAACGGGATGGCGGAAGCATACCTGGCATTGGGGCAGGACAAATTATCCGAGCAGTATGCCAATGAGGCCTTCGGGATATCCAACAATATCCAATTTATAGAAGGCATCCTTAAATGTGCAAAAACCCTGTACATCATCCATAAAAACAAAAAAGATTACGTGGGGGCCCTGGCCTACCATGAGATCTACCAAAAACTTTCCGATACCCTTACCCGGAATGAGAACAAGCAAAGCCTGACACTCTTCAAGACGAAAATGCAATTTGACGATCAGAAGGCCAGAATGATTGTCGATAACGAAAAAGCACTTGCCAAACAACAATCCTATATATATGCCACCATGGCGTTTCTATTGATTTTTATCGGCATAACCCTTATTGTATTCAGGGGGCAAAAGGTTCAGAAGAAATTGAATGCCAAACTACAGGCAAACCATGAGATCCTGGAAAAAAGGGAACAGGAACTGATTCATAGCAATGATACAAAAACAAAGTTGTTTTCAATCATAGGACATGACCTCCGAGGCCCCATAGCAGCACTTAACGGGCTCCTTAATATGTTCAAGAACGGGGAAATAGGGAAAACGGAATTCCTTGAATTTATGCCTAAATTAAGGGATGATGTGGAACACATTTCCTTTACACTGAACAACTTATTATCCTGGGGCTTTACCCAGATGAATGGATCCTATACCAAGCCATCCATCATTCCGATAGACACACTGGTCATAGAAAATATACAGCTGCTGTCTGAAATAGCGGACAATAAATCCATCAAAATCGTCAATAGCATTTCGGAAAATACCCTGACCTGGGCAGACAGTAACCAGATCGACATCGTCGTGCGGAACCTCCTCAGCAATGCACTGAAATTTACCCAGGAAAACGGGATGGTCACCATTGAGGCTTATGAAAAAACCGATTATTGGCAAGTCCTTGTCAGGGATACAGGAATAGGGATGGAAAGTAGCGTTGTGCGTAAATTATTTGAGAAGAATTCCAGTTTTACCACCTACGGAACCAACAATGAAAAAGGCACAGGATTGGGATTATCACTGTGCAAGGAAAGGGTAGAAAAAAATAACGGCCAGATCTGGGTAACCAGTATACCCCGCAAAGGTACGACCTTCTATTTTACCTTACCCAAAGCTGAAAATAAATATAGCAAAGCCAGTTAAATCAGAGCATCCAGGCCTTTTATGGCAAGGTGCCTTTCCGTTGTAAACCCTTCTGCATATTCAACCCCTACTAACCGCCCAAGATCCCTCGCCCGGTAGGCAATACTATCTGTAAAATTCCTGCTACTGATAGGAGTTTCAGGGGCATCGCTTGTAGGGTCATAGAATTGAGATGCATAGGCAGCGATCGCTTTCATCTTGATCTCAATAAAGCCTGTAACATCTACCACGAAATCGGGCTCCAGGTTTTTCCACTGAATATAGTGGTATACCTGTCGTGGCCTCCAGGGTTCCTGCCATTTGTCATCGCCAGGGGCCTTCGTATCAATTTTGACAAGGGCACTAAGGAAACAGGCATCACTTACCAATTTACTTCCTCTTGCATGGTCAATATGCCTGTCCTCCACGGCGTTACACAATACCACCTCCGGGCGGAATTTACGTATAACGGCAATGACCGCCAGTTGGTGCTGCCGGTCATTCACGAAAAAACCATCCTCAAAGCAAAGGTTCTCGCGAACTGCCAGTCCCAATATATCGGCCGCGGTCGCGGCTTCCTTTTCCCGGAGTTCCGCACTGCCCCTGGTGCCCAGCTCCCCCCTGGTAAGATCAATAATCCCAACTTTCTTTCCATTTGCTATTTCAAGGGCGATGGTTGCTCCCGCGCCTAATTCTGCATCATCCGGATGGGATCCGAATACTAGTATGTCTAATTTCATCTATTCATCGATTTCTTACTATTGCTGTTTTTTGGCTTATGGAGCCTATACCCCGTGGCGCTGATAACCATGGCAGGAATATATGGATACTACTACAGGAGGCCCTGATGGTCAACCGGCACCCACTACCGGGAACTGATGGTATTCCCGATGCTAATAGTATGAAGGGCCTGTTCAATGTCTGCAATGAGGTCCTCCGGCTCCTCAATCCCAAGGGAGAACCGGATTAGGCCATCCCTAATCCCCTGACGCCGCCTTTCTTCCGCTGAAAGGGAGACATGGGATGTTTTGGCTGGAGAAATCACCGTGCTCTCCACCCCCGCCAGGCTCATCACCGGCTTGATCAACCGCAGTGCTTTTTGAAATCCCGTGGCATCCAAATGCGCATTCAGCTCAAAGGAAAGCATGCCTCCAAAACCATGCATCTGGGCTTTGGCAAGTTCATGGTCCGGATGGGATGGCAGGCCCGGGTAGTGGACCCTTTCTATGTCTAAATTGTCATACAGGTAGGTTGCCAACTGCATGGCATTGGCATTCTGAGCCTTTACGCGAAGCCCCATGGTCTTTATACTTCGATCCAGCAGCCATACGGTGTACTCGCTCAGGCTTCCCCCAAGGCTCCTGGCCAGATTTGCAATTGGTCCCATTAATTTTTCTGAAGTTGCAATGGCACCGGCACATATATCGGAATGGCCACCCATATATTTGGTCGCACTGTGGATCACAATATCAATCCCAAAATCGATGGGGTTTTGGTTAACGGGACTGGCGAAGGTATTGTCTATCATTGTCACCAGCCCATGCTTCCCTGCCAAATCAGCCACCGCTTTCAGGTCTGTTATCGTCAACAGGGGGTTCGATGGGGTTTCCACATACATCACCTTTGTATTGTCACGGATCTGGGATTCAAAATCCTTAGTATCCAGTCCGTCCGTAAAGGAATAGGATATCCCATATCGCTCAAACTGATTAATTACCAGGCTGTAGGTTCCCCCGTACAGCATATTTTGTAAAACCACATGGTCTCCGGCACTCAGGTACGAGAGCAAGGCCGTACTCACGGCAGCCATCCCACTTCCAAAGATCAAAGCGGTTTCAGCATGTTCGAGTGCCGCGATCTTTTCCGACAGCCCCGTTTGGTTCGGGGTATTAAAGTAACGCGGATAGCGCTTGATATCCACATCGTCAAATGCATAAGAAGTTCCCATATAGAGCGGGGAGACAGCTCCTTTATAGGTATCATCCTTCAGTTCACCGGTATGTGTGCAAATCGTATTGAGTCCCTTCGATCTGTCTGCCATATTCAATTATTTTAAGTGGCCTAAAGTTACAAAAATAGACCAAACCAGAACCTTTTTAAGGATGTTCGCCCGAATGCGGCAAACAGCGGGATTTTGAAGACAGTTCCCTTCGGTAATGTGCATCAGAACAGCCCTGTGGCGCGGGAGGGCAGCCTACTGCCAAGGCTAAAATAACCGACGCCTTTTTTCGGAAAGCACCAGGCATCTGTGCTTCAGGACAGGGTAAATGCCGGCCAGTCCCGCGATAACAGCTTCATCCCGGGAAAGGATACATCAGGATCGATACTAAAGGAAGCATAATGCCGTTAGTCAGGTAGTAGGCCGGTTGGCCCCTGAAAATAGTGGTACCATGAACAATTTTTCTTATTTAGTGTTGGTGTTCCTGTTGTGCATGTCCTGTTCCAAAGATACCGGATCAAGAATCATAACCGATGAGAATGGCGACCCCAGGACAGTAAATCCTGCCGGCAACCAAAAATCAATTGGGGACAGTGCACAGGACCTCCTCGCGGCTTCCCCTTTTGAAAGTCTGAGTATTGGGATCTACTATGTTGCCGGACTCAAACCAACTGCCAATACCATTGCCAATTTTGAATCCTTTCTGGAGGAACGGTTGCATAAACCCGGGGGCATTGGTATATCCCTGGTGGAGATCGCCTCCCCCGGACAAACCATTTACAGTATCACGGATATCATTGCGCTGGAGGACCAGCTGAGGAAAGCCTATAATGCAGCGGGGGAAATAGCGGTTTTCGGGCTTTTTATTGATGGGGAATACTCGGAAAATATCGAAAACGGATCGGTTTTAGGGGTCGCATACCGGAATACCTCCTTTGTGATTTTCGAAGAAACCGTTCAGAGTTTCAGCGGGCGGCCGTTGGCACCCAGTACCACGGTATTGGAGACAACTGTCTTGAATCATGAATTCGGCCATTTGCTGGGGCTTGTAAATGCCGGAACTCCGTTACAAAGCGACCATCAGGATGTGGCCCATGGCAGGCATTGCACTGCTGAAGATTGCCTGATGTCCTGGACGGCTGAGACAGGGGAAGGCCTCCTGGATGTGATCAGCGGGGGTGCTATTCCCACGCTCGATTCCCAATGCCTTGCTGATCTGCAGGGAAACGGAGGAAAGTACCACTGACCGGCCTCGTTATTCGGCATAGTTTACTTTATATCGCCAATAACTGATTCCCCCCATTAATACCACCGCACTAACCACATACCAGATAAATGCCGGGGTAATAACCTGTGCCCCGCTGGCATAACTGTGCAAGCCAACCAGATAAAAATTGACCCCGAAATAGGTCATCATAATACTTCCAAAAGCCACTATGCTGAAGAAATTGAAGGTCCATCTGCTCCTGAGTCCGGGTACGAGCCTGGTATGGATCACAAACGCATAGATCATTATGGATATCAGTGCCCAGGTCTCTTTTGGGTCCCAGCCCCAATACCTTCCCCAACTTTCATTGGCCCATTGTCCGCCCAGGAAATTCCCGATCGTCAGCATGATCAATCCCACCGTAATACAAAGTTCATTGATAATGGTGAGTTCCCTGAGACTGATGGCCATCCGATTTTTGTTCCTGCTGTTGGTAAGGATGATGAGCAGAAGGGAAACGATCCCCAATATCATTCCAACCGTAAGCGGACCATAGCTGCCAACAATAACCGCCACATGAACCATCAGCCAATAACTGTCCAGTACCGGCACCAGGTTTGCAATCGAAGGATCTACCCAGCTTTGATGTGCAATCCATAATAACATGGATGTAACAAAGGCAGTAGCGGCGATGGTAATCTCACTTTTCTTACTGAACAGCAACCCCATTCCCAGGGTAGCCCAGGATACATACAAGATGCTTTCATACGCATCACTCCAGGGGGCATGGCCTGAAATATACCACCGAAGGCCCAACCCGGCAGAATGCCAGATAAAAAACAAGAAGATCAGCCCCTTGAATAAATACGTAAGAACACGCCATACTTCCCTGTCACGGAAAATTCGGAGTATAAGGACCACAAACATAAGGATCCCGACAAGGGCATAATATTTGTATAATCTGTTAAAAATATCGAGGCGGTTGTATATGATCTCGGTCTTTACCTTTTTTTCAGACGGCAATATTTCACTTCCATGGTTAACCTGATTTTGATGGAAAGCTTCCAAAAGCTTATCCGCTTCGGTATAATCCCCTGTGGGTATGGCCCTTTGCAGGGACATCAGGTAATAGGGTATTGCGTTCTTAATGAAATTGGCATATAGTGAATCGGCCACCTTGTACTGCCCCAACCGCAATTCCACCGAGGAGATCCATTTGTTGTTCTCATCATCCAGCAAGGGGTATATTTTGATTATTTCCCCACTCAATGCCCTGTCTAAAAGGCTTAAACGAAAATAGGCGTCTTTAAAATCCTGTTGGAATTTATTGGGGTTGGTAGTTGCAAAGGCTTCCTGCAGGTAGGGTCCAAGTTTGTTCTGTCCCTTATCATCAAAAAAGTCGGTTGCTTTGACCTGCTGTTGCCCTTTGGGAATCCCGATAATCTTTCGGATACTATCGTTCTGGCCTTTTTTGTCAAGGCTGATAAATTCCGTGTTGTACCACAACGCCGGGTTCAGCATCATGGAAATAAATACCTGGTCCGCATTAAGGCCCTGGTAATCCCCTTTGAAACTCAGTTTGCGCAGCAGTTCGGAAGCAAAGGTATTGATGGGTTTCATCCTTCCCCCTTCATCCTGTATTACGAGTTCCCCGAATTTAGCGGCATGCTCTTCGGTAACAGTTGTGGATTGCAACAATGAATCGAGTTGCTGCTTCGAGGGCCCTTTGCTATGTATATGTGCATCATCCCTGTCCGGGGTCTGGGCCTGGATGCCTCCCAGCATCCCTAAAAGCAGCAGCAGGGTGGTGAGCGACTGTTTTTTCTTTTTCAGGTTTTCCAGGGACGCTCCCAGGCTTTTAAACCGGGTCTTCCCAAAGAACATAATCCCCATCAGGCCAATATACAAGAGGAAATAGCCCATGTAGGTAATTGCGGTTCCCCACCTGTCATGGTTTACGGATAAGATGGTCCCGCGCTCATCGGCATCAAAACTGGCCTGGAAAAAGCGGTAACCCTGATGGTCCAGCACGTGGTTCATGTAAATATCGTAATCAAAGGGTCGCTCATCCTCTACGGTAATTTTACTCATAAAGGAGGCATAGCCCTTTTCGGTACCCGGGTATTTCTCCGCAATGAAGTCGGACAACTTGATACTAAACGGCAGTTCATATACTTTAGATCCATACCGAAGGCCAAAATCGAGCCCGCCAACCCTGAACTTTTCCATAAAATCAGCAGGCCCCTTACCTCCGAGCAATTTCCTTTGCACCGTTTCCCCGTTGGCTGATACGGCCACTACCAGCGCATCCTGCGAGGCTTCCGTCTGTTCAGCCGGCGGGATATCTACAATGCCATAGGTGCCTTTTACCAGGGTATTGGGAATTACAAACTGCATGGTTCCTACAGAATACAACGAACGAAGCTGCAGGGTTTGCAGGCTATCTTTTAGAAGCTGTCCCTGGAATTGGTCGGCCATCCGCATAAAATTCCCTTCATAGGGTGAACGGATCTGGTAGGTGCTGTCTGTTGTGAAAATATTGATAGCTCCCCCGGTTGGGTTATTCAGGGCAAACAGGATGTTGTGGATATTGGAAACCTTGCCGTTCTCCAGGTAGTGTTCATGGCGGGTCCCGTCTCCAGCTTCAACGATTTCGAGGAATTCCGATCCATTCTCATCCGGGATCACCCCTTCCCTGGCGCCTTTGATAAAGCCAATATACGATATGGTAAAGTCCTGCCCGTTGAAATCATTCCGCCAGGGCAGTGAGGATTTAATGCCTTCTTCCGTAACAATAAGGTCATCTTCTATGAGTTTGCGTTTCGGCTCGCCGTTGATCTCCCCATCCACATAAGCAGTCAGAAAGGTTTTGTCAGAATAGAATACATTTTCCGAGGCACCTTCCCTGATGGGCATCATCCCTTCAAAACTGATATACCTTGTAACGAAGGCACCAATGATAATAAGGATCCAGGATAGGTGCAAAACCAGTACCGGCCATTTCTGCCACCGCAGCAACCGATACCGGAACATATTCCCGGTGAAATTAATGACAAAGAACAGCATAATCGCCTCAAACCACCATGAATTGTAGATCCAGATACGGGCAGTTTCCGTACTGTACCAACTTTCAATAAAGGTTCCAAATGCCATGGAGGTTGCGAAAACCAGGAAGAGGATGGCCATTAAACGCGTGGAAAAAAAAATATTCTTTAAGGTACGTGTCATTATCGCAGGATGCCTTGTAATTTAAGTCTGCAAAATTAAGGTATTTAAAGGTAACAAATACCGAATTAATACAGCCTATTTGCCACACCTTTACAGCTATCCGATCTCAACCGGAGCGGATTGCCAATAAGTAGTTGTGCCTTAACCCGGCCTGATGATGCATGGAGGTCTGGTTTCAGGCCGCCCAGTTAGTTGTAGGGACATGACCTCCATTTCGATCAACCTTCCGGCATTGGTGGGTATGGATTGATTATATCCTTATTTTAGCGGCATGACCAAAATCGTTATCCTTGGCACCGGGAATATTGCACAACACTTGTTCGATGCTTTTGAGGAGCATAGCAACCTGGAAGTGGTACAGGTCCTGGGCCGAAATGACCCAGCCCTGGAGTATTTTAATAAGTCCACGGAAACCGATACAAACTTTGGGGAACTTGCCGATGCTGACATTTATATTGCAGCAGTAAGTGATGATTCCATATATGCTGTGTGTGAACAACTTAAGATTACAAATAAACTCGTAGTTCATTGTTCGGGAAGCATGGAAATGACCGCCATGCCTTCTCATAACCGCAGGGGGGTTTTCTATCCGGTCCAAACTTTCAGTAAAGGTCGGCATGTGGATTTTAAAGATGTACCCATATGTATTGAGGCCGAAAATGACCGCGATCTGGCTGCCCTGAACGGGCTGGCCACCACCCTATCCTGCCACGTATATACGGTAACTTCGAAACAGCGCGGCCATGTTCACCTGGCTGCAGTTTTTGTCAATAACTTTACCAATTATTTGTATGGCGTGGGAGCGGAAATATGCCGTAAAAATGGACTCCCTTTTGACATTTTACATTCATTGATAGCGGAAACAGCCGCAAAAATACAGGAGGTATCGCCGATTAAAGCACAGACCGGGCCTGCCAGGCGTGCGGATAAGGGTACCATTGCAAAACATTTGGCGCTGCTGCAGCAAAAAAATTATTTTGAGATCTATTCCCTTCTCAGCCGGTCAATTGAAGAGACCTATGGGGATAAGAATGGATAACAAGGAAGTAATCCAGTTGCCTGAAAATAGACTCAGGTTTCAGGACCCAAAAGGTAGGTTATGGAGTTTCCCAAAATTCAGAAACCGGGATCTGGCGGAAAACAAATTAGAAGTATAGATATGAAGCAAAGCTATAAGGAATATTTGAAAGACATTACAACCTTCGTTTTTGACGTAGATGGTGTATTTACAGATGGCTCTGTACTGGTGGCTGCAGACGGGGAACTTTTGAGGCGCATGAGTGTCAAGGACGGATATGCCCTGAAAACGGCAATCCAGAAGGGCTATAAGGTATGTATCATCACCGGCGGTACCAACGAAGGGGTTAAAATAAGGCTCAACGGACTCGGCGTAACCGATATACACCTTGGGGCGCACCATAAGGAAGACCCTTTGAATGACTACCTGGTAAGAAACAGTATTCATTCAGGAAATGTGTTGTATATGGGCGATGACCTGCCGGACATACCCCCCATGCAAAAAGTGCGGATAGCTTGTTGTCCCCAGGATGCTGTTCCGGAAGTTAAAGCAATCTGCAGCTATGTTTCCCATAAAAAGGGTGGGGACGGATGTGTACGGGATGTTATAGAACAAGTCCTGAAAGTAAGGGGGGACTGGTACGATAATTTCAGCGCAACCAATGATTGAATGTATGCTGGCAGCAAAACTCAGGGATTACAGGATCATCCTTGCATCCGGATCGCCCCGCAGGCAGCAATTCTTCCGGGATCTGGGAATTCCCTTTGAGATCCGTTCCAGGCCTGTAAATGAAGACTTTCCGGATCAGCTTGGGCCTTCAGAGATACCGGTTTACCTGGCAGAACTAAAGGCTGCCGCGTTTATAAATGAGGTGGCGCCTGAGGAATTGTTGATCACCTCAGATACCATCGTCTGGCACAGGAACAGTTGCCTGGGCAAGCCAAAGGACACGGATGAGGCAATCAGGATGCTGCAGCAGCTCTCCGGTGATACACACCAGGTCATTACGGCTGTCTGCTTTACCACAGCCCGGGAACAGAAAACGATCCATTGCAGGACAGAAGTCACCTTCAGGGAATTGACAAGGGAGGAGATCGAATATTATGTTTCCCGTTACAGCCCAATGGATAAAGCAGGGGGATATGGCATACAGGAATGGATCGGGTTGATTGGGATTGTAGGGATCAAAGGCTCCTATTTCAATGTGATGGGGCTGCCAACCCATTTGGTGTATCAAACGTTAATGCAAATGGCATTGTGATCCATTTTTGGTATTTTCGTTGAAAACCCTCAAAAAAAAGCGATGAAAAAATATAAACGGCTTTTCATTCCCATGATCCTTGTGCTGCTGCTGGCAACCGCGCAGTCTTCCTGTGAGGAAAACCAAAAGGATACAAAGGATGCTGTGCTACTCAGCAAGCAACTGGATTCAGCTGCACCGCAAAAGCCATTATCAGAAGAATTTAAAAAATACTGGTATGCGGGGGATGCTGAAATCACTTCCTATACCTTAAAACAGGCGCGATACGGGGAGATCCGGGATGGCCATGCGGTCCTAATCTATGTTACGGAACACTTTTTAAAACAGGAACAGCTAAAGGCAGATCAGCACCATGCAGAAAATATCCCCGTTTTGAAACTGAATACCACCAAAAATTTTATCACCGGCATATACCCCTACTCCATAATGACGAGCTCCTTTTATCCGGTTCATGACAACCAGCATGCGCTGAAAATTTCAAATTCCGTCCAGGAATGGTGTGGTCATGTTTACGCCCAGCTCAACAACAGGGATCAATATAAGGTTTCGGCCCACTCTTATTTTGAAACAGAAGGGGATCAGGAACTCACCCTGGAAAAAGCTAACCTGGAAAATGAGATTTGGAACAAGATTCGGATAAACCCCAAAAACCTGCCGGTCGGGGATTTCGAAATGATCCCTTCCCTTGAGTATATCCGATTGGGGCACATCGCGTTCAAAGCCTACCGGGCAGTGGGAAGTCTCCGGGAAGAGGCTTCCGGCTACACCTATGCAATTTCCTATCCTGAACTGCAAAGAACACTCGCCATCCACTTTGACAAAACATTTCCCTATGCTGTTGATAGTTGGGAAGAGTCCTATAAAAGCGGGTTTGGATCCAGTGCCGTCATGCTCATTACGGAAGCGAGCAGGATTAAAAGATTAAAGACGCCTTATTGGCAGCAAAATAAAAATAAGGATGTATTTTTGCGCGATAATTTAGGACTTTAAAAACATATGGAAAATTTTATTGCCGACAATCAAACAGAAATATTATGGTCGAGTGTTGTCATTATCATTCTTCTTGTTTTAAAGTATATCGCCTCCAAGGCGGTGCGCAGAGTTGGAAAATTAAGCAATAAGGTAGAAGCACGGACTTTACTGATCACAAAATATATTTCCATAGCCCTTACCTTCCTTGGCGTGGGGATCATCACCTTTTTATGGGGGGTGGATTTCACGAATATCGGGCTGTTGTTTACCTCTGTCTTTACGGTCATAGGGGTTGCGTTGTTCGCCACCTGGTCCATCCTGAGCAATATCACTTCAGGGGTCATATTATTCTTTTCCTTCCCTTTCAAGATTGGGGACCGGATAAAGATCTGGGATAAGGAAATAGAATCTGAAGAACCCTATACCATAGAGGACATCAAGGCATTTCATGTTCACCTGCGCAAGGACAATGGCGAATTGCTTACCTACCCCAACAACCTGATGATGCAAAAGGCAGTTACGCTGATCTATGATTTGGCTGACACGGATGATAGCAGCCAGGACTTATAGCCTGTTAAAGAAGTTGTAAATATAACGGCTAAGATTGTAATCTTTCTATATTTATGCACCAGCAAAACATTCATACCATGCGCAATTTTTTAGTATTCTGTATGGGAATACTCATAGCCATTCCTACCACCAGCGCCCAGGCACCCAATAAAATGACTTCTTCGGAAGCCTACCATTCCCTTCGGAAGCTTAATTTCCTGGGATCGGCATTGTATATCGCAGCCCACCCGGATGATGAAAATACCAGGTTGATATCTTACTTTTCCAATGAAGTCCACGCCAGGGCCGGTTATCTCTCCATTACCAGAGGGGATGGTGGCCAAAACCTGATCGGCCCGGAACTCCTTGAATTACTGGGGGTACTGCGAACCGAAGAACTGCTGGAGGCACGGCGGATAGATGGCGGGGAACAATTTTTTACAAGGGCGAAGGACTTCGGGTATTCCAAACACCCGGAGGAAACATTGAGGATCTGGGATAAAAAGGCAGTTTTGGGGGATGTGGTCCAGACGATCCGCCAGTTCAGGCCGGATGTGATCATCAACCGATTCAATCACAGGACCCCGGGCGAAACCCATGGCCACCACACCGCCTCGGCCTTGTTGAGTATGGAAGCCTTTGACCTGGCAAATGATCCACGGGCCTACCCGGAACAGTTGGCCACATCGGCAACCTGGCAACCAAAACGGCTCTTTTTTAATACGGGATGGTGGTTTTACGGTAGCCCTGAAAATTTTGAAAAAGCTGACAAATCCAATATGTCACAGGTAGATATCGGGTTGTATTACCCGGTATTGGGTTTATCCAACAATGAAATTGCATCCATGGCAAGCAGCCAGCACTTGAGTCAGGGTTTTGGTAGGATGTCCAGCAGGGGAAGCGAACAGGAATACCTTGAATTGCTCAAAGGAGACATGTCCAAAACGGGGAAGATAAATTTATTTGAAGGCATCAACACCACCTGGTCAAGGGTAGCAGGCGGAGAAGCTGTTGGAAAATTACTGGAGGCCGTGGAAGCGGATTTTCACTTCGAGGATCCCTCCATACACCTTCCCCAGTTATTGGAAGCTTTTACTGAATTACAAAAAGTAACGGATGATTACTGGAGGACTTTCAAATCAAAGGAGTTGTTAAACCTTATAACGGGGGTTACCGGGCTTTACCTTGAGGCTTCGGCAGAGGCGCCTTATACCAATCCAGGTAATAGTACCAAGATTCAGGTAGAGGCATTGAATCGAAGCGGCGCTTCAATGGTCCTGAAATCGGTAACCCTATACCCCACCGGTACAAAGTCGGTTGAACAGAACCTACCCCTTACATACAACTCAAAAATCAACCTGGAACTGGATCTTACCGTCCCTGAAAACACACCCTATACCAGCCCCTATTGGCTAGCGGAAAAAGGCGATTTGGGGATGTACAGGGTAACGGACCTGGAATTGATCGGGAAGCCTGAAACCCCACGGATCTTTTACGCACAATTTGATCTGGACATAGCCGGAACACCCCTTCGCATTGAAAAACCTGTTATCTATCACTACTCCAGGCCGGATAAGGGCGAATTATATCAGCCTTTTGAAATATTGCCGGAGGCGACGGCAAGTTTTAAAGACAAGGTCCTGCTATTTGCAGACGGCAGCCCGAGACAGGTCCCGGTGACCATCAAGGCGCACAAGGATAACCTTGAAGGGGAAGTGCAGCTGTGTTTTTCGGATAGATGGAAGGTAGACCAGGAAAAGAAACCGTTCCATATTGAGAACAAAGGGGATGAAACAACCATCCTGTTTACCCTCACCCCTCCTGAGGGCGAAGATGAGAGCTATATTTCCCCGATTATCCGGGTTAACGGCAAAAGCCTTACCCAGGAGCTGATCACAATTGCATACGACCATATCCCCACCCAATCCGTATTGTTTCCATCTGAAGCCAAGGTAGTACGGCTGAATATTCAACGAGCCGGGGAACATATTGGCTATATCATGGGCGCGGGGGATGAAGTCCCGGAGAGCCTTGAAGAGATTGGCTATACAGTTCATACAATAGACCCTGCAACCATTCAGAAGGGCAGTTTGGATAAATATGATGCAGTAGTGGTTGGTATACGGGCATATAATGTAGTGCCAGACCTTAAATTCAAACAACCCTACCTGCTGGATTACGTTTACAGAGGCGGCAACCTGGTTGTGCAATACAATACGGCCGGACGCTGGGATGAGGCCTATGAAGGGATTGCGCCTTACCCGCTTAAACTCTCAAGCGACAGGGTAACGGATGAAAACTCCCCGGTGGAAATCCTGGCAAAGGACAATAGCCTGGTAAATTTTCCAAATGCCATTGATCAACACGATTTTGAGGGATGGGTCCAGGAAAGGGGCTTATATTTTCCAAATGAATGGGACCCGGCCTTCACTCCGGTTTTATCCATGAAGGATGAAGGGGAAGAGGCCATGAAAGGGAGTTTGCTGGTTGCCTCCTATGGAAAAGGGCATTACATTTATACCGGACTCAGCTTTTTCAGGGAGTTACCGGCCGGCGTACCCGGGGCTTTCAAAATTTTTGCCAATATGTTATCCCTAGGCAAAGAGAACCTGAATAAGGGGGGAGATATAAAAGGATAAGATGGACGACAAATTTATCTGGAAAAAAGAATACACTATTGTGTTGGTCCTCAATGCGATTTATATCCTTATTTTCTATTATATCATGAC
Source organism: Zeaxanthinibacter sp. (assembly GCA_041743975.1). Classification (GTDB taxonomy): domain Bacteria; phylum Bacteroidota; class Bacteroidia; order Flavobacteriales; family Flavobacteriaceae; genus JTS-RE37. Next base: position 26,502 of record JBGTLT010000078.1, read on the forward strand.
GGCAAACGCATAGTATGGGAACACTGGACTGGATCATACTAGCGGGAACCTTGCTTTTTATTGTTAGCTACGGGGTTTGGAAAACAAGGGGAAGCAAAAACGTAGATGATTATGTCCGAGGTGGAAACCAGGCCAAATGGTGGACAATCGGCCTGTCGGTCATGGCCACCCAGGCGAGTGCCATCACGTTTCTCTCAACCCCAGGGCAGGCCTTTCATGACGGAATGGGTTTTGTGCAGTTCTATTTCGGCCTTCCAATTGCGATGGTGATCATTTGTATCGTTTTTATACCATTATACCACAGGCTAAAAGTCTATACAGCCTATGAATTCCTGGAAAACCGATTCGACCTTAAAACCCGCTCACTTGCCGCGATCCTCTTCCTGATCCAGCGGGGGCTATCTGCCGGTATCACCATCTTTGCACCCTCAATAATCCTTTCGGCAGTGCTGGGCTGGGACCTTCGAACCCTGAATATCATTATCGGCCTGTTGGTCATCATCTATACGGTATCCGGAGGGACTACCGCTGTAAGTGTTACCCAAAAACAGCAGATGTTCATCATCATGACGGGCATGTTTATGGCCTTCTTTTTCATTTTGGGGCACCTTCCGACGGACATAACCTTTACAAAAGCCCTTAAAATTGCCGGCGCCAGTGAAAAGCTTAACATTCTTGATTTCGACCTCAATACGACCAGCCGGTATACCTTCTGGAGCGGGATAACCGGCGGGATGTTCCTTGCCCTTGCCTATTTCGGGACAGACCAAAGCCAGGTTCAACGCTATCTCACCGGGAAATCCGTACGGGAAAGCCAGATGGGGTTAATCTTTAATGGACTTCTGAAAATACCGATGCAGTTCTTTATCCTGTTGGTAGGGGTCATGGTATTCGTATTTTACCAGTACAACCCTTCTCCCCTTAATTTTAACCCTGCAGCCACCAATGCTGTTATGAATTCCGCCTATGCGCGGGATTATAAAATACTGGAAGAAGGGCATACGGAGTTGGAAATAGAAAAGAAAATGGCACAGGACAATTTCTCCTCTGCCCTGGAATTAAAGGAATATGCCACGACTGTTGAAGCGAAGCAAAATATTATCGACATCAACCAAAAGGAACGCAGCAACAGGGAGGCAGCAAAGGTGCTCATAGCTAAAGCCGATAATTCGGTGGAGACCAATGACAAGGATTATGTCTTTATTCATTTTATACTCAATAACCTGCCACGCGGCCTGGTAGGCCTGCTCCTGGCTGTCATTCTTTCCGCCGCCATGTCCTCAACGGCATCCGAATTAAATGCCCTGGGCACTATCAGCTCCCTGGACCTTTACAAAAGGAATGTAAAAAAGGAAATGACCCAGAAGCATTATGTCAGGGTTTCAAAGGGGTTTACCCTATTATGGGGGGTCATAGCGATTATTATCGCCTGTGTGGCCAATCTTTTTGACAACCTGATCCAATTGGTGAATATAATTGGTTCTATATTTTATGGTAACGTATTAGGTATTTTCCTGCTGGCTTTTTTCTTTAAATTCGTTCGTGGCAATGCGGTTTTTGTAGCCGCGATCATAACCCAGATAATCGTTATAATCGGATGGTATCAGGATTGGATGTCCTACTTGTGGCTCAATGCTTTCGGCTGTTTCCTCGTTATCCTCCTGGCATTTATGCTCGAAGTTTTCGACCGGGTATTGAAGAACCCGAACCTGAAGGCATAAAAAAAGCCCTGTGAAATCACAGGGCCCATTTTATAGAAGTCCGGGGATTACATTGCACCCCATTCCTTTAAGGAATCTTTGTTCATTTTAATATAATCCTGATTGTTGGCTGTTTCTGATGCTGCCAATGATTTTTTGGCAATCTCAATAGCTCCTTTTTTATCCCCTGCTTTCGCATAGATCAGGGATTGCTGACGCAATTGCCAGAAAGCGGGCTCGGATGTCATGGACATCGCTTTGTCTATCCATACCTTCGCCTTGGCTATATCCTTGTCAGCTTCCATGTAATAGACCGCTGCACTGAAATAATCATCAGCACCCGGACCGTTCAGGGTACTCTCAATGGAGGAACTGACCGCGGCATCAGTGGGAACCTTGAATGGCACTCCTACGTAGCTCTTTTCCCAAAGCATGCCCAGCGTGGCTCCACTATGGGACAGTTCGTCTATGGAAATGGTAAAAGTTTCAATGTCCATGGGCATAACATCCACTGAAGCAGTGGTTTTGGCAGCTACTTTGGAATCATCCCACTTCTCCGGGGTGCCACCGCCATCTGTCTCGGTATAAAAGTAAACTTCCCAGGAGCTGGCCCCCGGTTTTGTAAAAATGGCATAGGAACCGGCTTTCAATTCCTGCCCGTCAATGGTAACATCGTCACTAAACGTAATCAGGGTCCGGGCATTTGCCCCGGTTCTCCATATCTTATCATAGGGAACCAGGTCACCAAAGATTGTCCGGCCCCGCATAGACGGCCTGGAATAGGTAATAGTGACGTCTGTCAGGCCTACGGTTTGCTGCAGGGATGCAGCCGGACTCGCAGCAGGGGTGGTAATCTGTGCTTGCATTGAAATGGAAATCATAGCGGCACAAATCAGCATACTTAATTTTTTCATTTTTTCAGGATTTTGAGTTCATACAAAACTAGGGATATTGCAGGACCAGAATTGTTAATAAATCCTTAAAAAAGAAGCTTAGCGGGGATTTTATTCCGATATAAAGGGCCGGGAGAGCGTACGACCCTGGAGGTAGAAAGTAAGGTAATAAATAGAAGTCCCCAATCCTTCCAGGTCAATACTATTTCCTTCGATCTCACTTGAATGGGTATACCGTACCATCCTCCCGGAAGTATCGAATATAGCCCTGCCAAACAATTCATTGGAAAGGGTGAGTTCATACTCCAGCAAGTTGGAACCGGAACTCCGGAAAAGGACTAGTTCCATGTCGGGATCTTCTCCACCCGGATTTTCCCCCCCGGGTTCTTCTTCATTTTGCAGGGTAAAAAAAAACAGGCTTGTCTGAAGGATTACAGGGGGACTGGCGTTGTTAAAATATTCAGAGGATATTAAGTAACGGTTTGGGCTGACAGAGGTAATACCCTCAACCTGAGCGAATCCGATACTGAGAAAGGTCTTAACTTCGTTGCCGTTAAAAGCAAATTCCGAACCGATGTTGGGAACCTCCACCACGAAGGGCTGCAATTGTTTGGAATACCCCAGCAGGAAGAGGGTTGTTTTTGATTCGTTATAGGTTGCACCGGAAACCAGTCCATTAACGGAATAAGACCCCAGGTTCAGGGCGGTATGTTTGCCGGGGGCCTTTGGGATAGCATAGGCTGTGGTGGTATTGGTTTGCCAGTTTTTGGTAAAGATCACCAGCTGATCCCCAATGGCAGCGAGGGCTTCAGCATCCCATTCACTTTGTTGGGATGGTGTAAAATCGGTTTGGTCCTCATAGGAAAATTCGATGCGCTCTGCCGTTACGGCATCGCCTTGCAGGTAAGCCGATTTCACTACCCTGTATACGACCAGGTCTGCCCGGTCTCCATTGAAATTACCAATATCACCGATATAGATATACTGGGAATCCTGGGCAATATCCTCCCAATCCACATTGGTGGCATTGGAAATGGAAACGGTGCGCACTATGGAAAGGTTCACCGTATCAATTTCAAAAATCTGGGCAGTTGTACCGGAATCATTGTGGGTAAGGAGTTTGTTATTAAAAAATAGCAACCCGGACGTTTCGCTGACTTCCGCAGGGAGGTCACCGATCCTGCCGGCGGTTTCCTGGGCATATACCATCGGGGCCATCGATAAAACTAACAAGGAAAAATATATCCTAACCATGCTTCAGAATTCAGCGGTTAAATTACTAAAACAAAGGATTGAAGGAAAATATTATAGTCAAGTTGCTGTTAAAATTGGGACTATCTGTCCTCCCCTGGCCAAACCAGACAGTTATATTTATTTTTGTTCAACTTATATTAATTATCTTTAAACACATATTTCGTATTTTTGTAAAAATCCTACATATGAGACTTTACCAGTTACATTCCATTCAATCGCTTCCTATCCCTGCCACGGAAGCCTGGGATTTCCTCTCGGATCCTGAGAACCTTAAAACAATTACCCCTGAACGCATGGGTTTTACCATTTTACACCCCATAAACAAACCCATGTACCCGGGTCAGATAATACAATACAGCGTCTCCCCTTTTCCGTTTCTCAAAACGCGGTGGGTTACTGAAATTACCCATGTAAAGGAGGGGGAATATTTTGTGGATGAACAACGTTTCGGACCCTATAAGCTCTGGCACCATAAACATTTTATTCAGGTTGTGAAAGGCGGTGTTTCCATGGAGGATATTGTGGATTTTAAACTTCCTTTCGGGATTTTCGGGCGGATCGCTTACGAACTCCTGATCCGGAAACAACTCTATAACATATTCAAATTCCGGGAGCAGAAGCTCGCACAACTATTCGGTACCCTGGAAGAGGCACCCAAAAAATTAACATTCAAAACCATATAAGACGGTGTCATGAATAAAAATATTTTAATGATCGGTGGGTCCTACGGGATCGGACTGGAACTTGCAAAATTACTTTCTCCTGCATACAACCTCTATATTGCTTCCCGGACGCCAGGCGGCTCGGAGGGCACTGGTGCTTTGCATATACCGTTTGATGCGCTGACAGACGATCTTGATCCCGAAGAGCTGCCGGAGATGCTGCATGGCTTTGTATATTGCCCGGGGAGCATCAACCTGAAGCCGTTTAAAAGGATGGCAACGGATACCTTTGAGAAGGACATGCAGCTCAATTTCTTTGGCCTTGTAAGGGTTGTTAAGCAAATCCTACCCCTGATGGCAGAAGGCTCAGCCATGGTTTTTTTCAGCACGGTCGCAGTACGCAACGGAATGCCGTTCCATACCAGTATTGCCGCCGCAAAAGGGGCCATTGAAGGTTTCAGCAGGGCTTTGGCGGCGGAATATGCCCCTGGGATAAGGGTCAATGTTATCGCGCCTTCCCTGACAGATACCCCGCTATCTGAAAAGTTGCTCAATACTGAAAAGAAGCAGGAGCAGATGGCAGCCCTGCACCCTCTAAAGCGATTCGGGAAACCGGAAGATATCGCGTCATGTGCCGCCTTCCTCCTGGGTGAACAAAGCAGGTGGATGACCGGTCAGGTTTTAGGCGTGGACGGCGGAATTTCCACTTTACAAAGCAACTGATATGAAAAACAAGATCGCCGTGTTCTGGTTTCGCAGAGACCTCCGTTTGGAGGACAACCATGGATTATTCCGGGCCCTTGAAGGTGAACATCCGGTGCTTCCCGTCTTTATTTTTGATAAGGAGATTCTGGGGCAGTTGCCCCAGGAGGATGCACGTGTTACCTTTATCTACAATACATTACAGGCCCTCAATAAGAGGCTCAAGGAAAAAGATGGCACGGAAATTTGCAGTTTCCATGGCAAACCTCTGGATATTTTCAAAGACCTTATAGCAACCTACGACCTTCAAGGCGTATATTCCAACAGGGATTATGAACCCTATGCGCGCAAAAGGGACAGAGAGGTTCAAAAGCTCCTGGAAACCCAAAACATCCCATTTTACACCTATAAGGACCAGGTTATATTTGAAAAAAATGAAGTGGTGAAGGCAGACGGTAATCCATACCTGGTATATTCACCCTATATGCGGAAATGGAAAGAGCTATTTGAAGCGAAACCGCAATTGGCATCCTACGACCCTACCCCTTATTTCTCCAATTTTTATAAATCAGCATCCTGCAAGAACACTACACTTGCAAACATTGGGTTTGAAAAATCACCGATTAAAATACCGCCTTACAACGTTGCCCCTACCCTTATCAGGAAGTACCGGGACACACGGAATTTCCCTGCCCTTGTCGATGGAACATCAAGGCTTGGACCCCACCTCCGGTTCGGTACCGTATCCATCCGTCAGCTGGTGTCAAAGGCCATTGCTGAAGAGCCCGATACGTTTGGGAACGAATTGATCTGGCGCGAATTCTTTATGCAGATTCTTTGGCATTTCCCGGAAGCGGGCGGGAAAGCCATGAAACCTAGGTATGACCGAATCCAGTGGCGGAACAATGAAGCGGAGTTCGACAAATGGAAAATCGGGAAAACGGGCTTTGCCTTGGTGGATGCCGGGATGCGGGAATTAAATGCATCCGGTTATATGCATAACCGTGTGCGCATGCTGACAGCCAGTTTCCTTTGCAAACACCTGTTGATCGACTGGCGTTGGGGGGAGGCCTATTTCGCAGAAAAATTATTGGATTACGAAATGGCCAGTAATGTAGGTAACTGGCAATGGGCCGCAGGCAGCGGTGTGGACGCTGCGCCTTATTTCAGGATATTCAACCCCATGACGCAGTTTGAAAAATTCGATAAAGAGAAAACCTATGTCAGGAAATGGGTGCCGGAATATGGGACGGATGCCTACCCAACACAAATGGTCGACCACAAGGAAGCCAGGGAACGCTGCCTGAAGGTTTATCAGAGTGCACTGGATTAAAGCAGACCCTGAATGCTATCAGTTATCGGGACAATTGTTCCTGTAATTCCTGTTTTTAGGCCATCCGGTATTTTTCCTCCCCCGAAACCGCTTAGACGGTTTTGACCTCTAAAGAGGAGCGGTTCCCCGGGGCAAAAGCCCCGCGGAATTCTTTTGATCAATCTCCTTGCTAACAGCCATATTTAACAGGCCCTCCCCGCTATCCCAGCCCTTTTCGATCCATGGGATTGCTTTCCAAAATAACCACTTCATCAAAAAGGTCATCGGGCATAAGTCCATCAAAAAGGTTCACTGCATTTTCTGCACCCAGCATATCGAGTTTAAATCCTTCCAGGGAAAGTAACTGATCTATTCTGTCAATGGTTTTATGGGCTTCCGATGCAGCCGTCCTGTTAACAATACCAATGCGTTGAATAGCGGACGGGACAAATACAAGTGCCTGTTCTATAACATTCATAGTGAGTCGGTTTGTACTGATGCAGCTGGCATACAGTGACAAGGCTCCTGCAGGCATGAACAATACGGCAGGTTTTTTCATGGACGATTATTTTATGAAGGCCAAAATAGGAAAGGTTACCGCCTTAATCTTCTATGTATTAAACAGGTACCCTGAAAAAAACTTGTACCGGCATCTATAAAATCAGTTTGGATTGGAGGCACCCCAATTTTCCCCCCGCTTTTTTTAGTATATTTAGGACCGGCAGTATCGGAATCCTGGTGTAGGTTGCAGCATTATCCAATTGTCTAACAAACGTTGCCAATCAATGCCGGGAAATAAAACAATACCCAACCCGGAAGCCTCGGTGAAGGATTTCCTGCAGGCGGTGGAAGATCCCTCTTATAGGAAGGATGGTTTTACATTATTGGAGCTCCGGACGCGACCAGGGAAGCATAACACAGGGAAATCGTGTTTGTATATCAAAAACCTGAGTGATGTAGACCAGGATGTCCTGGAAGTACTGATTGCGGAATCCTACGCCTATACCAAAACGAAGTATGATAGTTAATTCAAATCATAGTATGAGAAACTCTATATACCTATTGCTCCTTTTAATTATCGGCCCTGCCGCAAACGCCCAGAAAATGGACAGCCACAAAAAGGCGATCATCACCTCTGTTGAGAAGCATCAGGATGAACTCATTGGAATTAGTGATAGTATCTGGGCGCTTGCCGAGACAGCCTTTGAGGAAGTGCAATCCTCGGAAATCCTTGCGGATTATGCCGAGAAAAACGGTTTTACCGTAACCCGGGGGGTGGCCGGGATGCCCACAGCCTTTGTGGCAAGTTACGGTTCCGGCAAGCCGGTGATCAGTGTATTGGGGGAATTTGATGCGCTTCCGGGGATCTCACAGATGGCACAGCCAGAGAAAGAAGCCCTGAAAGAGGGGGCTGCAGGCCACGGCTGCGGTCATAATCTCTTTGGAGCTGCCAGCCTTGGTGCTGCCATAGCAGCAAAGGAACTCATAGAACAGGGCAAGCTAAAGGGAACCATAAAATTTTTTGGGACCCCTTCCGAAGAAAAATTTTTCGGGAAGATCTGGATGGTTAGAGAAGGATTATGGGATGATGTTGATGTGAATATCAGCTGGCACCCTTCCGCAGATACCAAGGCCGATGTGCAAAGCACCCTCGCCCTCGTTGATTTCAAGGTGGAATTTTTCGGGCAGGCGGCGCATGCCTCCATGGATCCCTGGAATGGTCGAAGTTCCTCTGATGCCCTCGAGCTTTATACTACCGGAATTAATTATTACCGGGAACATATTAAGCCTACTGTACGGATCCACTACCACATTCAGGATGGCGGGCAGGTGGTAAATGTAGTGCCCGATTATGCAAGGCTCTGGGTGAGGGTTCGCGATTCCAGGAGGAGTGGTATGATGCCCGTATATGAACAGGTGAAGAAAATGGCTGAAGGTGCTGCTATCATGGCCAATGTAGATTATAAGATCTCCCTGATTTCCGGGATCTATGAAGTGCTGGTGAACCGCGCGGGGGGAGAGATCATGCAGCGGAACCTGGAACTATTGGGGCCCATTGCATATACCCCAGAAGAAACAACCTTTGGGAAAAAGATCCAGGAAGCCACCCAAAAAGCCCAGACCGGGATGAACAGTGAAATTACGCCAATGGAAGATACGCTCGAAAATCCGGGAGGCGGATCGACTGACGTGGGCGATGTTAGCTGGAATGTACCTAATATCAACCTGGGGGTAACCACGGCACCCGAAGGTACCCCCTGGCATTCCTGGGCAGTTGTAGCCTGCGTGGGAATGAGTATTGGGCACAAAGGCCTGACTTATGCGGCCAAGGCCATGGGCATGACCATGGTGGACCTGTTCACAGATCCAAAGCTGCTTGAAAAGGTGAAGGCAGAATACAAGGAGCGGAAAGGAGAGGAAGTATATGAAGCCATTGTCCCGGACGGGCCTCCACCCATAGGAGGAAATTAAGCAACATCAAGCGCATGAACCGGTATTCCCTTATTGACAATGAAGTGGCCCATCAGTATGAATTTCATATTGACGGGTTGGTTCCCCGCATTGAATATATCAAAACCAGGGACAAGATATTCCTTACACATACGGAAGTTCCTGTTGCCCTTGAGGGGAAAGGGCTTGGATTTGCACTTGTGAAGGCCGTATTGGAAGAAGTGGAACGATTGAAGCTGCCTATGGTGCCCCTTTGTCCTTTTGTCGCTGCATATTTAAAGCGGCATCCGGAATGGAAAAGAATTGTTGCTAAAGGAATTAATATTGCATAATTATGGGAGAGCGGGAAATAATTAAGGAATATTCTAACGGGGAGCTCACGGTGGTTTGGAAACCAAGATCCTGTATACACTCTGGTATTTGCGTGGCCACCCTCCCGGATGTTTATGATCCAATGGGGAAACCCTGGATCAAACCGGAAAATGCCACGACAGAGGCTTTAAAGGCACAGATACTCAAATGTCCTTCCGGGGCATTGAGTTTTTATAAAAACAACGGTAAAAAAGAGGCAGGACCGGAGGCTAGTGATAGTTCAGGTGCCCCTATAGCTTCAGGGACCAGGGTAGAAGTGAAAGCCAACGGCCCTTTGTTAGTGCACGGGGAACTGGAAGTGACCCGGCCCGATGGCAGTACGGAATCCAAATCGAGGATTACGGCCTTTTGCCGCTGCGGCGCCTCGGGGAATAAACCTTATTGCGACGGAAACCACAAAACAGTAGCATTTAAAGGCTGACATATGACCATGAGCACCAGCAGGATGGAAGCGTTTAGTGACGGTGTTTTGGCCATTATCATTACCATTATGGTTTTGGAACTCAAAGCGCCGGAAGAAGTGGAACTCCATGCACTGCTTCCTGTAATCCCGACATTCATTAGTTATATTGTTAGTTTTATATATATCGGTATCTACTGGAACAACCATCATCATTTGCTGCAGATCACCCAAAAGGTTAACGGCAAGATTCTCTGGGCCAATTTACATTTGCTCTTCTGGCTTTCCCTGATCCCCTTTGTCACCTCCTGGGTAGGGGAAAATAACCCGTCATCCGCCCCGGTTGCCCTGTACGGGTTTGTATTGCTGATGTCTGCCATCGCCTATTTTATTTTGCAGGGGACCATTATGCGATACCACCAGGAGGATTTTGCCCTGAAGAAGGCAATAGGCAGGGACATAAAAGGTAAGATGTCACTATTCATTTATATTGGCGGGCTTATATCGGCATTTTATTTTGTGTGGATAGCCATAGGCTGTTATATAGCGGTGGCCGTTATCTGGATCATCCCAGACCGGCGGATCGAGAAAATATTCGGGGATGTTTAATACGGGTTAATGGCAGGAACGGTGATGACACTTCTGATCTTTAACGGGCAGGCGGAATCCGCACTGCACTTCTACATCTCAATTTTTGCCGGTGCCAACATTGTATACCTAAAAAAATATACCGCTGCCGGCCCGGGGCCCGAAGGCACTATCCGGCAGGCACAGTTCAGTCTAGGCGGTACCCAGTACCTCTGCATGGACCAGCAGCCCGGGAAGCCATTTCACTTAACCCGGGCGGTTTCCCTGTATGTCCGGTGTGGGTCCCTGCAAGAGCTGGAGGAGCATTTTAGGCAATTGTCTGACAGGGGGCATGTCTGGATGGCCCCTGCAAGCTATGCCTTCAGCAACCATTTCTGCTGGGTACGGGACAGGTTCGGGGTTTCCTGGCAACTTGATGTCCCATTTTCTGAGCAGGAGGCGGGGGACCATAACCTCTGTTATGCCAACAGCCCGGAAGTAAGGCCGGACTACAGGAATTAAGCTGCTTCGCAATTTTGATATCCGCTGCAGGGCCTGTGGCCTAACTTCCCTTCAGGCCCGACTATAAAGTTGGGCAACAAATCGGAACGGATTATTTCCGTACATTTAGATAGAATTCAATTCAACAAACTTATTATGAAGCGATTATTTCTTATGATGCTGACTGCCCAATGTTTCTTAGTAAGTGGCCAGTCATTCGATTTTCAATACGATCATTACTCCTTTATCGTAAAGGACCTTCAGAAAACAGGGGATTTTTATGCCAATGTCCTCAAACTTAAAGAGATTCCACATCCATCTGCTGCTTCAGGTTTCAGGTGGTTTAGTATCCATGGTAATTCCCAGCTGCACCTCATCGGGAAGGACAGTGTGACTATGGTACACAACAAAAGTGCGCACCTTTGCCTGGCTACCCAAAAGCTCGATGCCCTGATAGCGCACCTTAAGGCAAATAACATCCCTTACTGGGACTGGCCCGGGAAGGAAAATGCCATCACGGACCGGGCAGACGGGGTAAAGCAAATCTATGTGAAGGATCCCGAGAATAACTGGGTGGAAATCAATACGGCTGTCCATTAGGTATGGTTTGGATCCAAATCTAAGTCAGCGATAAACCCGAGGCTTATTACCGATTCAGAGCCTTGTGATCTTAGCCCCTATCGCCCGTAAGCGGGTATCGATATTTTCGTATCCCCTGTCTATTTGTTCAATATTATGGATAATGGATGTTCCCTTGGCCGACAGGGCCGCTATCAACAGGGAAACGCCTGCCCGGATATCGGGGGAGACCATGGTCGTTGCCTTGAGGCTCGATTTAAAGTCGTGCCCTATAACAGTAGCCCTATGGGGGTCGCACAAGATGATTTTTGCGCCCATGTCTATCAGTTTATCCACAAAGAACAGCCGGCTTTCGAACATCTTCTGGTGAATTATAACCTCGCCTTTGGCTTGGGTGGCCATCACGAGGAGGATACTCAAAAGGTCCGGCGTAAGGCCGGGCCACGGGGCATCTGCTACAGTCAGGATAGACCCGTCGATATAGTTCTGTATTTGGTACCCGTCACTATGTGCCGGGATATAGATATCGTCCCCTTTGCGTTCCAATTGTATGCCGAGTTTCCTGAATACGGTAGGGATCTGCCCTAAATCGTCCCAGCTCACATCCTTTATAGTGAGTTCACTACGGGTCATGGCCGCCAGGCCTATCCAGCTGCCTATTTCAATCATATCAGGCAGCATACGGTGTTCGGTTCCCCCTAATTCAGTTACCCCTTCAATGACCAGCAGGTTGGAGCCGATCCCGGTTATACGGGCACCCATCCTGTTGAGCATTTTGCACAATTGCTGGAGGTAGGGTTCGCAGGCAGCATTGTAAATGGTAGTCTTTCCCTCTGCCAATACGGCGGCCATGACGATATTGGCCGTTCCTGTCACAGATGCCTCATCGAGCAGCATGTAGCTGCCTTTGAGTTTTTTCGCTTCCACGCCATAAAAATTATCTTCGCTATTATACCGGAAGGTGGCTCCCAGCTTGATAAAACCTTCAAAATGGGTGTCGAGGCGGCGGCGGCCTATTTTATCGCCCCCCGGTTTGGGGATGTATCCCTTCCCAAACCTTGCCAGCAAAGGCCCTACCAGCATGATGGAACCCCGTAGCCCACGGCCGTCTTCCTTGAACTGATCGGACTGCAGGTGGGTAAGGTCCACAATGTCGGCCTGGAAGGAATACGACCCTTTACCGAGTTTCCGGATCTTCACGCCAAGGTCTTCCAGCAGGGCTATGAGTTTGTTGACATCTACGATGTCCGGAATGTTGGTGATGGTGATCTTTTCTGATGTCAGGAGTACTGCACAGAGAATTTGAAGGGCCTCATTTTTAGCCCCCTGAGGTGTGATTTCGCCATGAAGCTTATGACCCCCCTCAATTTTAAATGTTCCCATTCAAGAATGAAAAATTAATACCGTTTCTTACCTCGATTATTGTTTCTTGGAGCTTTCTTCCCAGGGGTAACCCTATTTGTTTTGGAGGGGCGGTTCTTGAGGAACTGACCGCTTTCCGTAAGGTTCTCACCATCGGACGCCAGGTCTATCTGGCCGTCACTGAGCTCATAAAGATGCGTAAAGATAGCATCGTCATCCACGGTATCCTTGTTCCAGTTGAGATAGCACTTTTTCATGTGGTTTGCAATGGCATATTCCAGGCCGTCCCGCATATCTCCTTTCTCCCATTTGATGGCGACATCTATCATGCGTTTGATATTGTTGCCATAGAAACGGTACTTAGGATGATTCTGGGGATATTCCAAAGGATCTGGCCTTTGTTGCAGTGTTTCCTTACTGGTGATGGGGAAGGGAGAGTCCACATCCAATTTAAAATCGGACATGATAAACAATTGGTCCCATAGTTTATGCTGAAAGTCAGGGACATCGCGCAAGTGTGGTTGCAGGTTCCCCATGACGCTGATTATGGACTGAGCCACCTGGTTTCGTTCCACATCGTCTTTAATGGAAACGGCATGGTCCACCATTTTCTGAAAGTGGCGACCGTATTCGGGAATAATGAGCATGGAACGCTCTGTATTGTATTCTAGATTTTCTACTATATTCAAATTGATCGTGTTAAGCTTAGATTAGTAATATAGGAAGTATAATGTATAACGGCTGCAAATTAACAAAATTATACCACAAATACCAGTTTACAGGGATATTACGCCTTCTATTTTCCCAACCTCCTTGTATTTATGGATAACATCATCGGGGCTCCTGAGGTTTATGGTGATGGAAATGCTGGTATATTTACCCTTGCTGCTTTGCTTGGATTCTATTACAGCTCCTGCCGTATCAAAAATGTCATGGATCCGCTGTATTTTGGAGGTATCAGAAGGGATTATGAATTTAAAGAGGTAGTCTGATGGCCAATTGCTATTCTGCAGTAATTCATCCCTAAGTCTTTTGTAAAATTCATCCGGGTTTTCCGTGGCCATTCAAATGTTTTTGCAAATATAGGGGTTACCCCTTAATTTTTTATGCTTGGTGGTAATGATTACTTTTACATTACAAGAACAATGTATTGAATCCAAAGAAAATTGTGATAACCGGGGGTCCCGGAACCGGTAAAACATCGGTTATCCTCCGGTTGGAGGCCGCCGGGTATTTTTGCTTTCATGAAATTATCCGAACCATGACACTGCAGGCGAAGGAAGAGGGCAGCCTGGTCAACAGGGTTTCCAACCCCCTCGCCTTTGTCAGCGATCCCATGGAATTCAACCGCAGGTTGCTGGAAGGTCGTACCAGGCAGTACGAACAGGCAAAACACAGGAGCGAGGCCGTTATTTTCTATGACAGGGGAATCCCGGATGTTTTGGCTTATATGGATTATTTCGGGCAGGGTTACGGGGAAGAATTTACCCGGGCCTGCAGGCAGTACCGGTATGATGGTGTCATCATGATCCCACCCTGGGAATCTATATACATTTCCGATAACGAACGGCTTGAAAGTTTTAAGGAGGCTACTGAGATCCACTGGCATTTGGAAACTACCTATTCAGGGCTTGGTTACCATCCGCTTTACATTCCGGAAGGCAGTGTGGAACAGCGGACCGTGGTGATCGAAGAATTTGTAAACCTTCTACTGTGATAAAGGATGCTGTTCAAGTATTAAAGGAGTACTGGGGATTTTCGGAATTCAGGGGTTCCCAGGCCCTCATCATCGATTCGGTGATGGCAGGTAAGGATGTATTGGCCCTACTGCCCACGGGGGGAGGGAAATCTGTATGTTACCAGGTGCCTTCCCTGATGTCTGACGGGATCTGTATTGTGGTATCACCTTTGATCGCATTGATACAGGATCAGGTGGCCGCCCTTAAAAAGAAAGGTATAAAGGCAGTTGCATTAACCGGAGGGATCACGATGGACGAAGTATCAGACCTGCTCGATAATTGTGTTTTTGGAAATTATAAATTTTTGTATTTATCTCCGGAGCGGTTGCAGCATGAAATAGTGCAACAACGGATTGAGCAGATGCAGGTTAACCTTATTGCCATAGATGAGGCGCATTGCATTTCCCAGTGGGGCAATGATTTCCGGCCTGCCTATCTCAACTGTGCGGTGCTTCGTGACATTAAGCCGGGCGTTCCGGTTATTGCCCTGACAGCTACCGCCACTTCGAAAGTAGCCGATGATATTGTATCCAACCTGCGATTTATTAAACCAGTAATCTTTAAAGATTCCTTTTCCAGGGATAACATCGTTTACAGTGTCCTTTGGGAGGAGGACAAGAATTACAGGTTGCTGCAGAAATGCCGGGAAAACCGCCGGAGCGGGATCGTATATGTGCGGACCAGGCGGGCTGCCGAAGAACTGGCCGCGTTGTTAAACAGGCATCAAATTCCAGCGGCTTATTTCCACGGGGGAATTTCCAGGGCGGAAAAAGAGACAAAACTAAAAAAATGGCTTAAAAATGAATATGGCATCATGATAGCCACCAATGCTTTTGGGATGGGGGTGGATAAACCCGATGTTTCGCTTGTGCTGCACTACCATATCCCGGAAAGCATTGAAAACTATTACCAGGAGGCCGGAAGGGCAGGCAGGGACGGGCAAGCTGCGGATGCCATACTTGTTATCAACCGGAATGATGAAATACAGGTGGAGGCCCAATTTTTAAAGGTCCTGCCCGACGTCCCTTTTTTAAAACTGCTCTACAACAAACTCAATAATTATTTCCAGGTGCCCTATGGCGAGGGAAGCAACGAAACCTTTCAGTTTCATCTCAACGAGTTTTGCGATGCATATAAACTGAATCCGATACTGACCTATAATGGGCTGCAACTTCTGGACCAGAATTCTGTAATAGCCCTTTCACCTGCGTTTTCACAACATACCACCGTAAAATTCCTGGCCGGTAAAAATGAGCTCCTCAGGTACCTTGAAAACCATGGGAGCATAGCCGCTGCCGTACAGGTGATCCTGCGTACTTATGGAGGCCTGTTCGATTTCGATACCAAGGTCAACACCTTGTTGCTAAGCCGGAAGTCGGGCATACCCGAAAACCAGGTTCAGCTGATTTTGGAACAACTTCAAAAAGATGGAATCATTGACTATAAAGCCCGGCCGCGAGACCTGGAATTAACCTTCCTGGTACCCCGGGAAGACGATCTTACCATCAATGCCTTTGCTCCCAAAATAAAAGACTACCAACAACTTAAAAAGGACAACGTGGCCAGTATGCTGGCCTATATTGCAAACGACCGGGATTGCAGGAACCGGCAATTGCTTCGGTATTTCGGGGAAGCGGTACCTGAGGATTGCGGTAGTTGTGATGTTTGCAAAAGCAAGACAACCGCAGGAAGGGATTTACGGGAAAAAATCGGCAGTTCCATTTTGGCCCTGCTGGCTGAGAGGCACTATACCTCCCGGAGGCTTATTGAAGTACTGCCCTACGGGGAGCAGGCGATACTTAAGGTGCTGCAGGAATTACTGGAAGACAGGAATATTGCGGTCAACACCAAAAATGAATATACCTTATACTGATGAAAAAATTACGGATCATTTTTATGGGCACCCCGGAATTTGCTGTAGCAACTTTGGAAAGGCTTGTAGATGCGGGGCACATTGTTGTGGGAGTGGTTACCGCCCCTGATAAACCTGCAGGGAGGGGGAGAAAGTTGCAGCAGCCGGCAGTGAAAACCTATGCAATGAGCCGGGGGTTGCCCGTATTACAACCCGCCAACCTTAAAGACCCTGACTTTGTCCGGCAGCTACAGGATCTGGGTGCCAACCTGCAGGTGGTAGTGGCCTTCAGGATGCTGCCCCGGGTGGTATGGCAGATGCCGGAGTATGGAACTTTTAACCTTCATGCCTCCTTGCTGCCGGATTACAGGGGTGCTGCCCCTATCAATTGGGCTATCATGAACGGCGAAACGGAGACTGGGGTGACAACTTTTTTTATAGATGAAAAAATAGATACAGGGGCCATCATACTACAGCAGCGGCTTCCCGTGGGACCGGATGAAACAGCGGGAAGCCTGCATGACAAACTTATGGAGGCCGGGGCAGGCCTGGTCCTGGAAACTGTCAGGAGTATTGAGCAGGGGAAACTAAGGGTTCAGGAGCAACGCATCAGGGCAAATTTAAAGGCAGCACCCAAGATTGAACCGGCAAGCTGCCACATAGACTGGGAGCGGCCCGTGCAGGAAGTCTATAACCACATTAGGGGCCTCAGCCCCTACCCAGGGGCCTGGACCACGTTATACAATGAGGGGGAAGCTATCCACACAAAAATTTACCGGGGAAGTGTCATTCATGAACCTCATGACCTTCAGCATGGACACATTGTGAGTACCCGGAAGGACATGCGGATAGCAGGAAAGGGTGGCTTTATTGTGGCGGAAGAAATTCAACTTGCAGGCAAGCGGCGTATGAAGGTCCGGGAGGTACTCAATGGCCTGAAAATTGAAAAATTGGCCTATATGTTGTAAACCCCTGCTATCATTGGGATGCGCGAAACGTAAAAAACGTCCTACTTTATCAACAAACTTTTCAAGTTATTAACAAAAAGGCTGATTTCCCTTGATTTTACTTGTGTTACCGGCAAATCCCTATAAATTTGTTCGAGCTTTGAGATTATTAACAACACTTAATTAATTAAATTATGAACAAAACAGAATTAATCGATGCTATGGCAGCTGATGCTGGCATCACAAAAGCAGCAGCAAAGAAATCGTTGGAATCGTTTTTGGGGAATGTTGAAAAATCCCTCAAAAAAGGAAACAGGGTGTCCTTAGTTGGATTCGGTTCCTGGTCAGTCTCCAGAAGAAATGCCAGGGAAGGAAGAAATCCTTCAACTGGTAAAACCATAAGGATAGCGGCCAAAAATGTCGTTAAGTTTAAGGCAGGTTCAGATTTGAGCAGCTCCGTAAATTAGTCCATACCTGGAAAATATATTAATAGCACTTCCTTCGCCGGAGGTGCTTTTTTTATGAATATTGTATAGTATAATTATTTAAGAATTGGATTAAAAAGTTGCGTGTAATTTTATCTACGTGCTCAAAGGTATCTAATGTTGGTTCCCGACGCCCATCGCCAGTGTCTTTCCCGGGGAATGATCCACCAAAAAAACTCGACCTTTTATTCGAATGATGTCTGTTTAAGGGTTTTCAACTGTTTTTCCAAGCGTTTGATTCTTTTTTCTTTTCTCTGCAATTTGAAGGCTCTGGATATAGGGTTGCCCTATAACATGAATGTTTTTTTAATCTCCTTTTGAATTTGATATAAATAGTTTATTTTTAAATTACAACTGTGTGCCATGCCAGAACTTAAACCAAAAAAAGGGAAGCTGCTGATAGCCGAACCAGCGCTAACGGGGGATGTTTCCTTTAACCGCTCCGTTGTACTCCTGGCGGAACACAATGAAGAAGGGTCTGTGGGTTTTATTCTGAACAAACCCCTGGATTATGATATCAGTGACCTGATCACAGAGATCAAGGTCCCTTTCCAGGTTTTCAACGGGGGCCCGGTGGAGCAGGATAACCTTTATTTTATCCACAAGGTGCCGCACCTGATCGAGAACAGCATTGAAATATCCGATGGGATTTATTGGGGCGGCGATTTTGAAAGGACCATAGACCTGATCAATTCCAAAACCATCACCAGCAATGATATCCGTTTTTTCCTGGGATATTCCGGATGGGCTTCGCTCCAACTGGACCAGGAACTGCATTCCAAATCCTGGATTGTGGTTACGAACCAGTATGAAAGCAATATAATCCAAAAATCTACCATTGCCTTCTGGAAGGAAAAGATGATGGAACTGGGAGGTGACTACCTCCTTTGGTCCAATGCCCCTGAAAACCCCGGCCTAAACTAACCGAGTCCGGCTTCCCTGTTCAAATGTTTCACAATTTCAGCTGCTATACCGGAGCCATACTTTGCTTTCCGGTAGGTGCTAATGGGCTGCACCCCAACGATAACATTGGTTATAAACAATTCATCCGCATTCTGCAGTTCGAAGGGGGAGATGGAGCTTTCCTCTGGCTGCTGTTTGCCCTCTTTTTTGAGCAGTGCAAGAATCTGTTTTCGAAGGATACCGTTGACACACCCGTCGGACAGGGGCGGGGTTTTAAGAATGTTCCCTTTTACGAGAAAGAGGTTGCCGTTGAGGGCTTCCACAATATGTTTGTGCTGATTCAATAAAAGACAGTTGTCATATCCGTTCTCACGGGCATAGATACTCCCCACGACATTCAGGATCTTGTTGTTGGTCTTTACGTTGGAAAGCAGGTCGGCCGTGATGTTGTAATCCCGGAACAAGGTGATTTCATAGGGGGCCGTGGGCAGCCGGTATGCCGGGTCATCCAGAGGGGCCGCTTCAATGATATAGGAAACCCCGTTATCAGCAGGCAGGTAAAGCCCTCCTTCATTCCTGAAAACGGTACACCGAACCCTGGCGGAAGCCGTATCCCGCTTCCCCGGCGGGAGGGAGTTTCGGATAGCCTCTTCCAGGAATTCCATCGTAAATTCCATAGGGATCTCCATCCTGAGGATACGCATGGATGCCATCAGCCGCAGGTAGTGGTCTTCCCAGAACAGGATCTGCCCATTGGCTACCCTGATGGTCTCAAAGAGGGCATCGCCGTACCGGAGGCCCCGGTTTTGGTGATTGAGGTAAAAGGAATCAGCGGGCACCAGGTTCCCGTTAAAGTTTACCATAAAAATAGCCTTGACAAATTCAAGGCCAAATATACAGTATATAAGCAAGAGTTATTTGGAACCCAATACCTGTTTTAAGTCGGAAATCTGGTTGGCCCATAACATTTTGGCTTCATCCACTTCATCTTCCTCGGCAAAATCGGTTATAAAGAGGGATACGTCCTTGGTGATCTCATCCACGATGATCTTCATCTCAAAATAGCTCTCATCTTCATGTTCCGCCCAGGTAAATTTGACAAATTCATCACTCTTCCTTTTCAACAATTTAGCCTCTTCCTCGGATCCGTCCCAAATAAAATTAAAGGTTTCCCCCCGGGAATTGACGTTATCGGCAAACCACTCAGAAAGTCCAGATGGTGTTGAAAGGTATTGATATAACAATTGCGGTGATGATTGTATAACAAATTCCAGTTCAAATTTAATTTTATCATTCATTCCATATGCTATTTACGTCCGGGCAATATATCATTTTAAAAATGAAAAAAAAATAAATGGCAATGTTTATTTTAGACGGCTAATTTTGATGGACAGGAAATTTAACTTTATATTTGCATCCGCTTAAAACCCTTTATTCCGGGGACTTTGCCGGATTGGCGGAACAGCTGGCCGGGGACATTACCTGGCAGCGGTCCGGGTGCCGGTGCAGATTGAATAGTTTGAAAAGATGTTTAGGCGAGGTAGCTCAGGCGGTTAGAGCGCAGGATTCATAACCCTGAGGTCGGGGGTTCAAGTCCCCCTCTCGCTACTTTATTGAAATCACCCAAAACAGGCGGTTTAGCTCATTCTAAACCGTTTTTTTATGCCTAAATTTATTGAGATCATTACATTTGAACATGAAAGCGAACACGTTTTAGAACACGATTTGCCTGAGAAGAAATATTTTTCGGTCCCAAAATATATGACGCCAACGGCGATCTTTCCAAGTGATGGTATGTCTATTTTTCATTTAGGAATCCCAAGACAGGGAAAATGAAAAGGATGAAGAATGTTTACGGGAAAACCAATACTTTTCACACCAAAGAAGGCTGCCTGGCGGTTCTATCGGTGTATGGACGGAATTTGGTGCAACTGCTAAAGGACGGATACAGTCCTTTCCAGGACAACACCAAGGTCATAGTACCACTAAAAGGCAATCGGTGCCGGTCAATGGTAAGTCGTACCAGAGTCCTCCCGATTCAATTGAAAAACCTGCACCGAACCCAACCCAGCCAATTCAGCGGAGTCTAAAGGAGGCCTTCGAATTTGGATTGAAACTATAGAAGCAACAGGTAACTTCTTCAACACTCCAGGATTACGGATACAAGATCGGGGTATTTTTAACCTGGTTGACCCAGCACCATCCCAAAGTCCTGACCATAGACCAGCTCAACAAGAAATTGATATTGGATTTCTTAAACCACATACTTGCGAAATCCAGTCCCAGGAACCGGAACAATTATCGGCTTTGCCTTGGCAGTATTATGCAGACTTTGGAAGAAAATGAGGTATTGCCTGTAAATTTTATCAAAAGGATCACTGTCCTGAAATCAGTATCATTACACAACAATTCTTATGATTTAGAAACCGAAAACAAGATTTTTACCTATCTTGAAAGAGAAGATCCCGTACTGCTACTCTATATAAAATTCATTAGTTATAATTTTTTAAGGCCCGTGGAAGTGTGCAGACTGACCATTGGGGATATAAACCTTCAGGACAATACTATTCGGTTCAAATCAAAAAATAATCCCCACAAAACCAAGATCATCCCCGAAATATTAAGATCGTAGCTTCCTGACCTTTCCCAAATGGAGGACTCCCTTTTGTTGTTTACACCCAATATAATCGGTGGGGTTTGGGAAACCGAAGAGAAAAATAGACGTGAATTTTTTACAAAACATTTCAATAAAATCGTAAAGCCGCAATTCAAGTTAACCAAGGACCAAACAATTTATTGCTTTAGACATACCTCTATAACAAAAGTTTACAAAATGCTGCTCAAATCGGACTCAACTTTATAGCCTATCACGATAAAAAAGTGTGGTAATAACTAAGAACTGTGCTATAATCCAATTAACCATTCGTGTGGTCAATAGACTTTTTCCTAACCATTGGTCTAATCCAAAGCCAAGTAAAAGTAGCTCATATTCAGAGCTAAGGGTCGTATTTGAATAAATTAATATGCTGTAATCTTTAACATCAAGTTAACGGTAATTGTATCTAAATTTGATTATGAATTACGATAAAAAATGCTGGCTCTAAGGCTTTTACTCCTAATTACGTTTGTAAGCAATAGTGTTTCTACATTTGCTTCCACCTACACTTTTAGCGATCCCCAACCGCACAATTACAAGAGTATGGATATTAGTTTTTATGAAGATTATAATCCGTTCTTAAATATACCGGAGTTAACGACTAGGAGTTTTCCGCACCAAAATACTAGACTAAAACCCAAGGTAGTTTATACCTTGGGCCAAGCTAAGAGTGCCATTTCAACAAGAAATCAACTTGGAGTCAGTTTTCAATCTCTCAAGTATAACCATACTATTGACTTAAAACTCGAAAGTCATTCCATATCTTACCCCTTTCACTCCTTCCCTTAGTTATTAAAATTGTTTTTGCGTGGACAGGAAAAGTAGTAGTTCTTTTCATAAATCACATTTGCCCAACGACTGGGTAAAAAGTCTGCAACTACCTTGAATTTTTTAAATATCAACAAAGACAATTTTAATCCAGCATAAATAATATTGAAATGGATACTTTATTTATAGAAATATGCCTCCTAGTAGTGGGTAGTGTTTTTATACCTTTCTTTTTGATCATTGTCGCCGTAAAAACCGAAAGAAAAAAGATGGGTGAGAAAATCAAGCAAATAATGGCCAAATATAATCTGAATATCTCTGAGTCAGAAAACTGGGGCAGCACGTATTGGATTGGATACTAATCAGAGAAAGATGTTGTTCTTGAAAATTTCAGCATCAGAAAGTTCAGAGCAATTGTTAGACCAAAGCACTATTAAGGGATGTCAATTAGTGGAAAAAGTAAGGTCATAAAACAAATGATAAAATAGAACTGATGTTAGAAAAACATGATCTCGAGATTCTTCTAAAAAATGGCGACAGTTTGCTCCTGAATTTTTACGATATGAATGAAGATCGCACGGAAGATTTTGAGCAACAAAGGATCGAGAAATAGAAGGCAATACTCATTGGCCATACCTCGACGATACCTTTTGGAAGAAAGGCAGCCTAGCTTTTGGATATAATTCATTCAATCTAGATTTTAACAATGAAACCAAGATAATAGCATGGTATTGACGGCCTTATTTTTTATCCATCAAATGAAACCACTAAACTTCTAAGGGTAAGAAAGTAACTAAATTCATCCGCAATTGATTTTAAAGCAATGAGTTCTTGGGAAGATCTGCACAACATAACGAAAGATTTTAATGAAAACGAAACTTTATTATCGTCCTAAGCAGAAATGACAAACCCTCTTACCACAACAGTATGGAAATGATCCCACCGTAATTGAACAGCTATTTCACGGATAAAGGATTTATACTCTTTTACCCTTTTAAGGAAGGTCTTTGGGATACTTCAAAGATAGTTTTTAGGAACGCTTCTTTTTTAGATCCAGATCATACACTTGTTAAATCGGCAAATTCGTAATAAGGACGTTAAAGTGGAAATAACGCCAAACCACAAATAGTGAAATAATGGTCCACCAGCACTCTATTTCTCTTTTGACTAAGGCCGCAAGTCCAGGTAAATAAATATTTCGATCACAAAAATGAAAGTAACCCTACAAAAAGTTTCCATAGTCTCTCTTCTTGTGACGTTGGGCATTGTCTTCGGCGATATTGGCACCTCTCCCCTTTACGTTTTTACAGCCATTACCCAAGGAATTAATTTTGATCCTTTGTTAATCCTGGGTAGTATGTCCTGTATTTTTTGGACACTTATGCTCATTGCCACTTTCAAGTATATCTATTTAGCCCTCAACGCCGATAATCATGGGGAAGGCGGCATTTTCGCCCTGTACGCCCTACTTCGGAAGACCAAATCGAAGTGGATAATTTATCCGGCTTTGATAGGTTGTGCCACTTTGATAAGTGATGGGTTTATCACACCGGCTATTTCAATTTCATCGGCGGTAGAGGGTCTTGGTATTTTGTATGAAGGCATTCCGACCCTACCCATTGTGTGCGGCATTCTGATAGCCCTCTTTCTCATCCAACAGTTCGGCACTAAAAAAATAGGGATTCTTTTCGGCCCTGTGATGTCCGTATGGTTTGCGACCCTTGGGGTGCTTGGGTTTAACCAGCTTTTGCGTGATCCTGAAGTGCTGAAGGCTGTAAACCCTATGTACGCTTTTGAGTTTTTGGTGCAATATCCTAGCGCTCTTTGGATTCTTGGAGCGGTCTTTTTATGTACCACTGGTGCGGAGGCCCTCTATTCGGACCTAGGACATTGCGGTAAAAAGAACATCAGGATTACTTGGGTTTTTGTATTGGCTATGTTACTGCTCAATTACTTTGGGCAAGCCGCCTTTTGTTTGTCCCTTGAAAAAGGAGTTTCGGTTAAATCGATTTTCTACGCCACTGTACCAAGTGGATTGCTACCATACATTATAGGCATTGCCACCATAGCCACCATCATTGCGAGCCAAGCTCTTATTACAGGCATTTTTACCCTTGTTAACGAGGCCATTAAGCTGAAATTATGGACTAATCTCAAGGTAAAGTACCCGTCTACCCATAAAGGTCAGATTTACATTCCCTTTATCAATTATTTTCTTTTGGCCGGTTGTTTATTGGTAGTCTTTCTATTTAAAAAATCGATCAATATGGAATCGGCATACGGTCTCGCCATTACCATAGATATGTTAATGACTAGTTTATTGATCAGCTATCTCCTACTTACCAATTATAGGAACAGAAAAACAATCATCATACCAGCCTTTATCGTCATCATTCTTGTCGAAGGTACCTTCTTCGTTTCAAACCTTAATAAAATAGTTCACGGCGGGTGGTTTACCTTATTATTGGCATTACTACTATTTACCTTCTTACTTTTTTACCATAGGGCAAGAAAACTGCGCGGGAAGGTTGCGGAATATCAAAAACTGGAAGAAATAGAACCCTTGTTGTTGAACGTTATCAATGATCCCAGTATCCCGTACATGGCTACGAACCTTGTTTTCCCGACGCGTTCGACCAGAACAAATTACATCGATGTGACCATTGCGCATTCATTGTTTCGCTCACAGCCAAAAAAGGCAGCCATCTATTGGTTTTTACATATCGATGTGACCGATATACCTTATGGCGCATCTTATAGTACAAAAACTATAATTCCGCAAAAGAGCTTTTTTGTCAAATTGAATCTGGGCTTTAAAGAGCCTCATTTGATCGATTATATGATGCGGAAAATTCATCATGATCTGACAGCGGCGGGTGAAATCAAAGGGCAAAATATTTTCTTCGCAAATATAGAGAATAACATTCCGGCCGACTTTAAATATGTGTTGATCAATTCAATGGTAGCAACCGATAATCATCTTTCAATTCTGGAAATATTTGCCGTACGAATCTATCGATTGTTAAAAGCGTCTGGGCTATCGGCAATGGATGATTTTGGATTGGACACGACCAATTCAATTGAGGAGAAAATACCCATAAACGTTGCCCCTATCGAGAAAATAAGCGTGGTTCGGTTGCCCTAAAAATAAAAACAACAAAATGATATGATACGCAAACTATTTAGAAAGAAATCATTGGAAAGTCTTCAGAAAGAATCTGAGGAATCTATCTTAAAAAGATCGTTGGGTGTCTTCGACTTGACAATGTTGGGTATAGGTGCCATTATCGGTACCGGTATTTTTGTG
Source organism: Zeaxanthinibacter sp. (assembly GCA_041743975.1). GTDB lineage: Bacteria > Bacteroidota > Bacteroidia > Flavobacteriales > Flavobacteriaceae > JTS-RE37. Next base: position 51,914 of record JBGTLT010000078.1, read on the forward strand.
CTTACCGGCGAAGCGGCCGCAGGTACAGAACACGCGCTCGGTGCGGGACCTGCCTTGACCATTTCTTTTGTAATAACAGGTCTTGCCTGTCTTTTTGCGGCGCTATGCTATGCAGAGTTTGCCTCGATGATACCGATATCTGGTAGTGCCTATACCTACTCTTATCATTCTTTTGGGGAGCTTATCGCTTGGATCATAGGATGGGATTTGATTTTGGAATATGCGGTAGGAAACGTAGCAGTGGCAATAGGCTGGTCTGGATATTTCAAGAATCTATTGGACGGCTTTGGTTGGTACCTACCAGGATGGATGTCCGCCTCCACGGGAACGGAAATGGTACAGTTACCATCGGGTTCATGGACCGCGTTAACGCCAGCTGTAGAAACTAAATATATAGATGTGATTTCCACGTTCCCACATGATACTGCAGTGCTTAACTTACCGGCTATTGTCATTACGTTGTTAGTAACTATGCTGCTATACATAGGCATCAAGGAATCGGCACGGGTCAACGCAACGTTGGTCATCATAAAGTTGATTTTGGTGGGTATCTTCCTGTGGTTCGGTCTTCCCCATTTTAACCCTGACGTGTATTGGGAACCTTTTGCGCCTAACGGTTGGAAAGGGATTATGACCGGGGCCGCATTGGTGTTTTTTGCCTATGTTGGGTTCGATGCGGTGAGTACTACCTCTGAAGAAGCCAAAAACCCGCAACGGGACCTCCCACGGGCAATGATTTTTGCATTGGTGGTATGCACACTTCTTTACATAATTGTCGCGGGGGCACTTACGGGCATGGCACCATTGGATGTTTTGGCCAATGAAAAACCGGTAGCCGAGGCATTGATCTCGGTTGGCGAGAATAATATAGCCTTACTCATTGCTATTGGTATAACCATAACCATGCCCAGTGTCTTGTTAGTCATGCAATTGGGCCAGATCAGGATACTTTTTGCAATGAGTAGGGATGGCCTGCTCGGAAAAAAGTTCAGCAAGGTCAACAAACGATTTTTCACACCCTCTTTTGCAACAATTGTGGTCGGTTTGTTCGTGGCCACATTAGCAGGTACTTTAGATATAGGAGTAGCCGCCGAACTTACGAATATCGGCACTTTGTTCGCTTTTGTACTTGTAGCTATTGGTATTTGGGTGCTACGCATCAAACAACCCGATTCGCCCCGCAAATTTAAAACACCGGCCTTCAAGGTGGTCTGTTCGCTGTGTGTATTGATCTGTCTAGGCCTGATGATCGCATTACCATATGTCACTTGGATACGTTTTGCGCTGTGGATGGTGCTCGGTGTTGTAGTCTACTTCCTATTCGGCTTCAAACACAGCAGATTGAATGCGAAGTCTTAATCGAATATTTTTAAGAACTATTTTATGAAAGATCGTCTATAAAAATGATATTAAAAAAATCAGCACATCTAAAAGGCCATTTTCTACAATTCAGCCATTACAGTTTGTTTAAAAGAGAGAAAACCATATTATGATTACAACTATAATTTTAATAATTACGGGATTTGCTTCATTAATATTTGGAGCGAATTGGTTAGTGGATGGTGCATCTTCGTTAGCGAAAAAACATAAAATATCGGATTTAGTAGTAGGATTAACAATTGTTGCTTTTGGCACTTCCGCACCTGAATTAGTAGTTAATTCTATTGCCTCCATTAATGGATATCCAGATATTGTGCTTGGAAATATTATTGGCAGTAACAATTTTAACTTGTTTATAATACTTGGAATAGCAGGCTTAGTTTACCCTATTACAGTTCAGTCTTCAACTGTTTGGTGGGAGATTCCGATTTCATTAATCTCAGGTTTATTACTTCTTGTAATGGCCAACAATTTTTTTTTAAGTGATACTTCTGAAATTTCAAGAGCTGATGGGGGAATTTTACTTTTAGGTTTTGCTGCGTTTCTGTATTATGCGTTTAAACAAATGAAAACAGAAGAAAATACAGTAGCTTCTTATCTGCAGAAATCAGATTTCAAAATATGGGGATTAATAGTATTAGGACTTGCGGGTCTTATAGTTGGAGGTCAATTGGTTGTCGATAATGGCATCCAGATTGCAACAAATTTAGGGGTAAGTGAAAAAATTATTGGTTTGACAATAATTGCTGCAGGAACTTCTTTACCTGAACTAGTAACATCAATAGTGGCAGCCACTAAAAAAAATAGTGATATAGCAATTGGGAATGTTATTGGTTCGAATATTTTTAATATTCTGTTAATACTATCTGTAAGTTCTTTTATTAGCCCTATTTCCTTCAACCAAAACTTTAATATAGACATTGCAATTCTATTAGGAGGAACTCTATTTCTCTTTATTGCTATGTTTATTGGAAAAAGAAACCAACTTGACAGATGGCAATCGGCATTGTTGCTGGTCTTTTTTTTAATCTATACAATGTATCTAGTTCGGAAAGAAATGCAATAAAACCGCACCTCAAAAATATAAAAATAATAACCGCTTCAGTGCTAAATTTATGGGTTGTAGCCCAATTCAACTTACATGTAACCTGAGAAGTTTTAAGTCCGAAATCGGTTACTTTTTTTAATCAAATCTTGCAGTCAAGCGAAGTGGAAAAGCAAATGAAATAAGGAAATAAAAAACGAATAATTGTAGTTGGCGGGGTGGATACATTAGGTGCAGCAAAATGCCACTTAAATTCAATTATTAATCGGTAGCCGTACTTTAAGACTTGACATTCAGCTGAAGCCAAGATATGTTGCTTTACATTGCGATGCAATGCCCCCGCATCACCGGAAATTTGACACATCGCCTCTCTAAACCAAATTGCTCGCGCTCCCTTACTAAAACCAGCTTTGGAGCTGTTGGCTCAGGCCGCGCACTTCACACATAAACGCTAAAAGCTATTTGGAAAGGTTTCCTTGTCTTTTGATAATACGTGAATATATTCATTATTTTTAAAATTCAGAACCTCACTATGTTCAGTGGGCGGTAATGCTGAAAAAATTTCATACATATGACAATATTTCTAATTAGCTCATTAATAGCTATCATAGTTTCTTTTCTCTGCTCATTGACAGAAGCAGTACTTTTGAGTTTAAACAGTGTGAAAATTGAAACGGACAAGCAAAAAGGTCTTAAATATGCTATTATTCTTGACAAACTAAAGGGAAATATTAACAGGCCAATTGCTGCTATATTGATTTTGAATACCGTTGCCCATACAGGAGGGGCAACAATTGCAGGAAGCGCATTTGACGAAATTTATGGAGATTAATTGATTTGGATATTTTCGGTTGTTTTTACTGTTGTTATTCTATTCGGGACGGAAATCCTTCCTAAAGTCATTGGTGTTTCTAACTCAGCGAATTTAGCTAAACACATTGCGCTACCTTTAAACATTACTATTAAGGCCCTTTATCCACTTATTTATATTACAGAGATTTTCAACAAGTTAATCATAAAGAAAAAAGAAAAATCTGTTAACTATACTTTAGAAGATATCCAAACGATTGCCAAAGTTGCTCAGCTAGAAAACATTATTAACAAGGAACAGGAGGATATAATTATTAAAACCTCAAACCTGAAAAGCAGAAAAATAGAGGACGTAATGCTTCCAATTTCAGAAGTCATTTTTTTCCCGGAAACCATGGGCGTTGATGATTATTTCGACCTAGCTGAAAAACATTTGCATACAAGATACCCTGTAAGCAGGGCGGATTCACCTCAAGCCATATTTGGTTATTTGAATTTTAAAGAAATAGCATTGCATCGAGACAATATATCTTCAAATAACTTACAAACATTCATCAGACCAATTCTATTCGTAAAGAACACTCAAAGTATTACGCAAGTACTAAAGGATTTAAATGGAAAAAGGTATCATTTAGCAATCGTAAAGACTGAAAAGGGAGAATTTACAGGAATGGTGACATTAGAAGATATTGTAGTAGAAATTGTAGGTGAAATTACAGATGAATTTGATAATGAATGAGCAAGCACTACTCACAACACCGGTAACCGTTGCACAAGCCTTTAAATCTTCAAGTACAGCATCCATATAAGGCCTTTTGCCAGGGCTTTTTTGATTCAGTTCAATATTCGAGCTAAGAAAAATGGGTTGTTATATGGCATAAAAATCTCTCGAATTACAGCTTTAAAATGGCAATAGGGACTTAGCCTCGCTTTTCACCCGTTTTTCGACAAATTTCAGGTACTTCTTGAGGTTATGGGCAATCGCCGATAGGTGCATCACCATGTTGGCCTGTTGTATGCCAATGGTATTTGACCTTGCGAAGCCACAGGAACTGTGTCAGGGTTCCGAAAACCGGCTCTACCATGCTTTTTCGTTTGCCTTTCACATACCTGCCCTGTGGGCTATGGACACGGGCGTTGTTGCGCTGATACTGTTCCCGGTAAAAGGTTAGGATGAACTTCTTTTCCTGTGCCGATAGGCCCAGGCATTGCCTGCGAATCGGGCATCCGGTAAAGACGTGCTTGCTAGCCCGGTAAACCTTCTTTCTGGTTCCGGTATGGTAGTTCAAAAACTCTTTGGTAATCGGGATCACCTTCCCCTATGTGCATATATAATAATCATGCTCCACATTGTAGACAAAACCATCGGGACCATCTTTATAGGTGCCGTGGGGCAGTATGAAACTGGTCAGCCCACTGACTTCCGGATATGCATAATTCTCCTCACTGCTAAAGCCAGTGTCCGCAACACAGTTCTCCAGGCAAGTCCACTCATAGGTGCCGTGTCAAATTCAACTGAAACTGACCTATAGTGCTTTACTTTTTATCACCAAGTCATACTTAATTCAAATTAATTGGCGTCCATTACTGTAATTTTCCATGAAAAATCTGCCGGGGAAATAATACTTTTCCATCCTTCAAAAAGAAAGATTTTAGATTGTAACTTTTTTGGAGCAATAATGTTCAAAGAAATAAATTCATACTAGTTTACATTAGTGGACACTTAAAACCCATTGATTTTCAATTGTTTATATTTTAGTTTTTTGACATCTTTGTAATCGCAATCTGTAAGTATCTCTCTTACAGGGGTTTTGTCCAGTAGCGATATGCTCAAGATCTGTAATATTTCGTAGATCCTACGGCCTGATTTGAGTTAATTCCTTATTATGGCCACAAGGCAATATGCGATGATGGCACAATAGA
>JBGTLT010000079.1:0-4333 GCA_041743975.1 Zeaxanthinibacter sp.
AGCCAATACCAAAATCCTCCACCTTATTCCCGGTTCCTGCTACCAGGTATTTTCCAAGGGCCGCGAAGTAATAGAGGCTGGTCATCCGTAGCCTTGCCCGGGTATTGGCGAGTGACATAAACCTGGCTTCCTCATTTTTTACTTCCGGGAAGGAAGCTACCAGGGCATCGAATACCGGTGTGAGGTTTACCTGCTGCCTGGAAACGTTCGGGTGCCGGTCCATCAGCCACAGGATATGGTTTGAAGCACGGGTAACTTGTTGAGGCCCCTGGTGTATAGGCATTTCAAGGCAAAGCAATTCCAGGCCTGTCCTGGCACATAGGGCAGAGGTTACTGCAGAGTCTATTCCCCCTGATATCCCGATCACAAATCCCTTCATCCCTGCTTTTCCTGCATACTCCCTGAGCCACTGTACAATAAAATCAACAACTTTATCCGTTTGCATTTACATCTGTTTTTATAGGGAAAACTATTAACTTTGCCCCCGTAAAAATAAAGCGCAACAGTCGAATAATAAAATAGAATATAACATACTTCATATGCATAGGTTTGGGTGTCTTGTTTTTACGGTCTTATTCCTGCTATCCGCATGTATGCAGGATGACAAGGTGGCGGCGGAAATTGCAAAAATAGAAGTGGATGTGAAGGTGAACCGGTTCGACAGGGAATTTGCCAATGCCGGGCCAGAGGGCCTGCCCGCCCTTAAGGACCGCTACCCATACCTGTTCCCCCAACAGTATTCGGACAGTGTCTGGGTCGCCAAACTCAAGGATACCCTGCAGGTGGAACTCCTTGGGGAAGTGAACAGGACCTTTCCCGATTTTGAAAAGGAAAAGGAAGAACTATCACAACTGTTCAAACACATCCGGTATTACTTTCCCAGCTTTAAGGTGCCCATGATAATAACGGTCCCATCAGACGTAGACTACCAAAACCGGGTCATCCTCACTGATTCATTATTGTTGATTGGCCTGGACAATTACCTTGGGGAGGACCACCGGTTCTATAAAGGGATAGAACGGTACATCTCCAAAGGCCTTGACCGGAAATTCCTGGTTGTTGACGTGGCGGACGCATTTGTACGGAAAGTGGTACCCATGCCGGAAGACCGGTCCTTTCTCACCCAGATGGTATATTATGGGAAGATCGGGTTTTTGAAGGACAAACTGTTGCCGGCCAAAAATGAGGCGGAAAGAATGGGATACGATGAGGAACAGTTAGCCTGGGCCAAAGCGAATGAAGAACAGATATGGCGCTATTTTATTGAGCGGGAATTGCTCTACAGCACAGACAATAAACTAGGCCCCAGATTTTTGGATCCTGCCCCGTTTTCGAAATTCCAGCTGGAACTGGATAATGAATCCCCGGGGATGCTTGGCAGATATATGGGCCTGCAGATCGTTCGTGCCTTTATGGAAAGGAACGACCTGTCCATTCCTCAAATGCTGGTACTGCCCGCACAGGAACTATTCAAAGAATCGAACTACAAACCTGAAAAATAGATTATGGCCGAACTCCACACCTCCGAAATAGTACTTCGGGTTTCACTGGATGACAATAAGATACCAGAAAAACTTACCTGGTCCGCTCAGGATGGGGGAATAGAACAGGAAGAGGCCAAAGCCATGCTACTTTCGGTCTGGGACAGTAAAAACAGGGAATCCCTTAAAATCGACCTATGGACAAAAGATATGCCCGTGGATGAGATGAAGATCTTCTTCCACCAGACGCTGGTGTCCCTCTCAGATACTTTTATGAAGGCCACCCAGGATGAAAAAATGACCGCTACCATGAAGGAATTCTGCGACTACTTTGCAGAAAAGCTGGAGTTGAACAAATAGCGTATTCACAAGGGTTATGCATATTTCCTGAAAAAGTGGATATAACTATATCGGACCTTTATTAATTCGTCATAGGGACTTCCAACAGGAGGATCCTGCAGGGGCTTTCCATTATGAAATCTATAGCAGCAGTTCCGGTAATGCCGTAACCATCCCTTTTTTCAAGCATTTCTCCGTTAATACTGCAGTTTCCATCCAGCATAAATATATAGGTCCCATTCTCCGGATCATTCAATGTATAGGTTACCTCTTTTTTGGAATCGAATTCCCCCAGGTAACACCAGGCATTCTGATGAATGCCAACCGCTGAACCGGAAGGGTGAGGTGCAATAATTTTCTGAAATTGGTTTGAACCCGCTTTCCTGTCAATGCTCTTCTGATCGTATCCTGGGGTGACATTTACTTCTTTGGGCAGGATCCATAACTGCAGGAATTTTACTTTTTTATCACGGTTTTTATTCTTTTCGCTGTGTTGCACGCCCGTTCCAGCGCTCATCACCTGTATGTCACCTTCCCTGATTACGGTGATATTGCCCATGCTATCTTTATGTTCGAGGTCCCCTTCCAGCGGAAGGGATATGATCTCCATGTTGCTATGGGAATGGGTGTTAAATCCCATTCCCGGGGCCACTTCATCGTCATTCAGGACCCTTAATACCCCGAAGCCCATCCTTTCGGGGTTATGGTAACCGGCAAAACTGAAGGAGTGATATGTATTCAGCCACCCATGGTCTGCATGTCCACGGCTGGCTGCTTTGTGTAATACTGTTTTCATTTGAAACTTAGGGATTAAACGGTTTATAGCTATACTTCTTATTGTAAGGCACCGTTCCTTCCCACATGCGGAGTTGGCACGGCAGCCCTATTCAGGCCTTTTAAAAATAAACTTTTACTTAAAATTACAATAACTATAAGACATCCACCTGTTCATTCCATGGGAACCCGGACAGGCCATCCTTCATACCATGAGGCTTCTCCTTTTGCAATATTGTCAAATCCGGGCCGGCATTCAAATTCGGATTCCCGGCTTTCCCTGCTGTAGCCCCCCATTTAATCTAAAGAACTCCTTGGGGCTTTTCCCCCCGGGGCACCTCTCCACTGGAGGGGTCGAAACCTCCTAAGCGGGTAAAGGTGAGGAAATTCTTTAACAAGGAGTGTGGGATTGCTTGCAGGGAAATGGCTACCCACCCCGGGTCCCTGCATAAAATTCCTTGTTGATCCCATCGATGTATGCAAGCAGCTCTTCCCTCCCGGTGAAATTGGAGGAAGAGGTGACAAAATGATTAGGGGCTTCCTCCCAGGCGCCGGCTGTAAGAACAGACAGGTAATGGGCTACTTTTTCCTGGATCAGCGACGGTTTGAGCTTGTCGGCCTTTGTAAAAAGTATGGAGAATGGAATGCCGTTTTCCCCCATCCATTCCATAAATTCCAGGTCTATTTTCTGAGGTTCATGTCGAATATCTACCAGGACAAAAGCACTTAACAATTGGCTGCGTTTTAAAAAATAATCGGTGATATACCTTTGAAAGATCCTTTTATCCCTCTTGGATACTTGTGCATATCCATAGCCCGGGAGGTCAACCAAAAACCAGTTCCCGTTAATTTTAAAATGATTGATCAGTTGCGTTTTGCCGGGCCTTCCGGATGTTTTTGCCAGGTTCTTCCGTTCCGTAAGCATATTGATAAGAGAGGATTTCCCAACATTCGACCGCCCGATAAAGGCGTATTCCGGGAGCGGCTCCCCGGGGCACTTGTCTACACTGGAGTTGCTTATTTGGAAGTCGGCCGACTTAATTTTCATGGGATTACTTTTTATGGGTCGGGACAGGGGGATGATGAAATCAGTAACCCATTTGGCCCTGTAACCTGCTGGGGTGGGCTAAAGTTTCCAGGGTTACAGCAGGGACAGCCCCCACCTCTTAAAATTTTCGTTTTTTCAGCCAGGCATTCAGGATGGTATTGAATTCCTTCGGGTGTTCCATCATAGGAGCATGCCCGCATTCATCTATCCAGAATAACTCAGAATCCGGCAATAATTCATGGAATTCCCGGGCAACATTGGGCGGTGTCACAGTATCATTTTTGCCCCAAATGATACACGTAGGAGTTTTCATTTTGGGCAGGTCCTTAGACATGTTGTGCCGTATGGCGCTTTTGGCAATTGCCAGGGTTTTTACCAGTTTCCTGCGGTCATTAACGGTGGCAAATACTTCATCAACAATTTCCTTGGTGGCCACTTCAGGGTTATAAAATACATCCTGGGCCTTTTTTTTTATGAATTCATAATCCCCCCGTTTGGGGTAGCCATCGCCCATTGCACTTTCATACAGTCCGGAACTGCCTGTGATAACCAGGGCGCGTACCATTTCGGGATAGAGTTTGGTATGAAGCAGTCCTATATGCCCCCCTAATGAATTACCGAGCAGGATAACATCTTTAAGGCCTTTGAATTCAATGAATTTTTCGAGGAATTTCGCAAAATTCTTAACATT
>JBGTLT010000080.1:0-1688 GCA_041743975.1 Zeaxanthinibacter sp.
ATTGAACAGGTGATTTTCCATACTGATCCGTACAGGGTCCAGGAGGATATCTTCAGCCTTGCTTAACCCACCCGAGAGAATGAAAGCTTCAGGATCTACATGGGCTGCAGTGTCTGCCATTTTACACCCCAGTATTTCCCCCGTTTTCCGAAACGCTTTTAATGCGATGGGATCCCCTTCCAAAGCGCATCAGAAATATGGATACCTGTCATTTCCGAAAAATTCAGGCTTCTCAAAGGTGAATCTTCCCGCATTTCAGCCAAAAGTTCAAAAACGGTCCTTTTGATACCCGTCACGGAGGCATAGGTTTCCAGGCAGCCCTGTAAGCCACAATTACAATAGCGACCATGGGGATCAATATTGACATTGCCCAGTTCCCCGGCGACCCCATGGGCCCCTACCAGTAATTTACCCGAGGTAATAATACCACTGCCCAGTTCCAAGGGTCAGTGTCACAAAATTTTGCATTCCCCTGGCTGTTCCGAAAACCATTTCGCCCAAGGCGGCCGCATTGGCATCATTCGCAATGGTAACCGGCAGACCAAACCCCTCGCTGATCGCCTTCTTAAGGGGAATTTCCTTTCCCCATTTCAGGTTGGGGGGGTTTTCTATCTGCCCCGAATACGGATTGGCATTGGGGGCCCCGACCCCTATGAACACAATCTCCAGGCCAGGGTCCAAATTTAAAACCAGGATTTCCACCTCGGATTTTAGTTTTTCCATAAATACCGGAAAGGGTGCATATTCGATGGCATTCCAGGCATTGTCTGAGAAATCAGTGGGGAGCAGTATCTTTTTGATAGCTCAGGAAGTTATCTCGACAAGTTTTGCATTACCAAAAACGGGAGTTTTAAATGCAGGCCTATTTCATCGACGGTTGACCGGTATAACATATCTTCCAGAAAAGAATGGCGTGAGTTGACCATGACCAGCAGTTGGATATCATTCTTAAAAATGTAATCCAGGATTGCCTCGGCCTTATTCCGGACAGAAGTCCGTTCAAAAGATACGTATGCGTCAGGCAGTGATTCCATCAGGAATCGCTTGTTGTCCAGTTGCCGGTGGCTCAGGTCCTCAAAATCGGAAATATACAGGCAATGGACTTCCGATTTGAACTCAACTGCCAGCGTATTCAGCAATTTTAGCTCACGTCGCTTATAGGGTATCAAATAGTCAGTTGGGAACAGGACTTTATGTGGAGGCTGGTAATCATAGTTCGCGGGGATTGCCAGTACGGGACTTTGGACATATTTGAATACCTGGACTGTGTGACTGCCAAAAGTGATTTTTTTGTCTGCTGTTTTCCCCTGGGTACCCATTATTACCATATCTATATTAAGCTGGTTAACATAATCGTTTACGGCATCCACCAGGGATTCATTGGCGGAAAGGGCTTCAAATTTATGTTTTGGGTTGCACTCCCGGTCCATGATTTCCCGGATCCTATCCTGTAGTAATTGATCCGTTTTTTGGCGTAATTTTTCTTTTTGACTTTCAAAGGAAGCAGCATCCTTTTTAACCACGGAATGATACAGCTCATCCGCATAGGCGTGCAGAAGGTAAAAATTGGTGCGTTCGCATTTATAAAGGTTTAATGCATAGTTTATCGCGCATAGAGCGTTGGTGGAAAAATCGGTAGGAATCAATACATTGATCATAGTATTTTATTTTACCTCACTACCCAAATG
>JBGTLT010000081.1:0-15063 GCA_041743975.1 Zeaxanthinibacter sp.
CCTCTTGATCTTTGGAACAGTCGTAGTAGGTCTCGGAACCTTTTTATACCAAGCAGATGTAATTTCGCCTGTACCATGGATGGTGCTCACAGGTTTCGGACTCTATATTTGCTATGTTCCTTTCAACGGCATTTTTTTTGATAGAATGATAGCGACCTTTCGGATCAACGGCAATGCCGGCTTTTTAATCTATATTGCCGATGCCTTTGGGTATCTGGGTAGTATGGCTGTTTTGCTCTACAAGAACTTCGGGCAGGGCACGCTTTCGTGGCTTGACTTTTTTATCTACAGCACTTATATAGTTGCTGTAACGGGTATGATAGTTTCCGTTGTTTCATTGGTCTATTTCCACAGAAAATATAAGAGGAAGTCACTACTGCCTGACCATCAATTAACCATTGTATAGCTATGGAAACAGAATACGATCTGATTGTAATCGGAGGAGGTGTACTGGGAACTTTTCATGCCTATCATGCCATGCAAAGGGGATTAAAAGTGGCTTTAATCGAAAAGAACAGCACGCCCCAGGGGGCTACAGTTCGCAATTTTGGACAGATAGTGCCTTCCGGAATGAAGGGCAAGTGGCAGGCATATGGCCGTGAAAGTTTACGCATTTATAATGAAATTCAGGCTCAGTTCGATATCTCTGTGAGGAGAGAGGGTAGTATTTATTTTGCGTCAAATGATGCAGAGGTGCAGCTCTTAGAAGAGCTTAACAGCATTAATAGGTCCAATGATTATTCCTCAAATCTATGGACCAGGTCTAAATGTCTGGAACGTTATCCTGGCCTTCGGAAAGACTATGTGAGAGCCGGTCTTTTTTTTGACCAGGAGATCATGGTCGAGCCAAGGTTCATGATAAACAGACTACAGACCTTTCTTAGAGCCTCTGGCCTTCATTTATTTTTCAATACTACTGTCATAGAATGTAATGCATTATCCAATGGGGTGGACGTAATATCGGCCAATAACAAATCGCTGTTTGGAGCTAAGGCGATAATCTGTAATGGCAGTGATTTTAGGCTGCTGTATCCTCAATTGTTCGAAGAAAGCGATCTGGTCGTCTCCAAATTACAGATGATGCAGACCAGGCCCCAACCCGCATATATTCTCCCGGGCTCAGTTTTGACCGGACTCTCCATTCGACGGTACGAGGCTTTTATGGAATGTCCTTCCCATGCCGTTGTGAAATCACTGGAAACTGAAGATTCATTGGAGAAAAAATGGGGAATTCATATTTTGTTCAAACAGGCTATGGACGGTACTGTAATCATAGGCGATTCCCACGAGTATGCTGATGCCGCGAACAGTGATGATTTGGGAACGAGCTTAAATATGGAAATCGATAATTTTATCCTTCAGGAAGCAAAAAATATAATCGATCTGCCTACCTATGAAATCCAGAGCCGTTGGTATGGATTGTATTCACAATGTAAATACTCCGACATTTACCAGCACACTCTAGATGATAACATACATATCGTTACCGGAATCGGGGGAAAGGGAATGACAGGAAGCGCTGGCTTCGCAAAAGAAAACATTTCTAAAATTTTCAATATCAAATATGCATAACCTCGAGTTATTTGTCTTCGATATGGCCGGTACCGTGGTTGATGAAGGTAACGTGGTCTATAAGACCTTACAGAAAGCAATCAACCAAAATGGCTATGACCTTGCACTAAATTTTGTACTGGAACATGGGGCCGGAAAAGAAAAGCATCAGGCCATTAAAGACATTTTAGCACAAGTTGATCCCGGAGGATCGCAATATTCCGAACCAATCTTTAAGAATTTTAAGGAGTTGCTCGATATTGCCTACGACACACTCATCGTAAGAACCTTTGACGGTGTTTTGGAACTCTTGTCCCATCTAAGGGAAAAAAGAATTAAGATCGCGTTGAATACAGGCTATTCTAGGCCTGTAGCAGAGCATTTATTGCGAAAGATGAATTGGAAACAAGGCGTACAGTTTGATGTCCTGGTAACCGCTGATGATGTTATCCTGGGGAGGCCACACCCTGATATGATATTCGAGGCAATGAAATTATTGAATGTTTCTGATCCTTCAAAAGTGCTGAAGGCGGGCGATTCCATCATTGATATAAAGGAAGGTCTAAATGCGAATTGTGGAGTTACCGTAGGAGTAACCACCGGTGCCCATAACAGGCAGCAGCTTGAATCAGCTAAACCGAGCTATGTATTGGATTCCCTATTAGATCTCATCGACCTTCTTGAAGCCTGAAATCCTGGCCTTTTCGGTCCTTCATATAAAAAAATACACTACCAGGATCGTAGAAGAAACCGAACCACGATTAACAGGTACATGCGGAATACGCCCATCAAAGAAAATGGAATCCCCCTCTTTTAACAATACCTCTTCCTCCGCTATAACATAGCAGCACTCGCCGGAGAGAACGTATTTAAACTCGTAGGCATCTGTGCTAACCTTTTGGCGTCTTGAGCCTGGTTTTACTTCAAGCAGAACAGTCTCGAACCCAATGGATGATAGTTGTTTCCCAAAAATATAGGTATATTCAAAACCTACAGCATCATCCTCCTTTTCGATAAGGGTATTTTCCTCTTTGCGTGATACGATAAAATTGGCGCCGTTTACCTGGGGCATTCCGTTGAAAAATTCGGTTACTTCGATATCCAGGGCATTTATAATCTTTAAAAGCACAGGCAGTGACGGAATAGTCCTGCCATTCTCTATCCGTGAAATGAGTCCGTTTGTCACCCCCGCCTGTTGCGCGATATCGCTAATAGTGCTTTTGCCTTCCTTTCGGATTTCCTTGATGCGCTTTCCGATGCCGATGAGATAATCTTCCATCCGTTCCATTGTGCTGCAAACTTACGTAAAAATGAACTTCGCCAATATCAGTGATTCCCTTTAACCCTGCAATGAGGGGTATACCCGAATTTATGCCTTTCTTTTTAGAAAGATTCCCGCACAAGAAGCTGATTGTGCCAGTCATAAGTCGATTAAACCGGAACATGTTTATTTGAATATTTGTAAATAAATTTTAGTTAACCTTTTCATAATCCTTATAATAGATTAGGTTGCAATATCTTAATATAAATTGGAATTTAGCTTAACCTGTCTTCTTCATCTTTGTTTCGCTATAATGAACTAAAGTTTACAAATACGAAAAAATGAAGAGAACATTACTAAGTATGGCAGTTGCATTTTTTGCTTTTGCCATAGGCAATGCCCAGACCTTATTTTCAGGTCGGGTATTGGATGAAAACAACAACCCTTTGCCAGGGGCATCTGTCGTTATGAAAGGAAGTTCCAACGGAGTGGCATCCGATTTTGACGGGAATTTCCAAATTGAACTTCCGGATGGAAATGAAATTTTAGTGGTATCCTATATAAGTTATGTAACCCAGGAATTCGATACAGCTGGAAAAACAAGTGCCAACATCACTTTACAGCCCGATTCGCAGCAGTTGGACGAGGTAGTGGTCACTGCGCTAGGGATTGAACGCGAGAAAAAATCACTGGGATATGCATCCCAGGAACTGGAAAACGACGAAGTGGTCCAGGCCCGTGAACCGAACCTTTTAAACGGCATATCGGGCAAGGTGGCTGGTTTGCAGATTACGAATAGTCCGACTGGCCTTGGCGGTTCGGCAAGGGTTTCCATTCGTGGCGATGCCTCACTCAATATCGATGGCAACTCGCCACTATTTGTTGTCGATGGTACCCCCATAAGTAATGAAATCGTCGGGTCATCTGGTTCCGGCACTCAGGATGTTGATTATGGAAACGGAGCAGCTGAAATAAATCCCCAGGATATCGAATCCATCAACGTTTTAAAAGGCCCTGCAGCAGCCGCCCTATATGGAGCCAGAGCCGCGAATGGCGCCATCCTTATCACAACAAAAAAAGGAAAATCACAAAGTGGTAGATTGGGGGTTACATTCAATACGGGGGTGACCGTCGAAAATGTTTTAATGTTACCCGATTGGCAAAATGTATATGGACAGGGAAACAATCAGCAATTTGCGTTTGTCGATGGCAGCGGTTCGGGAATCGCCGATGGGGTAGACGAAAGCTGGGGCCCGAGAATGGACACCGGCCTGTTGATTCCGCAATTCGACTCGCCAAGAACGGATGGCACGCGGGGGGGCGATATTTTCATTAGCGATGCTCCGATTACCCCCACTCCATGGGTTTCAAATCCAGATAATACCAAGGACTTTTTTGAGACCGGTATTACCGTTTCAAACAGCATCGCCATATCAAAGTCGGGTGAAATGGGCAATATGCGCTTTTCGTACCAAAACCTGGATCAAACAGGTACCTTGCCCAATACCGACCTTGAAAGAAACACCTTCAGTTTAACAGGCAGTCTTAACCTTACCGAGAAGGTAACCGTAAATGCGAATGTCAACTATGTAAAATCCGATAGTCGCAACCGACCTGCCTTAAGTTATGGTACCGAAAGTATCATGTATCTCTTTATTTGGTATGGCAGACAGATTAATACCGCCAACCTCAGAAATTACTGGCAACCGGGGCTTGAGGGAAGGCAACAGTTCAACTACAATTATAATTATCATGACAATCCCTATTTTACTATGTACGAGAATACCAATGCTCAGGATAAGGACCGTGTTTTCGGAAACATAAGCGTTAATTACGACATCAGTAAAAATTGGAAACTATTGCTTAGAAGCGGACGAGATTTTTACAGGGATTTCAGACCCAGAAAAAGAGCCTTCAGCACACAGCGATTTCCTTTTGGCACCTACCAGGAAGACAATATCTTTTTTGAGGAAGGCAATACGGATTTCCTTTTAAGTTATGATAAGACCTTCTCTGAAAAATGGAACATCAATATATCGGGAGGTGGCAACCAGTTGCGCCAAAAGCAAGATTTTACAAAGAGTGTTTCACCACAGCTGATTAACCCCGGAGTCTATTCCTTTAATAATTCGAGACAGGCTGTTCAGGTCAACTCTGACAATTTCGAGAAGCGTATCAACAGTCTTTACGGCTTTGCCCGTTTTTCTTACGATGGCATGCTTTTTCTTGACCTTACGGGAAGAAACGATTGGTCGAGTACCCTGCCTGAAGATAATAATTCATATTTCTACCCATCGGCCACCTTAAGTGCCATCACAAGTGATATTTTCAACATGCCTGAATGGATTACGTTCGCAAAGCTAAGGGCCGCTTATGCCGAAGTGGGAAATGATACGGATCCTTACAGACTAAGAAGCTTTTATAGAAATGAAACTCCATTCGATGGTTCTACGCCTATTTTAACCGAGTCGGCTCTGATTCCCAATGCGGATTTGAAACCGGAAATTACCTCTTCGGTCGAATTCGGACTGGATCTCCGCTTTTTCCAAAGTCGAATTAACTTAGATCTGACCTATTACGATAGTAGTACGAGAAACCAGATCATCAATATAGATACCGATATTGCGAGTGGCTATTCAAGTCAGCTGATCAATGCCGGGGAAGTTCGTAATTATGGATTTGAAGCCATTGCCAATTTCGTGCCGGTACTGACTGATAACTTTAAATGGAACGCCATGTTTAACTTTTCAAGAAATAGGAGTGAGGTCAAAGACCTCGGAGGGGTCAATTTTACCTTGACTGAAAGAAACGGGGCGTTTATCCAGGCTCGTGAAGGGGGTTCAATCAGTGCGATTTATGGCAGGGGCTTTCAACGGGTGGAAGACCCTAACAGTGAGTTCTTTGGTCAGAAAATAGTAAATGAGCAGGGTGTTCCCATTCGTATCGATGATTTGGTGTATCAAGGGGATTATGCCCCGGATTTTACATTGGGAATCCAGAATACATTTAAATATAAAAATATCGACCTGGGATTTTTGATCGATACAAGACAGGGAGGCATTGTGGTGTCCCGTACCAAGACTATAGGCAGCACTTCCGGCCAGTTGATGGAAACGTTGGAAGGCAGGGAAAATGGCATTGTTGCCGAAGGTGTGATGAATACCGGTACCGCAGATAGTCCTGTTTACGTTCCCAATTCCATCAACGTTGACGCACGAACCTACAATAACCGTTATTACGAGCGTGACAATGTGGAAGCAGCGAAATATGATGCCTCGTATACCAAGCTAAGAGAAGTTACCCTGGGATATAGCCTGCCAAAAAAGATCGTGGATAAATTGCCTATTGCGAACGTCCGTTTTTCCCTGACCGGCAGAAACTTATTGTTATGGACGGACAATCCGCATTTTGATCCTGAAGTAGTCGGGGTGGCCGGTGGAACCCTTCAACCAGGCATTGAGAATATGTCTTATCCGAGTACACGACTATTCACCTTTAATATACAAGTCGATTTTTAATGGATGTGCACATCACAAAATATAGAATCATGAAAAATACAATAGGCATACTTTTATTTTCGGTTTTGATTTCCGGCTGTACGGAGGAATTTGATACCATTAATGTGAACCCCAATTTCCCATCTTCAGCCCAACCGGAGCTCTTACTACCGGGCATACAACGTGAAATGGCCTATAATTGGGGCAACGAAGGGTGGGAAGAAGGCTTCACTGTAGTCCAATATGGTGCCCGTTTGCAATTTACAAGTGGCGATATTTATAACTGGTCACCGGCAGGTACGCCTTACGATAATGCCTACGCTTCCCTTCGTGACGTGGAAAATATCATCAGGGACACAAAAGAGAACATGGATGCCCAAAATTACTATGGGGTCGCCCTGATTATGAAATCCTGGATTTTTTCCTATGTGACCGATGCCTATGGGGATGTACCCTATTCAGAAGCTACACAGGGAATATCGGAAGGAAACGTGCGCCCTGTATTTGATGCCCAGCAGGTCATTTATGAAGGTATATTGTTAGATTTAGAGAATGCGAATACCATTTTGACCGGCGAGCCGAATATTTCAGGGGATATATTTTTTGGTGGAGATATTCTAAAGTGGCGTAAGTTTGCGAATTCCCTTCGGCTTCGTTTGTTGATGCGGATCAGCGATGTTGACAATTCCAAAGCAGTGACGGGAATGACACAGATTGTGAACGACCCGTCCAACTTTCCTGTTTTCGAAAGTAATGAAGACATGGCCGTGGTGCAGTGGAATTCCGATAACCCGCAATCCAAATACGATACGAGGTCCGGTAGTTTTGACGAAGTACGATTGAGCCTGACTTTGGAGAGCAGGCTGAAAGCCCTCAACGATACCCGGCTCGTGGTATTCGCTCAGCCGACTTCAGCTTCAGGTAAAGGAATCTATTCGGATGACTTCGATGATTACGTAGGAATGCCCAACGGATTGGATGATGAGGCTGCTTTGGGTTATAGCCCCTCAGGAAATCCGGATGAATCCGGCTCCAATTTTATTTCAAGACTGGGGATTCTATTGGCCTGCAGGGCCTGTAATCCCGAGGAAGCCTCTGCAACAGCATCTCAAACGATTATCATGAGCTACTCGGAACTCCAATTTATATTGGCGGAAGCACGCGAAAAGGGATGGATTTCAGTGGGCGAAGCTGCCGAATTTTATGAAAACGGAATTCGCGCATCCTTTGAATATTATACAGACCGCGTTGCCGCAGGTGGATGGACGGAAATTACCTCCGCCATGCAGGCGACCGACCTTGATGTGTACCTCTCACAAAGTGAGGTTGCATTAACAACCGCCTCGGATGAAAATTTGAGCAAAATAGCATTGCAGAAATGGATTTCGCTGTTCTACACCGGTTTCGAAGGCTGGTCCGATTGGCGGCGTACCGGAATGCCAGAGGTGGTGCCTGGTCCCGACGCGGTAAACGGTGGTCGGGTACCAGTACGTTTTCAGTATCCCAATTCCGTAAAAGCCACCAATGAAGACAACTATAACGCAGCGGTTCAGCGAATGGGGGTCGACGACCTCAACACAAAACTTTGGTGGGATGTGGATTAAACCCGGACGAGGAAATTATAACAGTTTATTGGCATTTTTGACCATGGCATACTTCTCGCTATGGTCTGATGCAATTCAAGGACAATCGGAGAAACCACCAGGAATAAACCACGTTATTGTAATCGGTTTCGATGGGCTGAGCCCTCAAGGATTGCATAATGCCAAAACACCTAATTTTGATAGATTGATTGAAGAAGGGGCGTCTTCTATGCACGCCAGAGCGGTGCTTCCCACAAGTTCAAGCCCAAATTGGGCTTCTATGATAATGGGTGCAGGGCCGGAGCAACACGGCATCACTTCGAACGCCTGGGAAAAAGATAATTTTGTTTTACCGGCAGTTGCTCAATACGATGATTTTCTCTTTCCAAGTATCTTTCATTTGGTGGATTACCAGATCGAAGATGCCGAAATCGGGGCCATCTATCATTGGGGCGGTTTTGGCCGATTGTTCGAGGAAAGTGCGGTTGACTATGATGTAAACCCCAATACCGAAGAGGAGACCGCTGCGATTGCTGCCAGTTATATCGAAGAAAAGAAGCCGAATTTTGTCTTTATCCATTTTGACCATGTGGACCATGCCGGGCATGAGTTCGGTCATGGTACGGCGGAATATTATTCGGCGGTCGAAAAAGCAGATACCCTTTTAGGTCAGGTAATGGGCAGCATCGGGAAAGCTGGAATCTCAAGTAAAACCCTGGTCATCATCAGTGCCGACCATGGTGGTCTTGGTAAGGGACATGGGGGCGAATCTTTAAAGGAAATCGAGATTCCGTTTGTAGTTTGGGGCAAATCCGTGAAGAAAAACCATAAAATAAAGTACCCGGTATATCAATACGATAATGCCGCGACTGTCGCTTTTGCCTTGGGATTAAAAACCCCCGAAGCCTGGATAGGCAGACCTGTTATGACGGCTTTTGACGGATATGAAATTTCAGATGCTTATCCCGTTTTAGAACAATTGAAAGAGCCCGTTATCAAACCCAAAGCGGAGGGTTACAAAAAAGCAGGTGGATTATTTGAGGAATCGACGTCGGTGTCAATCGAAAACCCCAATAAGGAAGGGATCGTACGTTATACCATGGATGGGTCGATGCCTTCCGCCAACTCAGGATTGGCAAGCAAACCCATACAAATAAACAAGAACGCAGTACTCAAAAGTGCTGTTTTCAAAAATGGAAAACTGAACAGTATGGTATCCGAGGGATATTTTCGATTAAAACCCCAAAACAAAAAAGAACCGATTCGATATGAGATTTTCTATTTGGAAAATCTTTCGTTTATCCCCAGTTTGGGAAATAGGGAACCAGATGCTACGGGAAATTGTTTCGAGGTTACTTCCGATGAAATCAAGGGCTTGATAAGATCAAATACAGCCATCCGTTTTACTACCCGGATAGCTATCGACCAAACCGACAACTACAGGTTTTATACGCGATCAGATGATGGGAGCAGACTCAAAATCAACGGACAAACAGTAGTAGACAACGACGGCGACCATGGCGTTAGGGAAAAGGATGGCGAAATAGAACTGCAATCAGGGACACACGAATTAGAAGTTGTTTGGTTTAATGGCGGTGGTGATGCTTGGTTGGATGTCTATATTGAAAGTACGGACATACCGAAGCAGATTTTGCCCACTACGCTTTTGAAATCGAAATAGGTTATGACATGGGTTTTGAGAATATTCTTTTTAACATTGGTTTTCCTAACCTCAACGGTGGTAGCTCAGGAAAAAGGGAGCCCATTACCCACATGGCAGGAAGGCATGCTCGACATCCACCACATCAATACCGGTAGGGGGGATGCGGCATTTTGTATCTTTCCAGACGGCACTACGCTTTTGATAGATGCCGGGGACATGTCGGAATCTCATACGCGAACGCTTTCCGCCAGAAATGCAAAGGCGATGCCGGATAGTTCAAAGTCCCCCCCGGAATGGATCGTGGATTATATCGAAATGTTTAATCCTGAAAAAAAGGGCGCATATTTAGACTACGCACTTATCACGCATTACCATGATGACCATTTCGGAGAAATCGATTCCCTGAGGAAAAAAGCAAAAGGAGGTTATTTACTTACGGGAATTATGGAGGTAGGAACATTACTTCCGGTTAAAAAGCTTTTGGACCGTGGGTTCGACTATCCCATTGATTTGAAAGATTTGTCCGTTCAAGTTCAAAAAAGATTTTCAGAAGACCCATACGGCATGGTATCTACTTTAAAAGAATACTGGAAGTTTATTGAATACACAAGTATTAGCCATGGGTTGGTAAATGAAACTTTGCATGCCGGCCGAAATGACCAAATTATACTCAATTATGGTCCGGAAAAATTCCCGAATTTCGAAGTTAGGAATATTGCTGTAAATGGTATAATCTGGACAGGTGAAAATCAGGATACCTTTGCGCTTTTCAATAAAAATGAATATGGGGGAGAAAATCCACTCAGCGCTTGTATAAAGATTTCCTATGGAGACTTTGATTACTTTACGGGTGGCGATATCAGCGGTGTCGATAGATTCGGCGCTGCAGATATGGATAGCATGGAATCGAATATTGCCCCGGTAGTGGGGCGTGTAGACGTGGCCACCCTCAACCATCACGGCAACCGCGATTCGCAGAATGCAATATATGTACGTACCATCAGGCCACGGGTATGGGTGCAGCAAAACTGGTCTTCTGATCATCCCGGCGAAAGGGATATTTTCTCTACGGTATTGCTGAAGCCCAACATAGATGTTCTCGGTGATCAAGCGGACCAATATAAAAGTCAGAACGGTCACATCGTGATAAGGGTTCATGAAGATGGAAATACATATGAAGTAATCATCTTGGACGATGCAGATGTAAACCGCCAAATTGTTGCAAAATACGGCCCTTATGTCTCCCGATAACCGAAAAGAAATAGCGATAAATAAACGTACCGAAGGCGATATAAACCTTACTCCGGCAAGGTTTGAATGGATAAAAAATGAAGTGGATGAGCATACCAGGCTACTGTTGGAAAAAGATGCCCGCTTCTTTCTGCACCAAGCCCTTTCCACCCCTTGTTTAGATGTTTTAAAGAGCTGCCAAGGCTCGTATATCGAGAATATTGCAGGTAAAAGGTATTTCGATTTCCACGGGAACAATGTGCACCAGGTAGGGTATTCACATCCGAAGTTGATTGAGCGGTTGACCGAACAAATGAGGTCGCTTCCATTTACCTCACGGCGTTATACGAACGAAACCGCTATTGCTTTTGCCGAAAAGCTGGCTTCTTTATTGCCTGGCGATCTCAACCGTACATTATTGACACCAAACGGGAGCTCAGCCATAGGCATCGCCCTGAAATTAGCGCGTGCCGTCACCGGTAAATTCAAAGTTGTTTCTTTTTGGGATTCTTTTCATGGTGCATCCCTCGATGCCATAAGTGTTGGCGGAGAAGCGGTTTTCAGGGAATACATGGGACCTTTGATGCCGGGTACAGATCGTATTCCCCCACCGGTTACCTACCGCGGAATTTTCGAGGGTGACGAATCAAAATGCCTGGAGCAATTGGAATATGTTTTTGCCAAGGAAGGCGATATCGGAGCTTTTATTGCCGAGACCATTCGAAATACCGACGTGCAGGTACCCTCAAAAAGATTTTGGAAGCAGGCAAGAGAACTGTGTGATACCTATGGAGTGATGTTAATATTGGACGAAATCCCTATCGCTTTGGGAAGAACCGGCTATATGTTCGCTTTTGAGCATTATGGAATCGAACCGGATATTCTATGTCTGGGCAAAGGTTTGGGTGGCGGTATCTTTCCGCAGGCCGCAATAGTTTCCCGGGATGCCTACAATCTATTCGGAGATATTTCACTGGGACATTACACGCACGAGAAAAGTCCGTTGGGTGCCGCCGCAGGCCTGGCTACCCTGGAAATTATCAAGGAAGAAAATTTATTGGAAAAAGTGAAGTCCGATGAAAAATTCATGTGCGATGCAATGGCAAAGTTGAGCGTCAAACACCAGATTATCGGCGATGTTCGGGGGTTGGGGCTCCTTTGGGGCATTGAACTTGTAAAAGATAGGACCACAAAAGAAAAGGCCATTCAGGAAGCTGAAAAAATTATGTACGATTGTTTGAAAAAGGGACTCAGTTTTAAAGTCTCCGCCGGCAATGTATTACACCTTTCGCCTGCATTGACAATAACCAGGAAGGATTTACAGAAAGCCCTCGTAATTTTGGATGAGGCTTTAACGCATGTAAGCGCATAATTTGTATTAGATAACCGAAAGAAAAATAGAACCATCATGAAACGACTGACTTTTATCCTTTTAACGATAGTGGCCTTATGTATTGATAGTGCCTTTGCCCAGGCTCCGAAGAACACAAAGGTCATTCTGATTACGGTAGATGGTTTCCGCTGGCAGGAACTATTTACCGGTGCCGATACGCTTCTGGTCGCCCATGAGGAATACGTCAACGACACTACCGGTTTAAAAGAACGCTTCTGGAAAGAAAATCCAAAAGATCGGAGAGAAGCCCTTATGCCATTCATGTGGAAGGAGGTTTCTAAAATCGGCCAAATCCATGGAAATAGAAATCTGGGGAGTAAGGTTGATTTGACCAATAAAATGTGGTTTTCCTATCCGGGATACAATGAAATTCTTACCGGAAAAGCAGACGATGCCAGAATAGACAGCAACGACAAGATTCCGAATCCAAATATTACTATCCTGGAAGTTGCCAATTCTGATCCGCGTTTCAAAGACAAAGTGGCTGCTTTCGGTAGCTGGGATGTTTTTCCGTACATCGTCAATGAAGAGCGTTCCGGCGTACCCGTTAATGCCGGATTTGAACTGGCAAACGGCATCGATTTGACCTCGCGGGAAAAGTTTTTGAACGAGTTGCAGACCCGGGTGCCAAGTCCATGGGCTACGGTTCGTTTGGATGCTTTTACCCATTATTATGCTTTGGAGTTTATGAAGCGAAACCATCCGGAATTAGTCTATATCGCTTATGGCGAAACCGACGATTTCGCCCATGATGGTAACTATGAAGCGTATTTGAAATCAGCGAACAATACAGATGCGCTCATTAAAGAGTTATGGGATTTTACACAAAGC
The DNA here is from genome assembly GCA_041743975.1 of Zeaxanthinibacter sp. Taxonomy (GTDB): domain Bacteria; phylum Bacteroidota; class Bacteroidia; order Flavobacteriales; family Flavobacteriaceae; genus JTS-RE37. The sequence goes on from JBGTLT010000081.1 coordinate 13,010, forward strand.
GACACCTTCTACAAAGGGAATACCATTTTTATTATCACCACGGATCATGGTCGTGGAACAGAGCCCTTGAAATCCTGGAAAGGACATGGGGACGAAATAGAAGGCGCAGGCAGTGTGTGGCTGGCGATTTTTGGAAAAGGGGTAACACCCAGGGGCGAAGTCGGTGTAAACGAACAAGTATTCAGCAACCAGGTAGCCCCTACAATTTTGAAAATATTAGGACTCAAAGCAAATCCCTCGACAATTGAAGGCAAACCCCTTGAAATGAACTAAAGTTAAAATGAAATGATACAATAGTTTACAAATCATTTGCAACGTTTCACGATAAAGGGAGTGACAGGAACGACAAGCCTCCTGGAAGAACTGGCTTTTTTCTTTGGAAAAGCCTGGGGAGAAGGCTAGTCCATAAGATGGGTTATCCCGCCCTGGTGGGAAGCCGCGGGCAGCATAATGCATACCTGAATGGGTATGCAAAAAAATTATACTTAAAGCTTCACGGCTTAATGTAAATTGATAGGGATGCTGCGGGTATTACCGATGTCTCATTTCGTTCGAAATGACATCTTAATTTAAGTATAGTCAGAATGTCAGGAAGCGTTTAATTCCTGTAAAAGTTCTGAAAAGACCGGACCGTTGTGCATCTGATGAGAGTTAAGTTCCTGGCCATAAATATTGTATTCAATCAAAACCACCTCTTCCGATGGATCCACGGCCATATCCCAGGAGATAATCCTGAAATGTGGGGCTTGTTTATGCAGCCTTGTCGCCGTTTTCATTAATTTGTCAATAAATGGAAAACGGATATCTGCGAACTGGAGACCACCATCCGTTTCGGTAACCTTTTTCCCCATTAAATCATATCCCACTTTATTGATCGTGCCATCCTTCCGGACGCCGCTTGATAAACCCCCTGTGGAAACGTTATCTTTCACCGATCCTTTCTTTCCCATTCGTACGGTCATCGACAAAACCCGGGACTCTTTCCCCTGCAGATACGTGACGACTCTGAAGGTATTCACGGAACTACTGTTGAGCCTGTCCATCAAGGGATGCTGCTTTAAAAACTTTTGGATTACAAAGTTCGCTTTATAGTCAGATAATAGCTGCTCCAACGGTCTCACCTTAAAGTCGGTAATCCCGTCAGTGCACTGAAACTGGACCACATTTTTGCCCCCATAACTATTGATGGAAGGTTTGATGATCATTTTGCCAGCCTCATTACAGAGTTTAGTAACTTCCTCCTTACTGATCAGCTCCCCGTCATGGTAGTATAGCCCATTGATGTTTTTTACAACTACCTCAGGCTGCCTCACATCGGGGAACAGGCGGTCCAGCAAATTCTTATCGCTGAGGGCGGGCGCGAAATCATAACTATTCAATTTTGGTTCGAGGATCAGATAAAAAATATTTTCCGGGATATATTTTACGGAATAAATGCCATTGCAGGCGGTAAAATACTGATGCCAGGAATACTTGATATTCTTAAATCCATATTTGCTGTAGAACTTCGCTATTTCGTCCTTCTGCTGTCGGGTAAGTTCCTTGCTCCCGTACAATTTATTGAGTTTGTCTATTTTTTTCCTGAGCTTATAATGGTCATAAGATGTCCTGATAGATTTCTGAATGTTTACATAGGTAGCTGCTAATTTTTTCAGTAACTGTTTCATAAGAAAAATCACTTTAAAACTGATTTACCATTTAATCTCTATTTTAAATATCAACCGCTACATTAAACCATACTATTAATTTCGAAGAAAGTGTAGTTCACGATTGAATGCCTCAAAAGTACAGGTAATTAGTTATGTACGCAATGAATTGTTAAATATAAAATAGTAATACAGTTTATAATATACACAATTTAGATTCTGCCGGTTCTTATGTTCAGGACCCACCCTGCACTTTGTGCAAATGCCCCCGTCAGCACACGATTATCAGTACCTGTTCCCATTTCTCCCATAAAATTAGGGGTAAATGGATAACCTGCATCGGCAGATGTTCTGCCTGTCACACAATCCCAATAGGGAATGGTTATTCTCGGATTACCTGTGACAGCT
>JBGTLT010000082.1:0-3550 GCA_041743975.1 Zeaxanthinibacter sp.
TACTTTTCCTCAGAACTATTTTTATCTTTGAAATTCGGGAATGTGCATAGTTTGTGCATAGTTTTTAATTTTAACACTACTTAAATAAATTTTGGTACTAATTGTACTGTTTTGAATGCAAAACATATAATCACATCTGAGAACAGGTAAATTTTATTGTTTGGCTTTTAACTTTTTTGTGAAAATCATCACTCTTTTATCTAACTGTCAGTCAACATAGTTTGCCTCCTTTGTACAAAATGTTCCCAAGTACTTTTAGTGCCGTATAAGGTAATTAACGAAACTATTAAAAAGAACGACAAATGGAACTGTAATCCTTTGTTTGAAACGCTTTTCGAGCTGGTTTCTTAAAACGGCCGTTTTACAATACTGCGAATTGTGTAACGTCCTCTCAAGAATTAGTTTTATTTTGAGTTTTTCTCGGTTTAAAAAACATATAAACAAATAGCAATAGCATCAATGTCAAAGCTCCACCATAAAGAAAATCATTTTCAGGAAAATTAGTCCCATTAAAACCAGCTATAGGATAAGAAATCGCCCACCACAAATGCGAAAATGCGAAATGGGAGCCATAAACCTTGCCCTGTTCCTCTTCAGGTATATTTTCACCAATGAGGGTTTCGGATGGTATTTCAGCCAGGCTCTGGCCCAAACCTGCAATAATCCAGAAAACAAAAAGTAACGAAAAATTGAGATAATTGGCTGCACTTATTGCAAACCCCAACGTCAAGGCTCCCAAAATCAGGGAAGTTCTTCTGGATTTGGTTTTATCCACAGCACCGGAAACAAATGCGGCAATAGTTGCTCCTATACCAAAAGCAGCCATGATTAGGCCGTAATCCCTGTCGGTAAGGTTGAGTCCGCCCTTCACCAAAGTGATAGTATTTACCAGAATAAAGGCCCCGGCCATCGCAGAAACCAGTTCAATAAATAGGGCAAATCGAATGTCCTTGTTTCCAAAAAGCAATTTGGAACCCTTCGTCACATCCTGCCAGGTTATGGTATGTTTCTTTATATTTTCATCTCGTTTTAATGCTTTTAGGAAGTCCTTTGGTAGACTTAACAGCAAAATTCCTGCGATAATGAAAGTAGCGGCGTCCACAAGAAATATTTCCCTGGCACCTAACCAAATTGCCAGGACTCCTGCCAGGCCCGGGCCTAAAACACCCAATAACTGATAGGTTGCAGCTGATAATCCGATTGCTTGTCGGTACAATTTTTTATCGACAATCTGGGGAATGACCGAACGATAGGTCGGACTAAAAAAGGCATTGAAAACGTTCATCAGAAATACCAGGACATAGATCTGCCATACTTCATTTACAAAAGGAAGACAAGCAACAATTGCCATACGAATGAAATGGGTGCTGTATAAAATCTTTTTTCGGTCAACAATATCCGCAAGCACCCCGGCAAAAGGCGAGAATAGGATGAATGCGCTAACCCGTAAAGTAAGTGCGGTCGCCAAGATTATTGCGGCCTGATCCTTCCCGAACTGGTAGGCCAATAAGGCCAACCCCACCCATGTAAATGCGTCCCCCAGCAGACTAATGGTCTGCGCCAAATAGACCTTGGCAAACAATTTGTTGCGCAAGGCCTGGAATGGTTCAGTTACTTGGTTGAAGAAATTTTTGGAATCCATTTATAGTGCTACAGGGGAATCAGGAACTGTTGATTGTTTTTTCAGTACCAACTGATATACACAAGGAATCACGACCAAATTCAAAATAGTCGCCGATAACAATCCTCCCAGAATAACGACTGCCATTGGGCTTTGTATTTCACTTCCCGGTTCGCCGCCTTTTAGGGCCAAGGGAATCAAGGCCAAGCCTGTGGTAAATGCGGTCATCAGAATAGGGTTCAACCGATCCAATGCCCCGGTCCGGATGAGCTCAAATCCCTGCATACCCTCCTTTCTCAAATCTTCGTATCTGGAAACCAATAATATCCCATTACGGGTTGCGATACCAAAAAGGCTAATAAAGCCAATGGTTGCAGCGATACTGATAATGCCAGAGGTAAAATAGACAATCAAGATACCCCCTATCAATGCCAGGGGCAGGTTGATCAATACGACAAAAGCCAACCTCACATCCTTGAACTCATAATATAGTAACAGGAAAATTATGCCAATGGCAATGATTGCAGTTACCATAAGCAATTGTGATGCTTTGGATTCACTTTCAAATTGACCACCATATTGTACTCGGTAGCCTTCCGGCATATTCACATTGTTGGCAACCACTTCTTTTATTTCGTTTACTGCACCGCGTAAATCCCGACCTTGTACATTGGAGGCCACGACAATTATGCGTTGTACATCCTCACGGTTGATGGTATTCGGACTACTTACGGATTGAATGGTGGCCAATTCGCCCAAATTGGTTTGTCCGCCATTTGGAAGACTTATCAGGCTCGTGTTCATCGTTTCGATATTGTCCCTGAATTGTTTTTGAAAGCGCACTACCAAATCAAAGTACTGCTGCCCCTCGTAGATTTCTCCCGCTTCCTCGCCTGCATAGGCAATATCGACCTGCCCCATAAGGTCGCCCACGGTCATACCGTAAGCAGATAGGACTTGACGCTTGGGCTTGATGCGAATCTGTGGCACTTCTATTTGCTGATCTACAGCCACATCTGCGAGGCCATCGATATCCTTGATATTCTGCTCGACACTTTTACCTACTTCAAACAAGCGTTGTAAGTCAGAACCAAAAATCTTTATGGCGATATTCGCCCGTGTCCCTGAAAGCATGTGGTCTATGCGATGTGCAATGGGCTGTCCCAAGGTTATATTTACACCGGGAACAATGCTCAATCTGTTTCTGACCTCCTCAAAAAATTCTTCCTTGCCCTTATCTTCCAAGACAAAAGGCACATCTATTTCTGCTGCGTTGACACCCTGTGCGTGTTCATCCAGTTCAGCACGGCCTGTTCTACGGGTTACAATTTCCACTTCGGGTAAATCCAACAGGATTTCCTCCACCAGTTTGCCGGTTTTATTGCTTTCCTCCAATGACATTCCCGGTGGACCAACTACGCTAATGACCAGAGAACCTTCGTTGAATTCAGGTAAAAAACTTCTTCCCAATTGGGTTAAAACCATCATACTAATAATAAATGCAATGACTGTAACACCAATAATAGTTTTGGGAATTTTTGTAGCACGTTCCAAGAGGTTGCCATAATGTTTTTGTAACCAACGCTCCACACGTGTGCCATCCGCTTGTTTGTTTAAAAGATTTTCATTATCCAATAAATAAGAACACAATATTGGTGTAACGGTTACAGCAACAATCAACGAGGTTAGAACGGACGTTACAAACGCAATGCCCAACGGTTGTAATAATCGACCTTCCATTCCACTTAAAAAGAATAACGGGATAAATGATACGATGATAATCAAAGTCGCAATAATGATGGAACTTCGTATTTCTACCGAAGCATCGCGTACTACAATCAACGTTGACTGTCGTTCGCTCTTGGGCTTTCTGATATTTTCGCGCAAGCGTTTAAATACATTTTCCACATCAATAATGGCATCGTCCAC
>JBGTLT010000083.1:0-18897 GCA_041743975.1 Zeaxanthinibacter sp.
CTCCATCTTTATAATTCAGGCATAAAAAACCCCGACTTCCGATAGTTATCGGGGTCAGGGTCCTTTTTTTCATACAGCGTAAGATCTTACACCTTTGGATTGCGCTTCGGGGATATAGCCGAAACATCATATCCGGAAAACTTTTTAATGTAATGGGCAATGCTTGTCCCATAGGCGTCCATAACATCCAGGGAACCGTAGGACCGAAGGTATTTCTTTACATTCCCGGCACCGGCCAGGTGTGCGGCAGCAAGAATGCCAGATTCCGTAACCTCTACACCCCGGATCTCCTTACCAACAAATTGCTCGATATCCTTTCGCAATATCCATTTATTTCTCGCAATGTTCGTACGGAAGACCTTTTCCTGCAAACTGGGGTCATTCAGGAATTGAGTGGCATTATAGACCCCCATCAGTTGCAGGGTCCCGATTCCGAATTGGTACTTACCCAGGTATCCTAATGTATTAATACTAAAATAGTTTCCCTGCGATTCTTTAAAGGCAAGGGCTTCCTTAAATCCAACATACGAACTTCCCAAAAAGGGAGGTACAACTATAGCAGATTTCAAAATGGTTTTGTTTTTGGGGAACAAAACCGGCGTAGGTTGTTTTACAATCAGTGTTTCAGGAACCTCCACATTCTCAGTGGTATTAAACCCAAAACTAGCCAGAATGCATATCATGATAAGAGGACAGTAATAACTTATCCATCTTTTCATACTTTTATTTTCTTAAGACTGATAACCGAAATTCGATTAGCTTAAAATCCTAAAGGCAAAGATAAGCGGCATTTTTTGCTCAGAACCAAAGATTTTCTTAAAAAAACGTTGTTTTGGTCGACTTGTAAGAAAAGTTGGATAAAAGGTCTATCGGTTGATTTTTTGTGCATTCACCCATCGGATGTACTGCACTTTATTCCGGTTGTGTTGCTGCAGCGTAGTGGCAAATTTGTGGAAACCGAAGTTTTCAACATCCGCAACAAAGTATAAATAGTCGTGATCCTTTGCATTGAGGACCGCATCAATGGCTGAAATGTCGGGCATGGTAATCGGCCCGGGGGGAAGCCCGGCATATTTATAGGTATTGTATGGAGAATCGATTACAAGGTCCTTGTACAATACCCGTTTAATTATGGTATCAAAGTTGCCGAGGTGCCTTTTAAGGGCATAGATTACGGTTGGGTCTGCCTGTAACAACATCTTTTGTTCCAGCCTGTTCAGGTAGACTCCGGCCACTTTCGGGCGTTCGGATACCTTGGCCGATTCTTTATGCACAATAGAGGCGAGGGTTATGACCTGCAAGGGGGAAAGGCCTTTTGCCTCCGCTTTTTGCAGCCGGGCTTCATTCCAGAAACGTTGGTATTCGGTAAACATCCGCCCGCGGAACTGCAATGCGTTCGTATCCCAAAAGAATTCATAACTATTGGGGAGGTAAACCGCCAATTGGGTGAACTCATCCAGTTTGTTTTCCTTCAAAAAAACCGGATCCGTAAATGCGAGTAACAAGGAGGTGCTATCGGCCTCTATTTGATGGGATATCCTCCCGGCCAGCGCATAAACACTCTCCTGATTGTTAAAGGCGACATTGACCGGAATGTTCCTGCTGCGGAGCGAATTTACAATATCATTGTTGTTCATCCCTTTCCGGATGGCATATCTCCCGCTTTTGACATTGGTATTGTATTTTTTACGGGTGGCGACTGTTTCAAAGGTTACGGAATTTTTAAGAAAGGGCGCTGTCAATTCTTTAACATCATTAAAATCTGAATTGGTTGGGATTAGGATATAAACTTCATCCTGGCTGAAGCTGGTATTGGGTACGAGTAAGGTGCTGTAAACCATATAGGCAAACACCCCTGCCAGGATGAGGCCAGCCATAACGATGATAAGTACTATTCTTTTGATATACATCAGGTATTGAACTTTTGAAATAATATGACATCCCTAAAACTTCCTTCAAACAGCTGCCAGTCACGTTTTATTCCTGCCTGCTGAAATCCTTTTTTAAGGAAGAGATGAATACTTGCCTCATTTTCGGCCCCAACATTGGCATATACCTGCCGCAGGTTTAATACTTTGAAGGCGTAATCACACAGCAGATCGATTGCTTCCCCTCCCCTTCCCATATTCCTTTCACCCAATTCCATGATCACTATCCCTATCCCGGCCCGGAGATTATTGGGGTCAAATTCGAAAAGGTCTATAAGTCCTATGACCTTGTTCTGATGGTCACAGATACATAAACGCAACTGTTTTACCTCAAAGATATCCCTGTGGGCGTTTTCCAGGTATAATTTAAGGACATGCCTGGAATAAGGGGTTATAGTGCCGCTTATTTCCCAGATCCCCGTATTGTTTTCCAGTTCATACAGAAAATCGAGGTCCTCAGGTTCCAGTGCCCTCAGGTAAACCAAACCACCCTTCAGTGTCACCATTCCCATTCGCCTTTAAATACTTGTTCGGCCGGGCCGGTAAGGTAAATGTTTTCATATCCCTTCCCATTTTTTGTAAAGGTTATCATAAGTTCCCCACCCGGGGTGATAAGCTCAACGGCTTCCTCCTTTGTCCTGCCGCTGTAGTGCATCGCTATTGCAACCGCAGTCGCCCCTGTGCCACAGGAAAGGGTTTCATCTTCCACTCCCCTTTCATATGTCCTTGCATAGAATTTATTGTCACCCAGGTGTTCCACAAAATTAATATTGCAGCCTCTCTCCCCATAGATCCCATAACGCAACCTGGCACCCTCGGCCGCAACAGCATAATCCCGCAGGCCTTCCACCATTTGCACATGATGGGGGGACCCGGTATCCAGGAAGACAGCGTTGGGTTTTTCCTTGATCCCGGATACCGGCTGCATTTGCAGGCGTACATTCCGGCCTTCCAGGGTTGCGTTATGTAGCCCATCCACCGCAGTAAAGGTTGTTTCGGATTCAATTATACCAAGGTATCCTGCAAAAGATACAATGCACCGGCCTCCATTACCACACATACTTCCCTGTTTACCATCGGCGTTAAAATAAATCATCCGGAACGCTGCCGAACTGTCATTTTCCAGCAGGATAAGGCCGTCAGCCCCTATGCCAAATCGACGGTCACACATACGTGAAACCAGGTTGGTATCATTTTTGGGGAACTCCTCCATGCGATTATCAATCAATATGAAATCATTGCCCGTGCCCTGGTATTTAAAAAATGTAAGAAGCATATACCTGTTTAGGGAACAAAGATAGGACTTTATTTAAGGTAATTTTATCAGTTAAAGAGGCGTTAAAGCGAAATAAACCATCTTAAAATCTATTAATTTTACGAAATCAATAACTCTAAATATACCTGAAATATGAAACAAATTACGGGACTTTTCCTGGTTGCCATCTTTGCAGGCGCGGTCACCCTTGGTTCTTATAAGTTATTTTTTGAAAAGCCACTGTATTCTGTGGTTTCGGGGGATTCTGTAATGCCGGTATTTTCAACCAGCAACAGGCCAACATCCTTTAAGGGATCTGGGATCAACGAAATTGATTTTACCATAGCTGCCGAGAATACCATTAATGCGGTGGTCAACGTAACCAATGTAACGGTCAACCAGAGCCCTTCCAGCATCATGGATTTTTTCTATGGCTCGGAAAGCAGCCAGAGGCCGCAGATGGGCACAGGTTCCGGGGTCATCATTTCCCCCGATGGCTATATTGTAACCAATAACCATGTAATTGCGAAAGCTACCCGGTTAAAGGTAACACTGAACAACAACCATACCTATGATGCCAAAATTATCGGTACCGATGCCAATTCAGACATTGCCCTGATAAAGATAGATGCAGGCAAAGAATTACCCTATCTGGCTTTCGGGGATTCAAACAATACCAAGGTTGGGGAATGGGTACTGGCAGTTGGCAACCCTTTTAACCTTACCTCCACGGTAACCGCGGGCATAGTAAGTGCAAAAGCGAGGGCCCTGGGCAATGTAGACCAGTCTTTTATACAAACGGATGCAGCCGTTAACCCTGGCAATAGCGGTGGGGCGTTGGTCAATACCAATGGGGACCTTATCGGTATCAATACCGCCATTACATCCCAAACTGGTTCCTATGTGGGCTACTCCTTTGCGGTACCCAGCAACATCGCCAAGAAGGTCGTAGAAGATATTATGGAGTATGGCAATGTTCAAAAGGGTATGCTGGGAATTTCAGCCCTCAACCCGAATACCCCGTTTGCTATGGAAAAAGGTATTACAGATATAGAAGGGGTGTACATTGAAACAGTGCAGGAAGATTCCGGTGCGGCAGATGCCGATCTGCGATCCGGGGATATCATAAAGGAAGTGGACGGTGTGAAAATCCGAAAGTTTGCGGACCTAATAGGGTATGTGGCCACTAAAAGGCCGGGAAACGAGGTCAGTGTTAAGATTGACAGGGATGGCAAGGACCTTATTATCCCCGTCACACTGAAGGAAATGCAGTCTTTGGTGGTAGCCAATATGGGGCTGGAAGTTAAGAACCTCTCTGAAAAGGAGATGAAGCAATTCAAAACGAAAAAAGGGGTGATTATTACCGGTGTACCGGAACAATACCGGGGCTATGGCCTTGACGGAAAGGTTATACTGGCAATTGACGATGAGGAAATCAATAACATTGCTGATGCCAAGAGGCTTTTTGAAAATATACCGAGATATGGTAAGACAAGTATCACCATGTTAAACGCCCAGGGAGAACGGGAAAAAATCATCTTCCAATAATTTAGTTGCTATTCGGCATAATAAGGTGCTTACAGAAGTAAGCGCCTTTTTTGTTGGGAAACGGTTGCATGAAAACGTTTAAAATTGATAATTTTGCAAAAAATTTAAAACACCTCAGATGAACCAGGTAAAATCCTATGAGAAGGAATTGGCCTTTCAGGCCGATCGCCGAAAAGCAACTACAGAATTTGTTAAACTCATCAGCGATCTGTGGTATGACAAATCCATAGAGGTGGTCCTTTTCAAAAATCAGGTGATTGATAAAAATGTCAGCGATATTATCAACCTGCATGAATATGCCGGTGAATTTGTTCAAAAACCTATTTCGATATTCGACTCGGTGGAAATACTTCGGGCTATAAATGATATCAAATTGCCCCCTTCGAAGCTCGATATCGGGAAACTGACCTATGAATACCATTCCGATGATAACAGCAACTATTATAATGTAAAGGCTTTTGTGCTGGATAAATTAAAGGATGCCAACGATTCTAGGGAAATACAGCCCAGGGATGTGGTCCTTTATGGATTTGGCAGGATAGGACGCTTACTGGCCAGGGACCTTATGGCCAAGATAGGAAAAGGAAACCAGTTGCGGCTGCGGGCCATTGTTACCCGTGGGAAGCTCACCGAAGATATTTTAGAGAAGCGTGCTACGCTTTTGCGGACAGATTCAGTTCACGGGCAGTTTATGGGCACGGTGGAAAGTGATTTCAAAAATAAGACCCTGCTGATCAATGGCACAACGGTACATTTCATAAGTGCAGACGAGCCAGATTCCATAGATTATACACAATACGGCATTGAAGATGCATTGATTATTGACAATACCGGGGCTTTCAGGGATTCCGCTTCCCTCGGAAGGCATTTGAAATGCAAAGGGGCTACCAAAGTATTACTAACAGCACCCGGCACGGACCTCCCCAATATTGTTTACGGGGTGAATCATTCAGAATTTGATCCGGATACAACCCATATCTATTCCGCCGCTTCCTGTACCACAAATGCCATAACGCCTGTTCTTAAAGTTGTGGAGGATTCCCTGGGAATAAAAAAGGGGCACCTGGAAACCATCCATGCCTACACCAACGACCAGAACCTGGTAGATAATATGCACAGTAAGTACAGGCGCGGAAGGGCAGCTGCTTTGAACATGGTCATCACTGAAACCGGGGCCGGGAATGCCGTTGCAAAAGCTTTGCCATCCCTTGGCGGTAAACTGACGTCTAACGCGATCCGGGTACCGGTACCCAATGGATCGCTTGCTATCCTTTACCTTGAAATAAAGCAAAAAACATCAAAGGATGGCATCAATACCATCCTTAAAAAGTATGCATTGGAAGGGGACCTTGTGGAACAGATCAAATATTCGCTCTGCAATGAGTTGGTATCTTCGGACATTATCGGTACTTCTGCCCCTGCGATTTATGACAGCAATGCCACCATAGTTTCCGCGGACGGAAAAAATATTGTGCTCTATGTCTGGTATGATAACGAGTATGGCTATGCCCATCAGGTAATCCGGGTAGCCAAATATATCGCAAAGGTAAGGAGGTATACCTATTATTAGCAGCGCTTCTGCCCTATTGGGATTAATGAACGCCTCGTATTTCGTTCCAAATGAACGTTCTTGGCGTTATTTTTTTATTAATTAATATTATTGAAGTACTTTAGTTGCCTCTCTGAATCATGTATTAATACTAAGAACTATTTTAATGAAGGGTTTAAGAATACTTACCTTGGTAATAGCCTTGCTGACCTACAACCTACACATCGCTCAGGACCAGGCCAAGCAGGAAGAAGACGAGCTGTCCCTTGAGAAAGGAACAATAAACAACCAGTTTGAATACCTCTATGAGCAATCCGGTAATTACAATGCGGAGGGCAAGCGTTACGAAGTTGTGAGATCTACAAACCTTGATAAATTGCGGCAGAATGTATTTGATACAATCAATGCAGCCAATAAAAATTCAACGGAACTCAAAGCCACCATCGTTGGTCACGAATCAACCATCACATCGCTCAATAAGAAACTGGAAGAAACCACCAATAGCCTGGCAGCTGTAACCGATGAGAAGGACAGTATGTCCTTTCTGGGTATCCAAGTCTCCAAAGGAACCTACAATTTTATACTGTGGACCGTTATTTTTGGATTGTTACTGCTATTGCTCTTATTCATATACCGTTTCAGGAGGAGCAATATCCTCACCCAAATAGCAAAATCCAACCTTTCCGAACTGGAGATAGAATATGAAGACCACAGGCGGAGGGCCCTGGAACGGGAGCAACGGATCAGCAGGGAACTACAGGACGAGATAAACAGGTATAAAAAATCTAAATAATTGAAAGCTCCCCCGGGAGCTTTTTTTGGCTTTCAAATGATCACACTAAAAGTTGCAACGATCACAGATGTCTCCAGCCTCCTGCCACTGTTCAACGCTTACCGTGATTTTTATGGTCAGAAGTTGGATGCACAGGGTTCCGAATCTTTCCTGGAAGCCCGGATTAATAACAGGGAATCCATAATATTCCTGGCTCATGACAAGGGGAAAGCCGTTGGGTTTACACAGTTGTACACCACTTTTTCATCTGTCAGCCTCCAACCTGTTTATATCTTAAATGACCTGTATGTTCTTAGTTCCCACCGAGCACAGGGAATTGGTGCAATGTTGTTGCAGGAAGCCAAAAATCATTGTATTGCCAGCAATTTCAAAGGCCTTGCCCTGGAAACAGCCATAGACAATCCGGCACAAGCCTTATACGAACGGCTGGGCTGGAAAAAGGATTCGCATTGTTTTCATTATTTTTGGAACGCCCCTTAGCCTTCCTGCATTTTACACCTTGAACCCATGATGCGTATAGATATCATTACAGTTTTGCCTGAGCTTCTCGACAGCCCTTTCGGGGCGTCGATCCTGAAACGGGCAATAGATAAAGGTCTCGTAGAGGTCCACTTCCATAACCTGAGGGATTATACAGACAAAAGTTACAAGCAAGTGGATGACTATCAATTTGGCGGAGGTGCAGGAATGGTGCTGATGATTGAACCCATTGACAAATGCATATCAACCCTGCAATCCCAACGGGTATACGATGCTGTCATCTTCCTATCCCCGGACGGTGAAACCCTGAACCAGCGAATGGCCAACAGATTATCCCTACTTAAAAATATCATTATCCTTTGTGGGCATTACAAAGGGGTGGATCATCGGGTACGCGATACGCTGATCACCCGGGAAATTTCCATCGGAGATTATGTTCTTTCCGGTGGGGAATTAGGGGCCGCTGTGCTTTGTGATACCGTCATTCGATTGCTCCCCGGGGTTTTGAATGATGAGACTTCTGCCCTTACGGACACTTTCCAGGATAACCTTTTGGCACCCCCTGTGTATACAAGACCAAGGGAATACAAGGGCTTAAAGGTCCCGGACGTTTTGTTGAGCGGGAATTTTGCAGAAATCGAGAAATGGCGTGAAAGACAGGCCTATGAACGAACGGAAACCCTCCGGCCCGACTTGCTAAAAGATGATATTTGAACGGCAGATCCCTTGCTTTTCCACAGAACAGCTTCGGGTCTCCTTAGGTTGATAAACCGAAAAGTCGACCATAACGAAGAATCGATCGAATATCAGTTCCATCGATTTGAATCGAAAGGGGGGTACTTACCAAAAAAGCATACAGATCACTTGTATTTTATGATTAATTGTCTATTTTTGCAATCGATTAAAATCAACCTCTGACGATATACGTGAATGTTGGTTCTGATAAATTATAAACCCATAAACTTATGGAATCCCTTATAAAATTTGTTGAAAACGAATTTGTTCCAAAAAAAGAATTTCCCGAATTCTCCGCCGGAGATACCATTACAGTATATTATGAGATCAAGGAAGGTGAGAAGACACGGACCCAGTTTTTCAGGGGAGTAGTGATACAACGCAGGGGGACCGGCGCCACAGAGACATTTACTATTCGGAAGATGTCGGGCACAGTTGGGGTAGAGCGGATCTTCCCGATCAATATGCCGGCACTTCAGAAAATCGAGATCAATAAAAAAGGGAAAGTACGGAGATCCCGTATCTTCTATTTCAGGGGTCTTACCGGTAAGAAAGCCAGGATCAAAGAAATCCGTTCCTAACCACATTGTCCAAATGGATCATTAAAAAACCAGGGTAATTACCCTGGTTTTTTATGTAGTGAATCCTGGTTTGAGAAATCAGATCCCTTCGAATTGTTTAAGGGTATTGATGATGATCCTTACACAGTCCAGCAGCTGTTCCCTGTTCATGACCAGCGGGGGAGCAAAACGGATGATATTTCCATGGGTTGGTTTTGCCAACAGCCCATTATCCTTGAGTGCCATACAAATTTCCCAGGCTGTAGAGCTGTCTTCGGAATCGTTGATCACAATCGCATTCAAAAGCCCCTTACCCCTTACCAGCGTTACAATATCGCTGGTTGCTATAAAAGCCTCGAGTTCCTGCCGGAACAACTGCCCGAGTTCATCTGCATTGGCGGCCAGTTCCTCGTCCTGAATAACTTCGAGTGCTGCAATACCCACAGCGGCCCCAAGCGGGTTCCCACCGAATGTGCTTCCATGGTTACCTGGGTGGATCACTTCCATAATAGAATCATTGGCCAATACTGCTGAAACCGGGTAAACTCCGCCCGATAAGGCTTTCCCCAGGATTAAAATATCGGCTTTTACATCGGGGGTACCGCTGCAATGCCGATCGGGACAGGAACAATTGCCACAGGTTGCCAAAAGCCTGCCCGTACGGGCAATTCCGGTTTGCACTTCATCCGCAATAAAGAGGACGTTGTATTTCTCACATAATTCCTTTGCGTCGATAAGGTAGCCTGCAGAGGGCACATAGACACCTGCTTCGCCTTGTATTGGCTCCACCAGAAAACCTGCAATTTCGGTATGTCTCCTGAGTACATCTTCCAATGCCTTCAGATTGTTATATTCAATTTTGATAAACCCTTCTGTAAAGGGACCAAAATTCTCCCGTGCGACAGGGTCACTGGAAAAGGAAACAATGGTTGTGGTCCTTCCATGAAAGTTATTGTTACAAACTACGATAAGGGCTTTGTTTTCCGGTATGCCCTTCTTCTCGTAACCCCACTTCCTGCAGATTTTTATCGCCGTTTCCACCGCTTCCGCTCCGGTGTTCATCGGCAACAATTTATCATAATGGAAGATCTCTGTGGCATACTTTTCAAATCTTCCCAGTACGTCGTTGTAAAAAGCACGGGAGGTTAAAGTAAGGTTTTGTGCCTGCCTTACCAAAGCACCGATGATATGGGGATGGCAATGGCCCTGATTGACAGCGGAATAGGCTGAGAGGAAATCGTAGTATTTTTTTCCTTCCACATCCCAGACATATACACCCTCACCCTTGCTCAAAACAACAGGTAAGGGATGATAATTATGGGCACCGTACTGTTCTTCCAGTGCCATGGCCTCCAGGGAAATCCTTTTTTCTAAAACTGACATGATAGTGATCCTTTTAATAAACCTTCCGTAATTCCTTCTTCAGGTGAGAAATCATCCTGTTGCGGTGCTTCTAAGTTACAAATAATCAGTATCATGGTAAAACATTCGATTTTTCGAATCTATCACTCCCTGTCCATTCTTGACATCAGGCTTGCAAGCTGAAGTTCCAGGCGCTTCATTTCCCTCAGGAGGTCATTCTTATCCATTTGCATCCAGACATAGACCTTCAGCATACACATGGCTATCAAACAGAAAAAACCGGCGGCAGACCATTGTATCAGGGCATTGGTTTCATCTGTTCCCAAAAACTGTATCAGGCAGTAAACAAACACTGCAAAAATCAGGAGGTGTACCACATTCATAATCATGGCCAACCATCCCATTTTTCCTTTGTAGATCTCCCCGATTTTGCGAATCAGGCCCTGTTCGTCCAGCGAGTCATAAAAGGCAGCCTCTTCCCGTGTAAGGGTTTCTTTAATCATTTCATCGATCTGATCCCTTTTTTCTTTCATGATATTATTTATTTAAAATTGTTTTTAATTTTTCACGTGCATGATACAATCGCGATTTGACGGTACCTGATGCTATTTCCAGGATGCCGGATATTTCATCCAACGAAAATTCAGCCGTATAAAAAAGCCGGAGTACAATCTGCTGGTCCCTGGGCAGTGTACCGATTGCCTCCTGCAGCCTGTTAAGGTTCCGTTCTTTTGTTTTCCCTTCCTCAGCGGTAGGACTATAGGTTCGAAAGACCTTCAGTTTGTCCCTTTCATATGCCGCCCGGTTTGCATAATCCAATGCTTTCCTGGTAACTATTTTAAAGGCCCAGCTACCAAAACTATTCGGATCACTTAGGGAATTTATTTTCCTCAGGATCACGTTCCAACTATCCTGGACAATATCCTGAGATGTGGCCATATCATGGGAATAAAACATGGCATGGTGACACAGTTTAAGATGGTACCGTTCAACGAGCCGGTTCAAGGCCTTTTTATCGCCAGCCTTAACCTGTAATACCAATAGCCCGTCAAATATTTTGGTTTTGTTTTCCATCTATAAGGACACTATAAAGACGTCCGGGCCACTGAAAAGTTCAATTAATTTTAAACTTTTTTTAGCAATATTACACTTAAAGATAAGATTATAGCTTAATGGTAAATGGTACATTTGCCAGATGCGAACAAGAAAAGAGAGGAAGGTCATTGAAAATGTGCTGGTGACTGATGCAGGCGCAAGGGGGAAGGCAATTGGCAGGTCGCCTGACGGGTGGGTTATTTTTATCAGCAATGCGGTACCGGGGGATGTCGTGGATGTAAGGACCACTAAAAGAAGGAAGGCGTATTTTGAAGGGGTCGCCATTAAATTCCAATCCTATTCTGACCAGCGGACCGAGCCACAATGCCGGCATTTCGGTATTTGCGGGGGCTGTAAGTGGCAGCACATGAAGTATGACCACCAGCTGTATTACAAACAGAAAGAGGTAGCCAATAACCTCAGGAGGATCGGGCATCTGGAAATACCGGAAATAGCGCCCATAAAGGGATCCGAAAAGACTTATTATTACAGGAATAAGATGGAGTTCTCATTTTCGGACAACCGCTGGCTTTCTGAAGGGGAGGTACATTCAGGGACGGAAATAAAAGACAGGAATGCTCTGGGCTTCCACCTCCCGGGAATGTGGGACAAAATATTGGACATCACCGAATGCCATCTCCAAACTGATCCTTCCAACGCCATCCGGCTGGAGATCAAAAATTTTGCCAGCCGCCATGAGATACCTTTTTTCAATCCAAAAAAACAGAGCGGGATGCTGCGTACGCTCATGATCCGGACGACCACCACCGGGGAAATCATGGTTTTGTTCCAGTTTTTCAGGGAGGAACCGGCTATGAGGAAGCTGCTTCTGGACCATGTTCTGGAAACCTTCCCACAGATCACTTCCCTGCAATATGTGATCAATCCCAAACAGAACGATTCCATTTATGATCAGGAGGTGATTTGTTACCATGGCACGGACCACATTACCGAAGTAATGGAAAATTTAAAATTCAGGATCAATGCCAAGTCGTTTTACCAGACGAATTCGGAACAGGCCTATGAACTTTATAAGGTAGTAAGGGAGTACGCCGGCTTAACAGGCAGCGAATTGGTTTATGATCTCTATACAGGTACCGGTACTATTGCCCAATTCCTTGCCAAAAATGCAAAATTGGTAGTCGGGATCGAATCCGTGGATGATGCCGTAATGGCTGCGAGGGTAAATGCCGGCTTAAATGGAATTTCGAACGTGATTTTCCATACCGGGGACATGAAGGATTTGCTGAACAGGTCTTTTTTGGCTGTCAATGGCATTCCGGATGTCATTATTACAGATCCTCCCAGGGATGGTATGCATAAGGATGTTGTGAAACAGATTCTGGAGATAGCCCCGAAGAAAATAGTGTATGTAAGTTGCAACAGCGCCACCCAGGCGCGGGACCTGGAAATGATGAAAGGGCAGTATGTTGTTTCAAAAATACAACCGGTAGACATGTTCCCGCAGACCCACCATGTTGAAAATGTTGTACTTTTAGAACCGGTTAACCCATGATGTACAAATTTCGAATGATCTTCAATGCAATTGTTGCAGTACCCGGGAAAAAAATTGCGATTCTCTTCCTATTTCTGGGCATTGTATTTATGGCATGTGAAAAGGATGATATCTGTGTTGACGGGGATACCCCGCTTCTTTTAATAACCTTCTATGATATAGATGACCCCGCTGAATTGAAGGAAGTGCAGAGTTTAAGGGTTGTGGGGCTTGGACAGGCAAGCACTGCCAATACCTTTGCCGACCGGACTTCACTGGATTCCATCGGGATACCCTTACGACCCAATGAACAGTCGACCAGTTTTCTTTTTATTCAGAATTCAGGGGAATCAGACAACCTGGAAACCGGCAACATAGATACCCTGACTTTCAACTATAGCACGAGGGAGGTATTTGTATCCCGGGCCTGTGGATTTGTCGCAAATTATGAAGACCTTACTGATTCGCGTACCACCGGTTCAGAAAATTGGATCCAAAATATAGAAATTCTGAGGTCCTCGGTTCAAAAGCTAGATAGCGCACATGTTAAGATATATCATTAATATCCTATTGATTATTGGTACGGGTATTTATTTAAGCCAGGCCCAGGAAGCGGGGAGTGAAGCGCCAGCCAACGATTCAGTCGTATATAAACAACCATATGGCATCAGGTTCGGTATAGATCTCAGCAGACCCGTGCTTTCCTATTTTAACGAGGATTATAAAGGGCTGGAATTTATGGGTGATTACCGGCTGACACAGAACTTATACCTGGCAGCAGAATTTGGAAATGAAAAAAAGGCGGGCAGGGAGGAACTGGGTAGTGCCATCAGCGGCAACCTGGCAGAATTATATAGTTTTGAAGCCTCAGGAAGCTACCTGAAATTGGGCGTTGATTACAATACCTATGAAAACTGGTACGGAATGAACAATGCCATTTATGTGGGTGGGCGCTATGCAGCCAGTAGCTTCAGTCAAACATTGAACAGCTATTCCCTTTATGACAGCAACAGATACTGGAACGGCGGGGAACTTGTCGAAGGCAGTAACTTCCCGGTGGAGTTTGGGAGCGTCAATGCTACCTGGCTGGAATTTGTGTTTGGTATCAAGGCAGAGCTATTTGCTAATATCTTTCTGGGAGGCAGTGTACGTATGGGATTCCTCATCAGCAACAAGACCGCAGAACGTTTCCCCAACCTTTGGATCCCCGGCTTTAACAGGGTAACGGATGGCAGCAAATTCGGCGTAGGGTATAATTATGGCATCACCTATTTTCTTCCCTTGTACAAAAAGCAGAAAAAACCTAAAAAACCGGAAACGGAAACCACCAGGTAAGAATTACAATCCAGTTATTTAATTCTTATAGGCCAGGTAGCCCGGTTCCAAACAGAATTCCTACACTTTTCCGTGAGCATTCAGAATGTAAACAATCAGCTCCGAGGAGGCTGTTACAAGAGTATACAAAAAAGATTTAGCCCCTGATGGCTTTCTGATGTAGCATTCCATTCTGTATACTATCCATGAGCAGGAGTCGCACAAAGTGGCAGATAGTTGTTGGAAAAGATGTTTCTGAGCAAACTTATGAAAAGTACACCTATCCCTTATGCTTCATTTTTTTAGTGCCATCGTACATTATATACTGCACCAAACGGGATTCAAGCTGACTATTGTATACTTTGATTTTGCGGGAAGTACGTAAGCCTACATACTTCAGGGCTTCCAGATTGGATGTTATAAACCAGGCCTGGGTACCCGCATAATTTTTTTTCAGGGTATCCCCTATCTGGCTGTAAAATGTTTCCATTTCCACAGTAAGCCGTTCCCCGTATGGCGGATTAAACACCATGTGTAATGGGTTTTCTCCGTTTTTTTCTGATTTAAAAAAATCATTTTGTTCAACAGAAATGTATTCTGAAAGGCCCGCATTTTCAATATTGTCCTTGGCCTTCTCAACAGCGGACGGCGCTTTGTCAAAGCCTTTGATGCTGTAATGGAATTCCCGGGTTTTATGAAGGCTGGCTTCCCTGATTTTCTCAAACAATTCTTCATCGAAATCAGGCCATCTCTGGAATGCGAATTCCTTTCTGTTAATATTAGCCGGGATATTGCATGCTATCATAGCTGCCTCTATCAGGATAGTACCACTACCGCACATGGGATCCAGGAAATCTGATCGACCATCCCAGCCGCTTAACAAAAGGAGGCCGGCCGCAAGTACCTCATTGATCGGTGCGATATTGGTAGCCGTCTTATATCCCCGCTGATGCAAAGATGTGCCTGAGCTGTCCAATGAAACGTTGCATTTGTTGTGCTGTATATGAATATTAAGTCGGATATCCGGGGATTTTATATCCACATCCGGACGGCGGCCATGCGTTTCCCGGAATTTATCCGCGATGGCATCCTTTACTTTTTGGGATACATATAGGGAATGTGTAAAAGCTTCTGAATTGATGGTACTATCAATGGCAATGGTGTTGTCCGGGGATAAATAGGCAGCCCAATCCATGTCGAATATCTTCTTGTAGAGGTCTTCCTCGTCCTTTACAGGGAACGAGTGCATCGGCTTTAGTATTTTTATAGCTGTTCTAAGGCAAAGATTAGCCTTATACATAAAACCTGTATCGCCTTCAAATGAAACATTGCGAACGCCTTCCTCTATAAAACCTGCACCCAGCTTCCGCAGTTCGGAAGATAGCAGATGCTCAAAACCTGCCAGGGTTTTGGCGACCATCTTAAAATTTGAATTCATTTTCTATTCTGTGAATGCCACAAAAATACACTAAATTTAGCCCTTATGATTTCTCTACCCCATAATAGTCTAGTCACAGCGGAATGACTTATTTATTGCTTATCCTGGCCGTTTTGCTGAGTTTTGGCTTTGTCTATATTTTCAAACCCAAAAAAAAAGAGTTCCTTCATCTTTTACTGGCGTTTTCAGGTGCATTTTTACTTTCACTTACCCTCTTTGAATTAATCCCTTCAGTCTACCTGAATGCAGAACCCAGGACTATGGGGGTATTTATTATGTCGGGCATTTTATTGCAGGTTTTCCTTGAGTTTTTTTCAAAAGGCGCAGAGCATGGCCATGTACATTTGGATACCCCCAGCAGTCATTTTCCATGGGTATTGTTACTGAGCCTTTCCATCCATGCTTTTATAGAAGGATTTCCGATCGCCGGCCACAATACCATCCTTTATGGGATCCTTGTACATAAGGTACCTATAGCAATTATCCTGAGCATTTTCCTCCTGAATTCGGGTTTAAAGATCTGGCAAACAGGCCTTTTTATGCTGTTATTTGCATTGATGACGCCATTGGGAAATTTTATAGGCAGTAATTTTACCCGGATACAGCCTTATTACGGGCCCATCACGGCAGTGGTGATCGGGGTGTTCCTGCATATTTCAACAGTTATACTTTTTGAAAGTTCAGAAGGGCACAGGTTTACCCTCCGGAAACTATCTGCTATTGTAATAGGTGTATGTGTTGCATATTTATTATAGCATGTTCAGCAGGGAAGCGTCAAAAAAACTCAGACATGAATTCTGGACCTCCTTTGGGATATCCTTTCCGGTAAAATGGATTTTATATCAAACAAATAGTAAAGGGTTGGCATTAAAATTCAGTTTTGATACCAAGGTAGCCATTGTGAGTATGGACCTGGATATCCGGGATAGTGATCGGAAGGAAAATTTATGGAATTCATTATTGGCTTTGAAGGCAATCCTTAGATCTGAGTACCTCCCCGGTGCCATCTATGATCCCGCATATTTTTTGGAAAATGGCAAGGAAATCGCACGCATCTATGTCTCATTGGATCAGGTTTCCATACATGACAAAAGTACCTGGCAGCGGACAATGGTGTTCTTTAAAGAAAAAATGGCGTTGCTGGAAACGTTTTTTTTAACCTACAGGGATATACTGGACGAATGATCGGATGACACGGCTGCGGCTTTTATACGATTTCTATGTAGATATAAAACCAATGGCAGACAGCACCCCCCAGCACAAAAATATGCCATATCAGGTGGTTATAGGGAATTTTCCTGAAAACATAGAACAGAATACCGATGGTATAAAATGCCCCCCCGGCCGCCAGTAACAGTAATCCGGCCAATGTAGACCTTTCTGTTAGTGCCTGAAGGTCAAAAACGATCAGCCATCCCATCAATAAATAAAGTGACAGGGAAAGGATTTCAAACCGCCCGGTGAAAAATAATTTTAAGAGTGTTCCCAGGAGCGCTATCCCCCAAACGATGTAAAAAATCAGCCAACCGTTGGCATCCTCCAGGGTGATCAGTGTTACAGGGGTGTACGTCCCGGCAATCAGGAAATAGATGGCAATATGGTCGAGGATGCGCAACCTTTCTTTTAAGGTTTCCCTGTTTACCATGTGGTATAAGGTGGATGTACAAAAAAGCAACACCAGGGTGGTACCGTAAACAGACAGGGCTACTGTGTTTATCAGGGGTTCCCTGCCACTTTTCTGCAATAACAGAAAAAAACCTAAGATGGCCAGGAGGGTACCCGCGCCATGCGAATAGGCATGGAGTTTTTCCTCAGCAGGGTAGTCTCGGTTCATTTCCTTATTTATAACGGATTCCGTGTTTGATAACGAGGTCCACATCCTGGAGGAGGCTGATATATCGGAGGACATCTCCGTCAACCGCAATGATATCAGCGTACATCCCCGGGGTAATGGTGCCTACTTCATCTGCCACACCCATCCAGAGGGCGGGCCAGTAGGTAGCTGCCCGGATGGCATACATAGGGTCTATACCAAATTCATTTACCCAGACATCCAGTTCATTCCAGGTGGACTGGCTATGAAATTTCATCGGGATACCACTGTCAGTGCCAACGAGCAGGACTACACCTGCATCCAACAATTGTTTGATTTTTACCTCCAGTGTAGGCTTTCGGGATGGGGTCAGTTGAAAATAAGGCAGCCGGTCAGGATGGTTAATACTATTTTTGATATCGGTGATAATACTGTCCGGCAGTCCAAGGTGCCAGGAGGTATTGTCCAGTTTTTCCGGATTGTCACGCAAATATTCATAGTTGTATAAACCTTCAACGGTGGGGCACCAGAATAGGGGGCCTTTGTTCATTTGTGCCGTTCTCTCCCTGATCAATTCCATAACGTCATCGGGATAACGGGGTGCGGAAGAAAGCCCGGTATGCTCAAAACAATCAACTCCCGCCTGCAATCCCCTCCGGATCTCTTCAGGCCTGTGGCTGTGCGCGACAACCTTTAAATTATTTTTATGGGCTTCCTCAACGATTGCTTTCACTTCTTCCAGGGTCATCTCGTCCTGGTCAATCAATTTGATCACATCAACACCGGCATCTGCGAGCATTTTTATTTTCCGTCGTCCGTCATCGGGGCTGTCCACTCCCCAGCGGAAGGCTTCCGTATTAGGATAGGGTTTATGTTGAATAAAGGGGCCGGACACATAGAGGGTAGCGCCGGGTATTTCCCCATTGTTGATTGCATCCCGCACGGCAATACTGGCCTCGAGGGGTGCCCCGAGATCCCGCGCACTGGTAACCCCGGCCATCAGTAACTGATGCGCGGAGGCAGGCATAATAACATCTTTCAGGAGCGGGAGGTATGTTTTATCCCAATAGGTGTAATCCGAATGGCCGTTTATCATGGTATGGACGTGCATATCCCATAAACCGGGCAGTACCGTCATGCCTTCCGTAGAAATAATCTCCGCATTTTGGGGTATGGTAATAGTGCCGACAGTACCGACTTCTTTAATCTTGTCCCCTTCGATCAGGATAACGCTGTTGAGTATGGGGACAGATCCGAATCCGTCTATGAGGGTGCCGCCCACCAGGGCTTTTACGGGATTTTCCTGTGAGATGGCAAGCATTGAAATGAGGAAGGATAAAAGGGCAATTCCTAATTTAAGCATGGTTTTTATTTTTCGTAAATATAGTAAAAAGACGGACGGCCCCCTCCGGCTTCTCCCGGGCCCCCTCCGGTTTCTCCTGGGCCCCCTCCGGCTTCTCCCGGGCCCCCTCCGGTTTCTCCTATGGAAAAGCCACCTCCCCCTGGGAGGGGGAGGGATAGAGCATAGATAA
>JBGTLT010000084.1:0-32534 GCA_041743975.1 Zeaxanthinibacter sp.
GAGAGGTGAGGGGATGCCCGAAGCAACACAGGCTGTGTACAATGGGGAAGAAAATGTACTTCAGGGAGGCGTGGACGTCACCACTTTAGGGGACGGAACACCTTTCAGTGCTAATTCAGCTACAGAAGCGTATGATGAGCCTTTGTTAAAAGAAGATGTGCTCGCTATTGCAAGCCTGTTTATAAAGGCGTAAAATTCCTGTTTCATATTTAGAACACCATTGGCTTCCAGTGGTGTTTTTTTATGGTCCGGGGTATAAAGGGCAGATTTGCGTAATTTTACAGCTGGGATAGCGACTAATAAATACCTTATTGCGAACAGCACTGTAATGAATGAGTATATCAGAGCCTTTACCGATGCTTTTGCCGCCAATGTCAACTGGACGTGGAGGTCTATTATATTTGATGTTCCCTGGTATACCAATTATTTCTGGGGCCTTATCCTGATCTCCCTGTTGGTTTGGGGAATGGAAATCTTCTTTCCATGGCGCAAAAACCAGGCTGTTTTCAGAAAGGATTTCTGGCTGGACGCGTTCTATATTTTCTTCAATTTTTTTATATTTTCCATTACCATCAGTGGATTCTACAAATTGCTGGAGGTATTTTTCAGTTACATAGGTATTGCTTCCCGGAGCCTGGCCGTTTTAGACCTGTCCACTATGTCCATGGGACTGCAGCTGGTCTTATTTTTTATTCTGCTCGATTTTTTTCAATGGTACACCCATATCCTGTTACATAAATACCCCTTCTTATGGCGGTTCCACAAAATACATCACAGTGTGAAGGAAATGGGGTTTGCGGCGCATTTCCGGTATCACTGGATGGAAAATATTTTGTATAAACCCTTGAAAACACTAGGGATAATGCTGCTGGGCAGCTTTGAACCACAACAGGCTTTTATAGTGCATTTCGTAGCTATATCAATTGGACATTTAAATCATGCTAACGTGAAACTTACATGGGGACCATTAAAGTATTTGTTCAATAACCCGGTAATGCATCTGTACCACCATTCCTATGTGCTCCCGGAAGGAAAATATGGTGTTAATTTCGGGATCAGCCTTAGCCTGTGGGATTATATTTTCAGAACGAATTATATTCCTGAAGAGAGTGGGACCATTCCCCTGGGGTTTGCAGGGGATGAAGAAATACCAAAAAATTTCCAGGGGCAATTCCTGTATGGGTTCGGAAAAAGAAAAACTTCCGCTGAGCTGACCCCCACATCAGAGGCCGACGCTTAGGCCCAGGCTTATATTTCTGCCCATATTGTGGTGGCCATCTGCCTTTAGCCTGGATAGATGCGAAATATACCTTTTGTTTAAAATGTTATTGGCAGTTATCCGGATGGCACACTCTTTCCTGAATAGTGCAATTGTATTCCCGTACCCCAGGTCTACCAGGCTATAACTCCCGGTAGGGGTCTCAAAATCACTAACCCTGTCTTGCCGGAAAAAGGACTTCAGTGTTGCAAAGGCATAACCTTTGTTTATAATCCCTTTGGAATTCTTGAATTCAATCCTCAAACTGTTCCGAAGGCTGTTCGCCGGAATGAGTGGTAATGCCGACTTGTTGCTAAGTTGCCCTCTTACCGTTTCAAAGCTGCTTTCCAGGTGAAGCCAGTCGAGGGGGTGGGGATGGAGGTGCAGGCCGATTTCCCCCCCATACAATTTTGCATTCTGCTGGTTGTACCTGAAAACCGGGTCGTTTTCAACCATTTCCCCGGTGGGTTGCAAAAATATATAGTCTTTTATAGGGTTATAAAACCCGTTGATATAAAATTCGACATGTTCATTATTGTATTCCAGGGCAATATCGGTTTGCAGGTTTTTTTCATTCCGAAGTTCACCGTTGCCTATTTCATAGCGATTGGTCCCTTCATGCACCCCGTTGGAGGTGAGCTCCGCCAGGCTGGGTGCCCGGAATCCTGATGCCAGGTTTACCCGCCCAATGAAGGTCTTGAGGAAATCCACCCGATAGCCGGCTGCGGCATTGACACTATTGAAGGCCCTGTCTAATGCTGCTATGTACCCACTATCCCCAAAATTGCCATAGGATTCTCCGGTGATTTTACGGTGGTCTAATCGCAGTCCGAATTGTATATCGCTTTTGTCAAAATGCAGGTGGGAGGTGGCCAGGATCCCGGCATCATTGGTAAGGGCATCAGGGATTAATACTTCCTCCCCGAAGTTTTTATTGGTTTGTCGCATTCCCTGTACCCCGACAATTGTCTCCAGCAGTTTTCCTTTCGGCAGGTGGTATTGTACATTGTAACTCAGGGTTGACAGGTTCATATCGAGCAGTGCGGTAGCAAGGCCCGGCTGCCCGGCCTCTTCGGAAAGCCCAAACTCCTGCCGGTCATTGAAAATATACCCCAGTGTAACTTTCAGGCTCGAATTTTCAAAAAACAGGTCGGTATTGGAACTCAGGATATGGTTGCTGAGCTCCTGATAGGGCAGGTCAGGGGTACGATCGTTGGTCTGCGCCCCCATCTCTTCCGGGATTCCAATCAGCGAATTCGAGAAGTTGTACCGGAGTTCTGTCTTGAAGATGGTATTTTGGTAGGCCAGCCCTGTTTTGAGATCGAACTCCCTGAACCGTGAATTGGTTACCTTCAGGTCATCTCCCGTCTCATAATCGGCATGGGATGCCCAGGCGCTCCGTATAAGGAACCTGAGGTGTTCCCCGGAGGTCTTCACCCCGGCATTTCCGCCAAAACCGCTCGTATTCGAGAAGTAATCCAGGTTTACGTCACCAATTGCAGATTTGTTCGGGCCAAACTTTTCCGGATTCAGGTACAACACGCCTCCCATGGCATCGGATCCATAGAGGAGGGATGCAGGGCCCTTGATTACTTCCACGCTTTCAATCCCGGCATCGTTGATTCCCAGCCCATGTTCATCACCGAATTGCTGGTTCTCCAGGCGGATGCCCTGCGCATAGACCAGGACGCGGTTGCTGCTGAGCCCCCTGATCACCGGTTTCCCAATGCCCATCCCTGTGGAGACGCTGGCCACCCCGGGAATGTTTGTAATGCCTTCAGCAAGAGTCAGTGCCCCTTTGGCCTTCAGGTCGGTGATTTTGGCATGTTCTACCTTCATTACATTTTCCCGCTGTAATTTATGGAAGGGGGTTGAAACAATCACTTCCTGCATTTCAATAGCGCTGGGGGCCATCATAACGTCGAGGCTATTGGCCCCGGGCTTCATTAGGATGGTCCTGGAAAATGTCTGGAAACCGATGAAGGAGGCTACGATTTTATACGATCCCAGTGGCAGGTTGGTAATGGTGTACTTCCCTGTGCTATCAGATATAGCTCCTTTTTCCAATTGGGGCAGGTAGATGGAAACATCCTGTAAAGGTTGGATCCCATCTGCCACCGTAATGGTTCCGGAAATTGAATTTTGTGCAGCCCCATAAAAAGCAGGAAGGGCAATTAAAAGTACTATCAGGGATTTCAATCGCATAATTCTAAAGGGTATACCGGTTTGGAGGTGAAGATAAATCGTTCTCAGATTTCAGAACAATCCCGGGGATGTGGGTAATGGTTTTCACATCACAAATTACTTTAATATGGCCAAGGAAGCCTGTTAAAAAAATTATAATTTATTCAGGAGGAAGCCCATACCCAGCCTGGACAGCATTTTTTTTTCAATATTCCAGAAAAATTTAAATTGTCCGAAAAGAAATCCAAAAAAAACAAGCAGGACCTGATAAATGGGGAATATAACCAGGATGCGCAAGGTCCAGTAAAGCCAGCCACTCCACCAGTCTTCCGTAAAATTGCCGCGCTGGAGGCCAAGGAATTCCAGTAAGGGTTTTGCTACATATACCGCGGCAGAGCCTGTAAGGGCGAAAACAATTAAAATCAGGAGCAGTTGGAAACCGGAACTGATCCCCCAACGCTTTTTTAATGAATCCATATGAGGAAGTTATCGGCTGCGAAGATATTCAATTAAATCCTCGGGACAAAAGGCCCCAACTGCTGTTTATATTTTCTTTGAAAGTAGATAAAATAGTTATAGAGCTGATAATTGACTTCATATCCATAATCTAATTGTGGATCATAGTTGATCTGCATTTCGTACAGGTTCGGATCATATTGGAGGGGCAGCAAAACCCTTTGGTTCCAATTGATCACATAGATCTCGTTGCGGGATTCAAGGAACGACTGGGAATAATATCCTTCGGGCTTGGCAATACTCTGCAACCAGAAATAAAATCCCGGTTCAATTATGATGATCTCGTATTCCAGTTTTGGGTTTTCAATGGCAACTGTATCACCATCCTGCTGCTTAAAAGCCTCCTTTTCCGCATCAGAGACCATTGGGGTCTTGTCGGTAATCGAACAGCTTTCAATAATACCGGCCGCCAAAACCAATAATAAAGATTTATATACATTGATTTTGGGCATTTTAAGAAGCCTTTTCATATGTTATAAGATACAAAAAACCATTTGCGGTTGCAAATGGCATTGTTAAATTACATTCCCTGTACCCGGGTTATGCTTATTTTCGAAAAAGACCTCCCAGGATTCCGCCCAGGCCGCCTTTCTTCTTGGTTCCTGTACCGATGACCATATCGGCAACATCGTCCAATACGCTGCCATCCCCGTCAGAATCCAGCAAGGATTCGATGAGGCTCTGATTCTGGCGTGGCTGCCCTCCCAGCATACTTCCCAACAAAGTGTTAAGGCCATTGGCATCCTTGACATTATTCTGCGATTTCTGTTTGGCCAGGAACCCCATGAGAATAGGGGCAGCTATCTTCAGGATCTGGGCAATGCTCCCGGTATCCAGACCTGATTGTTGACTTAAGGCCTGCTCCACAGAGTGCTGTTTTGTACCCAGGACATGGCCAAGGATTCCCTGTCCGTCATCAATAACCTCCTTATTCACCCCGCCTCCAAAAAGGCCTCCAAGATTGTCCAGTATGGTCCCGTCATGTTTGGATGAAAGGGCGTTCATCAAACCGTCGGCACCGCCGGGTTTGGATACATTCTTTTTCATGGCACCCAGCAACAATGGCAGGGCCATGCTCAATACATCGGCAGTTTTATTCACAGGTTGCCCGGTTTGTCCAGCTACCCCGATTACTAGCTGTTTCCCCATTGGGCTATCCAAAAGTTCTCTTAATCCAGACATGGCTATTTTATTTAAATGTTTATAATGAAATGTACGAAATTCTATTGGTATTATTCCGATAGTTACCCGGGTTTTAATTCACTATAGAAGCAGGCTGATAACCTGCTGTGCCAGTTCCACCCCGATTCTATCCTGGGCTTCCCTGGTGGCCGCTCCAATATGCGGGGATAAGGATAGGTTGGGGTGCATCAGGATCCGGATCTCCGGTGAAGGCTCGGATTCAAAAACATCCAGGCCGGCAAATGACACCATTCCGGATTCAATGGCATCGATCAGGGCAATTTCATCCATTACCCCGCCCCTTGAGGCGTTGATGATCCCTACACCTTTTTTCATCTTATCAAATTCCTTTTTCCCAATTACATAAGAGCTCTGTGCAGGAACATGTAATGTAATAAAATCAGAAGCCTTCAACAACGCTTCTTTAGAGGTGCTTTTCAATTCGAAGGTAATTTCCCTGCCATCAAAAAAAGGAAGGCTTAGGGTGGTTTCTGAAATATCCGGGTCACAGTACAGGACGTTCATCCCGATACCAAGTGCTATCCTCGCTGTTGCCTTCCCGATCTTCCCGAAACCAATCACCCCAAGGGTTTTGCCTCGTAATTCTATTCCCCCGGAATAGTTTTTCTTAAGTTGGGTGAATCGGGTATCACCTTCCAGCGGCATAATCCGGTTGGCATCATAGAGATGGCGGACACCGCCATACAAATGTGCGAACACCAGTTCCGCAACGGAGACGGAGGAAGCTGCCGGGGTGTTGATCACATGCATTCCTTTGGCTGTGGCATAGGCCACATCAATATTATCCATGCCCACTCCACCACGTCCTATGAGCTTTAGCCCCGGGCAACGATCTATCAATTCTTTACGGACCTGTGTGGCGCTGCGCACCAGCAATGCGTCTATTCCCTGCGTATTAATGAAATCGATAAGCTGTTCCGGGGCAACCCTCGTGGTCATTACTTCAAATCCGGCTTTTTCCAGGGTGGTGATGCCACTCTGGGAGATCCCGTCATTCGCAAGTATCTTCATATGGTTCCTGGTTTTAATTTATGATGGAAGGAAGTATCGTTACTTCATATGCGCAACGCCATTCCTTAACCTTTTCGCTCCAAATCACTCATAACATCCACTAATACGCCCACACTTTCCAAAGGCAATGCATTGTACATGGATGCCCGGTAGCCTCCAACAGACCGGTGTCCGTTGATACCAACGATCCCTGCTTCCCGGCACATGGTGTCAAAGGTGTCCTTATAACTTTCATCCGTAAGGTTAAAGGTGGCATTCATATTGGAACGGTCCTCCTTCTCGGTATAGCCTTTGAAGAGCGGATTGAGATCAACCTCAGAATAGATTAGGCTTGCCTTTTTCTCATTCTCTTCTTCAATCACGGGTATACCACCTAAAGCTTTCAACCACTCCAGCGTTAGCATGCAAACATATACCGGAAAAACAGCAGGAGTGTTGAACATGCTTTCTTTGGCAATATGAACAGTATAGTTGAGCATGGAGGGAATTTTACGGGACACTTTCCCCAGGATATCCTCCTTTACCACGATGAGGGTAGTGCCAGCGGGACCCATATTTTTCTGTGCCCCGGCATAGATCAGGTCAAATTGGGAGAAATCGAGTTGCCTGGAGAATATATCCGAGCTCATATCGCAAACCAGAGGCCTGTCAGTTGCAGGGAAGGCTTTTATCTGGGTGCCAAAGATGGTATTATTAGATGTTATGTGCAGATAGTCCAGGTCATTCGGGATGCTGTAATTCTTTGGAATATACCTGAAATCTTTATCCTTCGAGGAGGCCACCTCTGTGATATCCCCAAATAGCCTGGCCTCCTTTATGGCGTTACTGCTCCAGGTTCCGGTATTGATATAACCCGCCTTGTTTTCCAGAAGGTTATAGGCCACCATCAGGAACTGGAGGCTGGCACCTCCCTGGAGGAACAGTGCCTGGTAACCCCTGCCTTCAAGTCCCAACAGCTCTAATGCCAGGGAACGGGCATTTTCCATGATAGCAACGAATTCCTTGCTCCTGTGCGAAATTTCTATCAGGGAAAGGCTTGTGCCATCCAACTCCATTACAGCCTCCGAGGCCTTCAGCATTACTTCCTGAGGCAATATACAGGGACCTGCACTAAAATTATGTTTCTTCATATTGGTGTGTTTAACGATATCATCAGACATACTTTCCGATGCAGTGTGACAGGTTATAAAAAATTAAGTTCCAAAGGTCATAAATTATGCTGAGAATTGTGGCGGGAAACTGAATAATTATGAGGTAGGATATCCGTTGCCGGTAGCATGTAATCCGATGTTTACCAATCTGCCGGGTTCAGGTTCCTGAAAGGGACATAAATCTACAAAGCAGGATTATTGTGCCTGCAATAGAAATTCAATTGTATCCATGCCATCAGCATACTCCTGCAGGCCCGGGATCTGGGTTTCCCCAAAAGGAATCTCTCCCGGCAACAGCCCCTGCGCAACAACACATTGCAATTGATCCCTGTCCGCATTTATTCTTTCCAGCAGATCCTCCGGGGATTTGTAATATTCATAGAACAAAGTGGCGATAGGGGATCCGTAATTTGCATCTTCTTTCAGCATCAAAAAACCATTATCAAGGATTTTGAATTCACTCATCAGATAGACCGCCTTATTGTAATCATAATTATTAATGTATTTCTGATGGTCCATTATAGAATGATAGGGGTAAACCGCATTAAAAAAGGCATCAAAATCATAGCCTTCCGGGACAAATAATTTAGATACGCTCCGGCAACCCAGACCGTAATAGCGGAAGATATCATCCCCAAGAGCCCGGAGGGTTTCAGGTGATTGGCCGTCTGTAAGGATGGCAATGGAAACCCTGTTTTTACGGATTATATGTGGCTTATGACCAAAATAGTACTCAAAATAGCGCGTGGTATTGTTGCTGCCGGTCGCAATTACGGCATCAAATCCATCCAGACGGCCTTCCGGGAAGCTGAACGAAGCCTTCAGGCATGGTGCGGCCTGGCTTAGGTAATTTGCTATGAATGGAAGGAGTATGGAATCATTGGAAGACAATTTTACCATTGCCCGGTTGCCGGTAATAAGGGTGCACAAAAAATCGTGGAAACCAACCAACGGGATATTTCCGGCCATGATAATGGCTACCTTTTTAGGAGTGTTTTTTTGGAGGTCATAGGGCATCAGCCATTTTTCCAGATTCTCTGCTGTCAATAGGGTACTCCAGGTTTTCAGACTGAATTCTATATTTTCCCTTGTAAACCAACCATTCTTATTGCCTGCCAGTTCAATATTTTCATCGAGCTGAAGCAGATTGGGATCCCTATCAGCTAATTTGAGCGCCCTATTGTTGGCATATTCACAATATTGACTGAAGAAATCCCCAAGTTTAACAAAAGCTTGTAATCTCTGCTGTTGGTCGGTCATTATATTTGTACAGGATTTTAATAGCATATACCTTTGCACAAAAGTACGGATGCTGAAAGATTTTCAGCAGTAATGGAAAGAGAAAATTATGGCTATAATAATAACGGATGAATGTATAAATTGCGGGGCTTGCGAACCGGAATGTCCCAATACGGCGATATATGAGGGGGCAGACGAATGGCGGTATAGCGATGGCACTTCCCTTTCCGGTGAGGTGGTATTGCCCAGTGGCAAGGCTGTTGATGCTGATGCCGTTCAGGAGCCAATAAGCGATGAGATCTATTACATTTCCCCTGATAAATGTACTGAGTGCATGGGCTTCCATGAAGAACCGCAATGTGCCGCTGTTTGTCCTGTGGACTGCTGTGTGCCGGATGAGGACCATGTGGAGTCCGAAGAGACCCTTTTGGCGAAGCAACGCTTTATGCACCCGGAATAACAGAAATCCCTTTACTTCATAGCATTTTAGATGTAATTTCCCGAAGGAATTTGGCACAAACCATAGCGGTGACACTGTCGCGATCCCTTGTTGGGTTAAACTCCACTATATCTGCTCCCACCGGCGCAACGTTGATCCTTTGTAAGATGGTAAGTAGCTCCCGGGTTGTAAGGCCCCCGGGTTCATGATGTGATACACCCGGAGCAAAAGCAGGGTCCAGGGCGTCTATATCCAAAGACACATAGAGTGGCCCGGCGAATTCGGGCAAGGTACGGGCATTAAAATCTTTCATTTCAATGGTTTTCACCCTAAATCGCGCGACTTGTTCCCGTTGGTGGGTATTGAAGGTGCGGATACCAACTTGTGTCAGGCTGGCTGCCATGCCTTCTTCCATGATCCGGGCAAATGGGCAGGCGTGGGAATATGGGTCCCCATCATATTCGTCGTACAGGTCGGCATGGGCATCAATATGGAGGATATCCAATGGCCCGTAAACCGCAAAGAAGGCCTTAATGATAGGATAGGTTATGGAATGGTCCCCACCAAGGGTTAACAGGGGCGTGTCTTTGATAAGGTTTGAGCGGGTGATGTGTTCAATGCAAAAATAATCCTGAACAGGGTGGTCCCCGCTATCCTCAAAGGTTTCAGGTTTAATCTCCAATCCGTTCTCAGCAAAAAAATTAGCAGATGGGCTTTTCAATGCCTCCCTGATCAGGGGTGGTGCAAGCGATGCCCCTTTTAAATAGGAGGACTTTGCATCGTAAGGAATTCCCTGAAGCCTTATTTTTTTCATTAGTATCAGAATAAAAAAGCTGCCTAAAGATAGGCAGCTTTCTGAAATCGTACTGAGGTGAGGTTCTTAAAACCGGTAATTGAGCGATAAATTGAACATCGTACCTAACTGGCTGAAATGGAAGCCGTCATATGTCATCTGGGAATAACGCTGGTTAAAGGTAATGAGGTTTGATTGATTTTGAATGGGGGTTATGCCCAGCGCGTTTGTGGACGTATCATTGATGATCGCTTGTCCTGCTGCATTTTCGGCGACAAATTCCCATTCCGGTAATACATTCAACAGGTTGTTGATATTGATTGCAATGGTGAACTTTTCCGTTGCGTTAAAGTTGACGCCAAGGTCCGTCACTATTTTCGGTTTAAATTCAGTCCTCAGGTTATCATCCATCCCTGATTGTTTATAGGTTGTCATGCCAAAGTAAGTGTTGTTCAGTGAAAAACCGAATTTGCCTATATCGTAAAAGCCTCCCAGTATCCATTTTGTTTCTGGCCTGGATGTGAAAAACAAGGCCTCCTGAGTTGCAGTAACCACAGATTGACCGGTGCCGGCCAGGAAGGCAGGATTCTTAACAGGGCCATCACGCTCATTCTGAAGAGTATAGTTTCCGGCAAGGTTAACATTCAGCGATCCGGTTCCAATAGCTATGTTCCGGTAATTGGCCACCACATCGATCCCTGAGGTTTTTGTGTCAATGGCATTTGCGAAAAAGCTAAGGTCAGACAATCCTTCGAAAGCAGGCCCGCTTGGTGGGGCAACTTCAGAGCCCAATACGATCCGGTCCTCTACAGCAATATGGTAATAATCCACGGTGACATTGAAGTCCGAATTGATATTGGATCCAATCCCTACGGTGAAGTTGGTAGAGTTTTCTGCATCCAGAGCAGGTAATCCAAGTAACCTCGCCTGTGGGGAAACATTGTTTACCAGTCCCCCCACCTGGATTCCCTGTCCGGGGACAAAGCTATATTGCGCTTTTTGGGTGTAGATCTGGTGCAGGGTAGGGGCCCTGAAGCCGGTAGAAACCGATCCTCTTAAAATAACCTTATCCTCGGCAAATTTATACCGGGAACTGATCTTCCAAACAAAGGCATTTCCAAAATCAGAGTAATTCTCTGTACGGACAGTCCCATTCAGTAAAAAGTCTTCTGTAATATCGAAAGCGAGGTCAAAATAACCCCCCAGGTTATACCGGCTGAATTTACCTGAATTCTGTGGCTGGTTGCCCGCAAATGAATCTGCACCCCCACCATCATAGGAAGCGAGGCCACCTTCAATTACTTCGAAGACCTCCGTCCTGAATTCGGCCCCGAATCCAATACTGATCTTATCAGAAAGGACCCTTGAGATATCGATGTTCCCGACATTATGGTTGAATTTTGTCCCGCCCGGGTCAAAACTGATCGGGCTGTTTTCCCGGTACAGGAGGGATCCCTCAGTAATCTCGCCCGGATCTACGACCCCATTGTCATTAGCATCGATAAAAGTGGAGGGCGAATACACAAAATTTCGGTTGTGAGTGTTATTTACCTTATAGGTCTGGGTATTACCGCCGGTGGTAAAACTGACGTCATAATTCCAGTCGTTCTTATTCGATTTGAATCCTACCGTTCCATTGTAATCACTCAGGTCCCCTTCAAAGGTAGGGACATAGCCATCATAGTTGTTGGGTGTACCTGGGGCAGGGAAAAAATCGGACAGGTAGGGGAAGTCCGTAATCGTCCTCCAATAAGGCGTCCTGTAATTGGCAAAACTATTTACTTTTTTGTAAACATATGCTGCGTTTGCGTAGAGTTGTGTCCCGGGAGACAGTTCAAAACCTGCATTAACCAAAAATTTTGCGGCGGCCGTTTCGGGCGAACCATTGATGTTGCCGGCATCCGGTTGGCGGGACAGGAATTCCTGTACTACAGCAATATCGGCCCCAAAATCGGTCGCTTCCCCTGCGGCGTTAACGGTGCCTGGCCTGTTGGCGAGGCTTACCTTGGATAGGTCAACCGTATAATTCACAAAACCCTGGTCCGTACCTATAGAGGTTCCGTTATTCAGGCTAATGCCAACCATTTCTCCGTCTCCCTCTGAAGTTATACCTGATCGTAAGGTTGCTGAACCTTCATCAACAGCATCCTTCAGTATAATATTCATTACCCCTGCGATCGCATCGGAACCATATTGTGCGGATGCTCCATCCCGGAGGATCTCAACCCGCTTGATGGCATCTGTGGGTATGGCAGAGATATCCGCCCCGGTTTCTCCTCTACCCGGGGAGGTTTGGGTATATAACAGGGCACTTAGGTTTTTCCGCTTTCCATTGATCAGTATAAGCGTCCGGCTTGGGCCCATGTTCCGGATTTCATAAGGATCCAATAAAGAGGTCGCATCATTTACCGGGGTTTGCACCGTATTAAAAGATGGGATCCTGTATTGCAATGATTTATCAAAAGTCATCTGGCCCGTGGATGTCAGATCTTTGACAGACAAAACATCCACCGGGAGCGGGGTGTCTGCATTGCTGCGGGGAGCAGTACGGGTTCCTACCACAATGAATTCCTCCAATTGTACCCCTTCAGACAGTATTACATTAATGCTGGTCCTTCCGTTTACATTTTCTTCCCTGGTTGTAAACCCGATATAGCTGAATACCAGGGTTGCATCGTCACTTACAGCAATGGTATAATTACCATCAAAATCGGTAGTAGTACCATTGCTGGTGCCTTTTTCCACGATGTTGACCCCGGCAAGGGGCGCTCCATCCTGATCCGTTATATTCCCGGTCACGGTATTCTGAACTATTTCATGATTTAAAAGGGGTGACAGGGATCCGGCCCTGATGGGCATCATTCCAAAAAGGAGCAGGAATGAGAACAATGATTGAATGAGTAGTTTTTTTTTCATAATGTTCTGATTTACTGATTTTTAATTGAGTTTATGAGAGTTTAATTATTTATCATAAAAAAGGTAATAAGTATACTTGAATCCAGACCATATTGCCATAGGAACATACCAGGCCTGGACCTTGTTATGGCAAATCCCCCGTGTAGCCAGTTTTACCGAAATTGCAGTGTCACTTTGCATTGAAAAAAGTTGACGAATCAATTTCAGGTGACTGGGTAAAATCGCTGGGGCTTTACAAATTGAAATACTGATCACAGGCTTTATGAAATGTTCTTACTGATTAGGGAATATTTCTGGTTATGGGCAGGAGGAAATAGTGGCTGGTTGCAGTTTAAGGAGCCCACGTTTCAAAAGCCTTTTACCATAGCATTCCATTTGTTGATACTTTGTAAATCGCATTGCAAGAAAAGGTTTGGGTCCAGTAAATATAATATATTTTTTTTACTTGTTATTTTTTTGTTAATACCTGTAGCTGTGGGAATAATGTATGCCAGACCCCTGCGCTGATAGGCTGTTTGTGCCCATATTACAAAGGGAATGAAGATCGGTCGTGGGCTATTGAATAAAATGGACTAGGACTGATAGCCTTGTAAGGCCTATATTTGCACCCTTATTATAACATAGTATGAAAGCAGGTATTGTCGGGTTGCCAAATGTGGGTAAATCCACCCTATTCAATTGTTTGTCGAATGCCAAGGCACAGAGTGCCAATTTCCCGTTTTGTACGATAGAGCCCAATATTGGGGTTGTCAATGTGCCCGATCCGCGCCTTCAGAAGCTGGAAGAACTGGTGCATCCTGAAAGGGTATTACCGGCTACGGTAGATATAGTGGATATAGCCGGTCTTGTAAAAGGTGCCAGCCAGGGAGAAGGACTGGGCAACCAGTTTCTGGGAAATATCCGGGAGACGGATGCCATATTACATGTCCTGCGCTGCTTTGATAATGATAATATTGTCCATGTCGATGGTTCAATTGACCCTTTACGGGACAAGGAAACAGTTGATATGGAACTGCAGTTGAAAGATCTTGAAACAGTTGAGAAAAAGCTGGAAAAGGTGAAACGCGCAGCCAAAACCGGCAACAAAGAGGCCCAAAAAGAAGAAGCCGTATTACTCCAATTGAAATCCGGCCTGGAAGCCGGTACCTCAATCCGGGCATTAAACATCCCGAAGGAAGAAAGGAAGGAATTTGTGAAACCCCTCCAATTGATAACGGATAAGCCCGTGCTCTATGTCTGCAATGTTGACGAGGGTGCGGCAGTATCAGGCAATGCGTATGTTGAGAAGGTAAAAAATGCCGTATCCAGTGAGAAAGCTGAAGTGCTGGTATTGGCGGTAGGAACTGAAGCTGATATCACAGAGCTGGATACGTACGAGGAACGGCAACTTTTTTTGGAAGATCTGGGGCTGATAGAACCAGGTTCTTCCAAATTGATCCGCGCAGCCTATTCCCTTTTGAATTTACAGACCTATTTTACAGCTGGCATAAAAGAGGTTCGGGCATGGACCATCCCGGTGGGCGCAA
The DNA here is from genome assembly GCA_041743975.1 of Zeaxanthinibacter sp. Taxonomy (GTDB): domain Bacteria; phylum Bacteroidota; class Bacteroidia; order Flavobacteriales; family Flavobacteriaceae; genus JTS-RE37. The sequence continues at coordinate 14,237 of JBGTLT010000084.1, forward strand.
CCGCACCCCAATCAGCCGGCGTCATCCATACAGATTTCGAAAAGGGGTTTATCCGGGCCGAAGTCATAGCCTACGAGGATTATGTGGCATATGGCAGTGAGGTCAAGGTCAAGGAAGCTGGCAAAATGCGGGTGGAAGGCAAGGAATATGTAGTAAAGGACGGGGATGTGATGCACTTCAGATTTAATGTCTGAGCCCAGGATTCGCTTCTGCCCTTCGGCTCCCTGAAAGCAATCAGCCCCTGCAAATCCGTGACTCCTGTATAAGTACCTGACAAGGGTGGTATCAACAATGGGGTAACCGCATTGTTAATTACTTTCTAAGGGGCAGATTTTGATTTCTGCCCTGAAATTCTATATTAGCGGGGGTAAACCCCTTACTTATGGCAGTATCACAATATACGGAGGACAATATTCGATCGCTCGACTGGAAAGAGCATATCCGACTGCGCCCCGGCATGTACATTGGGAAACTGGGGGACGGCTCTTCCGCAGATGATGGAATTTACATATTGTTGAAAGAGACCATTGACAATTGTATTGATGAATTTGTCATGGGGGCGGGGAAAACCATTGAGATCCGGATCAAGGAAAATACAGTGGTCGTCCGGGATTTTGGCAGGGGGATCCCCCTGGGTAAAGTAGTGGACGTGGTATCAAAAATGAATACGGGTGGTAAATATGATACGCGGGCCTTTAAAAAATCGGTTGGACTTAACGGGGTCGGGACCAAAGCAGTAAATGCCCTTTCCTCGTATTTTCAAGTTGAATCATCCCGGGATGACAAACTTAAAATGGCCGAGTTTTCACAGGGTATCCTGGTCAGGGAAGAGGGGCCACAGGACACTTCGAAGCGGAAAGGAACCAAAATATCATTTATTCCGGATGAGGCCATCTTTAAAAAGTACAAATACAGGAACGAGTATGTGGAACGCATGCTAAAAAATTATGTATACCTCAACCCAGGCCTGACAATTGATTTCAACGGGGAAAAATTCCATTCCGAAAACGGGCTAAGAGACTTATTGGAGGACAACAACAGCCTGGACGATCTGCTATACCCGATAATCCATCTGAAAGGGGAGGACATTGAAGTGGCACTCACCCACAGCAAGACACAATACAGTGAGGAATACCATTCCTTTGTCAACGGGCAACATACCACCCAGGGTGGGACACACCAGGCAGCCTTCCGGGAGGCATTGGTGAAGACCATCCGCGACTTCTACGGGAAGAATTACGAACCTTCCGATATCAGGAAATCCATCATCTCTGCCATTGCCATCAAGGTAATGGAGCCGGTTTTCGAAAGTCAGACCAAAACCAAATTGGGATCCACGGATATGGGAGGGAATTTACCGACCGTCCGGACCTATATCAATGAATTTATCGGGAAACAGCTGGACAACTACCTCCACAAGAACCCGGAAACCGCGGAAAAGATTCAGCGGAAGATTATGCAGGCAGAGCGGGAACGCAAGGAACTATCTGGGATCCGCAAACTGGCTAGGGAAAGTGCCAAAAAAGCCAGCCTGCACAATAAGAAACTAAGGGATTGCCGCATCCACCTTGGGGATATGAAAAATGACCGTCGCTTGGAAAGTACCCTGTTCATTACAGAAGGGGACTCTGCCTCCGGCTCCATAACCAAGTCCAGGGATGTCAATACCCAGGCGGTTTTCAGCCTGCGTGGCAAGCCGCTTAATTCGTTTGGGATGTCTAAAAAGATCGTTTATGAGAATGAGGAATTCAACCTGCTGCAGGCGGCACTCAATATAGAGGAGTCCATGGAGGACCTTCGCTACAACAACGTTGTGATTGCAACGGATGCGGATGTGGATGGCATGCATATCAGGCTTCTGCTGATAACATTCTTCCTGCAGTTCTTTCCGGAACTGATTAAAGAAAACCACCTGTACATCCTCCAAACACCGCTATTTAGGGTCCGGAATAAAAAGGAGACCCATTATTGCTACAGTCAGGAGGAAAAACGGGCAGCGATCAGTGCCCTTTCAGGGAAGCCGGAAATAACCAGGTTTAAGGGTCTCGGGGAGATATCCCCGGACGAATTCAAACATTTTATAGGGGAGGATATCCGACTCGAACCTGTGATGCTGGACAAAGCCATATCAATTGAGGAATTATTAAGGTTCTATATGGGCAAGAATACTCCGGACCGGCAGGAATTCATTATTGAGAACCTTAAAGTAGAAGTTGATTTAGTGGAGGATGACCAATTATAAACCAAATTATTAGGTTGTAGCCTATATGGACGAGACGGGAGGGCTGAACGAAGCATTGGAAGAACATAACGAGGGCGGCGGTGAAGCGCTTACCAAAGTCACCGGTATGTATAAAGACTGGTTCCTGGATTATGCTTCCTACGTAATCCTGGAGAGGGCAGTGCCGGCAATTGAAGATGGGTTTAAACCGGTTCAACGCCGTATTATGCATGCGCTTAAGGAACTGGATGACGGGCGCTATAACAAGGTAGCCAATGTGGTGGGGCATACCATGCAATACCATCCCCATGGGGATGCCAGTATTGCAGATGCCATGGTGCAGATAGGGCAGAAAGAACTGCTGATAGACACCCAGGGAAATTGGGGCAATATACTTACAGGGGATGGAGCTGCTGCATCTCGGTATATCGAAGCCAGGCTTTCCAAATTTGCCCTTGAGGTGGTTTTCAGCCCTAAAATAACCGAATGGCAGTCCTCTTATGACGGTCGCCGGAAGGAGCCGGTAAACCTTCCGGTTAAATTCCCGCTTTTACTTGCCCAGGGTGCTGAAGGGATTGCGGTGGGACTCTCGACGAAAATTTTACCGCATAACTTCAATGAGCTGATAGATGCATCCATCCAACACTTAAAAGGGAAAAGGTTTAAGCTCTATCCCGATTTCCCTACAGCTGGGATAATCGATATAGACAATTACAATGATGGCCTCAGGGGTGGAAAAATAAGGGTTCGGGCCCGGATCTCCCAGCTGGACAAGAACACCCTCGTCATCACTGAAATCCCATATGGCACCAATACCTCTTCCCTTATTGACTCTATCCTGAAAGCAAATGATAAAGGCAAAATAAAAATCAGGAAAATAGAGGACAATACGGCTGCCGAAGTGGAAATCCTGGTTCACTTGCCAACCGGGCTTTCCCCCGATAAGACAATAGATGCGCTGTACGCATTTACCGCCTGTGAATCCTCCATTTCCCCCCTTGGTTGTATCATCGAGGATAACAAACCACTTTTTATCGGGGTGAAGGAAATGCTGGAACGTTCTTCCGATTATACGGTAGCGTTGTTAAAAGCCGAATTGGAAATACAATTGGCCGAATTTAACGAACAATGGCATTTTGCTTCTTTGGAACGTATCTTTATTGAGAACAGGATCTACCGGGATATAGAAGATGAAGAGACCTGGGAAGGGGTTATTGCCGCCATAGACCAGGGCCTGGAGCCGCATACCAGGCATTTAAAAAGGGCCGTGACGGAGGAAGATATCCTGCGCCTTACTGAAATCCGTATCAAAAGGATCTCAAAATTTGATCTGGACAAGGCCCAGCAATTGCTGGAAAGCCTGGAGGAAAAAATATCCCAGACCCAGGCACATTTGGCCAATTTAGTCGGCTACACCATTGATTATTTTAAGGACCTCAAGGTCAAATACGGGAAAGGACGCGAACGGAAATCCGAAATACGCATGTTCGATGACATTGAAGCGACCAAGGTGGTAATGCGCAATACGAAGCTCTTTGTAAACCGGGAGGAAGGATTTGCAGGCACTTCTTTAAAACGGGATGAATACGTTACGGATTGTAGTGATATAGATGACATCATTGTCTTTACTAAAGAAGGCAAGCTGATGATTACCCGGGTGGATTCCAAAACCTTTGTGGGCAAAAATATAATCTATGTCGCCGTGTTCAAGAAGAAGGACAAAAGAACCATTTACAACATCATATACAGGGACGGCAAGGGGGGTGCCAGCTATGTAAAGCGCTTTTATGTCACTGGGATTACCCGGGACAAAATTTACGATCTGACCTCAGGGAAACCGAATTCTGACATAGTGTATTTTTCAGCAAATCCCAATGGGGAGGCGGAGGTGGTAACCATCAACCTGCGGCAGGTTGGGAGTATAAAAAAATTGAAGTGGGATGTCGATTTTTCCGATGTCATGATAAAGGGAAGGGGTTCCAAGGGCAATATAGTCACCAAGTATTCCGTAAAGCGTATTGAACTCAAAGAAAAGGGGCTGTCTACTCTGAAACCCAGAAAGCTTTGGTTTGATGATACGGTACAAAGGTTGAATGTTGACGAAAGGGGAGAGCTGTTGGGTGAATTTACCAGTGAGGACAGGTTATTGATCATTAATCAGAAGGGTATTTTAAAAACCCTTATCCCGGAACTGACCATGAGATTTGACGATGATATGATCGTTCTGGAGAAATGGAAACCCAACAAACCGGTGTCCGTGGTTTATTTCGAAGGCGACAAGGAAAGGTATTATGTAAAACGCTTCCTGATTGAACGGGAAGACAGGGAGGATTTGATTATTTCAGAGCACCAGAAATCGGTAGTTGAACTTGTCTTCACAGATTGGAGGCCCGTGATAGAAATAGAATTCACCAAGGTACGTGGGAAAGATGTAAGGCAAAAACAAATTATTGATATTGAGGATTTTATAAGTATTAAAGGAATAAAAGCTTTAGGTAATCAACTCACACCGGAAAAAATTAAGAACATCCATGTCCTGAATCCATTGCCGTATGAAGAACCAGAGAAGAACGACCCCCTTGAGATGGAAGTTATAGATGAGGTGAATGTGACCGTGAAGGGTGAGGACATATTGGAAGGGCAGCCTGAAAAAAAACCGGGCAGCAGGAAAAAGCCAGATGATTCCGAGGGAGATCCGCAGGGGGAAGGCCAGATTAAACTTTTTTAAAACCAGGTTTCCATGGGCAACATTATACGTGAATTCAAAAATTTTGCCATAAAGGGCAATATGATTGACATGGCTGTAGGGATTATCATTGGGACAGCATTCAATAATGTGGTCAATACCCTGGTCAAAAAGATTGTAATGCCCCCTTTGTCACTTTTTACCGACCGCGTAACCCTCGCGAATCAAAAATATGTAATGCGGGAAGCCGCTGATGGGGTTGAGGAAGTAGCAATTGGATATGGTGAATTCCTGGAGGTAATGCTTGATTTTACCATCATAGCACTGACTATTTTCCTGGTTATCAAAATGATCAATAAATTAAAGGCGAAGGCTGAGGACCCCAAAAATACGACGGAAGTTACCCCAAAGGACATCGAGCTCCTCGCCAGCCTGGAAGAATTGATGAAGGAACAAAACAACATCCTTCGCGACTGGAAAAAATGAGGATTAAGGTTACTATCAAATAAATTTTGGACGCGGGAAACGCTAAATGACTATAATGTAATATAAATATATTTTATATGATTATATTTACGGCTGATAGCATTTTTTTATGGATTTTACCAACCCCCTGGTATATGGAGTACCTTGTTTTATTGCCTTCATTTTATTAGAACTCACTTATAGTAAAACACACGGAGACGATCATCTTTACAACTGGAAAGACCTTTTTGCAAGTGGTTTCATGGGAATAGGCTCCGCTATTATTGGGCCCCTTTTTAAGCTTGTTTTTGCCATTGTCCTGTTTAATTATGTGTATGAATTATTTAATCCCCTGGTAGCTGGGGAGCGAACCAACATCATGGGCTACAGTTCCTTTGGTTTTGTGTGGTATATGTGGTTGTTATGCCAGCTGGCGGATGATTTTACCTACTACTGGTTCCACCGGGCAAATCATGAAATAAGGATACTTTGGGCGGCTCACATCGTTCATCATTCTTCCGTTAATTTTAACCTTGGTACCGCCGTTCGCAACGGCTGGATTACAATTTTATACAAGCCTTTGTTCTATATGTGGATGCCGGCCATTGGGTTTCCCCCGGAGATGGTGGTGGTTTGCCTGGGGATTGAAGCGCTGTGGCAATTCCAGTTGCATTCGGTTTATATCCCCAAGATGGGGTTTATAGAAAAAATATTCAATACACATACCATGCATCAGGTCCACCATGCGCAAAATGTAGAATACCTGGATAAAAACCATGGTGGGTTTCTGAATATGTTTGATAAAATATTCGGCACCTGGAAAGAACTGGATGATAACATTGATGTAAAATATGGCGTTATTCATGCCCCGAATTCTCACAATCCGGTCGTTATCCTGACCCATGAATTTAAGGATATCTGGCGCGACGTAAAAAAATCAAAAAAGCTTTCCCATAAATTAATGTATATTTTTGGACCCCCGGGCTGGAGCCATGATGGCAGCACGCTGACTGTCAGACAGCAGCAAAGGCAATTCAAAGAAGAGAAAAGGCAGAACCCTGATATGGTTTTTAGCAGGCCTAATTAAATACGGTTTATTCTGCCTCCAGGTAGGCCTCCCGGAGCCATCCTTCCAATTCAGTATCCACCTCCTCCACTGCAGACAATTGCACCCTGTGGGTACACATTGTACCAAATGGGCCGGAGGGCCCTAAACGAAACCCCTCAGGCTTATTCCGAAGTTTAAGCCCAAGGTCAATACGTGCTATTGTAGCTGGCTTAATCAGTGCGAATTGCTTTTTACGGATAATACTGACACTGTCCTTTTTAGGGGTTATGGTTACATCACTGCCAAATCGGGTAGCTGTCGCAATAAGTTGCTCATAAACAGGAAGCAGGTTTTCTTTGCCTTTGTATTGCTGCTCAAGTAGCTCGTTCCCATCCTGGGGGCCTTCTTTGGATATCAGTATAATGGTATTCGCATAACCGTGGGTTAGCCCATAATCCTCTTTCAGGAATTTCATGGCCTCGCCATGTTTTGCGAATGCTTTTCCTTTGAGGATCGCTTTCCATTCTTCAAGGGATTTACCGGTTTTGGCCGGCATGTTGTCTATCATAGTTTGCAAAGCCTTGTCCATAATCATTAAGTTAAAGTTTCATCCCGATGGCCCTTGTTCCGGGTTCTTCGCATATCAAAAAATTCCACCATGAGCGAAAAAGCGATTGTGAAATACAAATACCCCTTGGGGATGCTGCCCACTTCGTTCCCAAAGACGATCAAATGGGCGATATGCGCTGATTCTGCTATCAGCATAAATCCTATCAGAATAAGAAAGGACAGGCCCAGTGCTTGAATCGAGGGATGCCGGTTTACAAAATCACCTACAGGGTTGGCAAAAAGAATCATGATGATCACGGAGATCACCACAGCTACTATCATAAGAACCAGGGCATCGTTAGGATTGGGAGAAATACCGTTGGTCATTCCTATGGCAGTAAGTATGGAATCCAATGAAAAAACAATGTTGATAACCATAATTTGCACGATGGCTTTGCGGAGGGAGGGGGACCTGGCTTTGGTTACTTCGCGTTCGTCATGGCCCCTATCCTCGATCCTCTCATGGATCTCCCTGGTGCCTTTATAGATAAGGAAAAGGCCACTTGCAAACAAAATCAGGGCCTGCCAGCTAATCCCAACTGTAATCCATAAAGATTCTAAAATAAAAAAGGGTTTTTTCAGGGAAGTAAGGAGCGTTATGGCGAACAACAATACGATCCGCATTCCCATAGCCAGTATCAACCCCAGGTTGATAGCTTTTTTCCGCTGGCTCCCTTCCAGTTTCCCGGCGGCAATAGAAATAAAGAGAATATTGTCAATCCCCAGGATGATTTCTAAAAAAATAAGGGTAAGCAAGGCAATCCAGGCATCCGGGCTCGCAAAAATCTCGAACATGGTCAATTGGTATTATCCACCCCGGTAGAATTGGATGGTACCTGGGTAGCGGTTCCTCTTAATTTTTTACTATTGCCAACAATACTGTACTCAAATGTATAAGATTTATCGGTGGTGGACAATATTTTCATATGAATAGCCTGTTCTTCACCCCGGTTCTGCGGGTGTATTTTCTGCAGGATGTATTCGCAATCGTTGATCCACCGGACAGAAGCCGTGTCCCTGTTGCCTTCAAAAAAGTCGATTTCCATCTTCCCTTTCCGGATAAAAGTAGAGGTTTGCGGTTCGCCGTTTATCATAGTGGTAAAGCGAAATGTGCCGTCCTTAAAGTTACTGCATTCCCGTTGAGGCTGATAGCAGGAAGCAAGCGTGGTAAGGGTTAAAGCCAGAAAAACATATTGTACAATCATTCCTGCAAAATAAGGATTTGCGGCAAGATTTCCGAGTGGACTCCCGCAATAAACACGAATTATCAGGGAATATCCAGGTTCTTGTCGAATACCTTAAAACTACCGTCATCATAGAATATGATAATCTTTTGAATAACCTTCGTTTCTTCTTCCCGTGGAAGTGTTTCTGTTGGAGTCTGCAATGGGCGGGCAGGGGAGCCCGGGTTTTTGGACGGAAAACTCCCCTTTCCGTTGAGCAACCAGTACAGGTTTACCTCCGGGAAGGTCTTCACGACCTTTAGCACGAATTCGAGGCTTGGTTTGTTCCGCCCACTCAAAAGGTGCGAGATACTGGAGCGCTGTACCGAAATTTCATCAGCGAATGCAGAGGCCGTCATACCGTAATACTGCAATATTTTATCGAGGCGTTTTACAAACTCTTCACTATTTACCATTGTAACTTACTTGAAGGGGTTATGTAGGTATCAAAATCTATAAAAATGGATCAAAACCCTATGATTTATTAATTATATGATATAGTCTATTATCCTGATATAAAGAATATTAATAACAATATAAGTCAATCGATAAAAATGGCCCACATCTGTTTACAATAATATACATACTTCCCGGAGGTCTAGCGCCTGTATGTTTACAAATGTAATTAATTAAATCACAATTGTTATTAATTTTGGACTTACTTTAGTGCAGGTTAAAGCCCATTAATTTGTTAATTTCCCGGGAACACTATTTATCGAATAAGGAAGGGTCCGTAAGCGGGCGCTATGTTACGATCGATGACCTGAGCATATTCCTCAATAAGGTCTCACGGATAGTCGGTATCGCGGTTGCCGGTACCTCTGTTCAGCAGAGACCGATTTATTGCCTCACCGTTGGAAAGGGAAAAACTACTATCCTGATCTGGTCCCAGATGCACGGAAATGAATCTACCTGTACGAAGTCGCTTTTGGATCTGGTCAACTACCTCTTGGGTTCGGACACGATGGCACGTAGGATAACGGCAGCCTGTTCCCTGAAAATAATCCCTATACTCAATCCAGACGGGGCGACGGTATATACCCGTGAGAATGCCAATCTGATCGACTTGAACCGGGATGCGGCTGAAAGGAGCCAGCCTGAAAGCAGGGTATTGCGGCAAATATATGACAAGTTGCAACCGGATTACTGCTTCAATATGCACGATCAGCGTTCTATATTTGCCGCCGGTAGTTCCGGGAAGCCGGCTACGGTTTCATTTCTTGCGCCGGCCCATGACCTGGAACGAAGTGTTTCCCCGACCCGGGAACGGAGCATGCAACTCATCCTGGGAATGCACCAGGCCCTGCAGGCCCTCATCCCTGGTCAAACGGGAAGGTATGATGATGCCTATAACCCCAATTGTGTGGGTGATACCTTTCAGGCACTGCAAACACCAACCATACTCTTTGAGGCCGGTCATTCCGGAAGGGATTATCAGCGTGAACAGACCCGGGAATATATATTTCATGCATTGCAGCATGCCCTGGAACTTATTACCATCCCCCGGGTAGATGCTCCGGACACTGATTCATACTTTGCAATCCCGGAAAATCAAAAATTGTTTTTTGACATCCTCATCAGGAATGCAGATCAAATAAACCCGAAGTATAAAAAAGGAACCGATATTGGCATCCTGTATAAGGAAGTCCTCCGGGATTCGCAAATCGTTTTTGAGCCAATAATAGAAGCTTCCGGCCTGTTGGAAGGTAATTTTGGACATACCTGCTACGATTGTCTGGAGGAAAAGGATAAGCACAACCTGGCAAAAGATAAGGAGCTCAGTTCTTTACTGGTTTAGATATCTCTGATAAATCCCGTAGTATTTTACGTATCTTTCAAAAAATACTTAATTTCTTTACATTTAATTTCTTAATGTTTTACTTTTACGAAAAATATATTTTACATGGGCAAAGTAAAATTAGATGAAATAGACCACCAGATTCTGGATATGTTAATTGACAACACCAGAACCCCGTTTACGGATATTGCAAAAAAACTATTGATCTCGGCGGGTACCGTGCATGTGCGCGTTAAGAAAATGGAGGAAGCCGGTATCATCAAGGGTTCTTCCCTTACGCTGGATTATGTAAAACTTGGCTACTCTTTTATAGCTTATGTTGGGATTTATCTTGAAAAAACCCACCAGACCAAATTTGTCCTTGAGAGGCTGACATTGATTCCCAATGTTACGGTAGGCCATATCACTACCGGCAAATTCAATATTTTTTGTAAGATCCGGGCGAAGGATACCACCCATGCCAAAAATATTATTTTTAAGATCGATGATATTGACGGTATCAGCCGAACCGAGACCATGATCTCCCTGGAAGAAAGCATCAATGATAAAAAACGCCTGATGCATATGATATTTAATGAATTATAGGATCAATTTATAGTAAACTTACCATCCCGATCCGTATTTTTGATCGGGATTTTTTTTTAGTATATGAAGACATCGGATCTTAAATCGGGAGATTATCATTCCTTTTATAAACCCTACATCGACGCAGTGGGAGATGAAGACCTCCTGAACCTGCTCAAAAAGCAAAAGGAAAATTTTCCTCAGTTTATAATGAGCCTCCCGGATGAAAAGTTACAGTTTGCTTACGAAGAGGGCAAATGGACCGTGCTGGAAGTACTGGTACACCTTCTTGATTCTGAACGGGTATTCCAATACAGGGCCCTCAGGTTTGCCAGGATGGACCAAACACCGTTGCCGGGCTTTGATCAGGACACGTATGTGCCTCATTCCATGGCAAACAGTCGTACAAAAGAGGATGTTATCCGTGAATACAGGGCGGTGCGGGAATCCACAATCCTCCTCTTTGAAAGTTTACCAGAGAAGGTACTGAAGCAGGCGGGTACGGCCAGTAATTTTAAAATGAGCGTGGGGGCCCTGGGTTTCATATGCTGTGGCCATCAAAAGCATCACAGGAATATTATTAGGGAAAGGTATTTGATATAGAGGGATGATCAATCGAAGTCGGACTCATCCTCCATGTCCCCATCCATATTCAGTTCCAGTTCTACTTCCCCGGAATCAAAATCATCATCCTCATCCGAATCGTATGAAGTTACGGCTACTTTACCCGGCGTATCCAGTTCTTTTTCAATGGCATCGTCGAAATTTGCGATAAAGTTGGAGAGGCTTTTGCTGATCTTAATCAGATAGAGCGTGTCAATGGTTTTAAGTTCTACCGCTTGTACAAGTTCTCCATACTGATTTTTAAAGGTGATGATGTCATCATCCCCATACCCATCCGGATAGGTTTCGATCAGTAGGTCAGCCATTTCATGACTGAGTTTTTTGTAATCAATAATTTTTCGTAACATAACAGGTTAGCTGGATTTGGTTGCTTAACAAACCTAAACTATACAATTTCCTGCTTGGTAAATGCAAAGAGTTGTCAAACCCCTGAATTAGTATATGTAGTCCCTATTCCTTGTAGTATGAGAAAGCGTCCTTGAACAATTCCCCCGGCACCCGGCAATCTATGACCGGTTCTCCGATATTTTTCAAAAGGACAAAATTGATATTACCATAGGAATTTTTCTTATCATACCGCAAAAGGTCCAGGATACCTGTTATTGATTTCTCAGAAAATTGCAGCTTTTTATAGCGTTCCATAAAGGTTGTCTTAATTTCATCCAAAGCGCTGAGGCCCAGACTGGTCACTTTATGCGACAGGAAACTTTCCAGGATCATGCCCGCCGCTATGGCTTCGCCGTGCAGAATGGCTGGGTCCTCTTCGGAGTCCAGAAAATAGGATTCAATCGCATGTCCGAGTGTATGTCCGAAGTTGAGGATTTTACGCTGGTGTTGTTCTGTAGGGTCCTGCAGTACGACCCCATTTTTAATAACAACCGAATCATAAATAAAAGGGTCGAGGTTATCAAAAGCAGTAATTTGTTTAAGATTATTCCAGTAGGCTTCATCCTGAATCAGCCCGTGTTTGAGCATTTCGGCCAATCCGCTATATATCTGCCGCTGGTCGAGGGTCTTAAGGAAATCCGGGACCACCAATACCATCACTGGCTGATTGATAAACCCGATCTGATTTTTGAGTTTCCCCAGGTCAACCCCGGTTTTACCCCCTATGGAGGCATCCACCATCGAGAGCAGTGTAGTGGGAACGTTGATAAAAGCAATCCCCCTTTTAAATGCTGAAGCCACAAATCCGCCCAAATCCGTAACCACGCCCCCGCCGAGGTTGATAAGGACACTGCGGCGGTCCGCGCCAAGTTCGGATAGTGTTTCCCAAACTCCAAGGCATGTGTGGAGGGTTTTATAATGTTCGCCAGGGCTTATCGTAATAATCTCTGGTGGGGTGTCTCCCGTAAGCTGCTCCATAAATTTCGGGAGGCAGTATTGTTGTGTGTTTTCATCAACCAGGATGAACAATTTGGAATACCCCGCACCGGACAAATGCTGGTTTATAGCCTTATATGCTTTTTCGTTAAAATGTACACTATATGAGGATGTTGCAATTGACTTCATAAAGGAAACGTGTTCTTTGGCTAATATGGACATGCAAAGGGGCTTATGCACAAAATAAAGGGTATTTTTCCGCAAATGAATATAATTTCTGTGCTATTTTTGGCACGTTAGGAAAATTGCAATAATGGACCATATTTTTGAGGATACGGCAACAGCCTTTGCCGTAAAATCGGATTCTGAGCTCGAACGGGCATATTTTTTATTTAAGCTGATCGCGAATGAACCTTTGGTAAAAATAGGGACAGCCGTGACCAATTTTGCGATCAAAGCCCATTTGCCTGTGGAAGGCCTGATTCGTGCCACGGTCTTCGACCATTTTTGCGGAGGGGTCAATGAGGAGGACTGCATGCCTGTTGTAGATAAATTATGGGAAAGTGGCGTATACTCTGTCCTCGATTATTCCGTGGAAGGGAAAGATTCGGAGGACCCCCTGGACGATGCCCTGGCGAAAAACCTCCATATCCTCGATTTTGTAAAAGAAAAGAAGGCAATGCCCTTTGCGGTTTTCAAACCGACCGGGTATGGAAGGATGGCCCTTTTCCAAAAGATAGGAGAAGGAAAAAAACTATCGGAAAGCGAACAGGCGGAATGGAACAGGGTTGTAGGGCGCTTTGACGCTACCTGTAAAAAAGCCTTTGATCTGGACGTTTCCCTGTTAATCGATGCCGAGGAAAGCTGGCTACAGGATGCGGCAGACCAGCTTGTGGACGAGATGATGCGGAAATACAATAAAAAGAAGGCTATTGTTTTTAATACGCTGCAGATGTATCGCTGGGACAGGATGCATTACCTGGAAACGTTAAACCGGCTTGCTGCTAAGGAGGATTTTAAGATAGGCATCAAATTGGTCAGGGGTGCCTATATGGAAAAAGAGAATGAAAGGGCATCCGAAATGGACTATCCTACCCCAATTTGCCCACATAAGAAGGCGACAGACGATAACTTCGATGCAGCTGTGGCATATATTTTGGACCACCTGGATACCATTTCGCTTTTTTCAGGCACCCATAATGAAGCCAGTTGTTATAAACTGATGAATCTGATGGCCAATAAGGGAATTGCCAATAATGATCAGCGAATAGGTTTTGGGCAGTTGTATGGGATGAGTGACCATATTTCCTTTAACCTTGCAGCCAAAGGTTACAATGTAGCGAAATATATGCCTTTCGGTCCGGTACGGGATGTAATGCCTTACCTGATCAGGCGGGCTGAAGAGAATACCTCCGTGGCAGGGCAAACGAACCGGGAGCTGGAACTGTTGAAGAAGGAACGAAAAAGGCGCCGTATATAGTTGACTACCCTGGTGTTGCTTCACGATACTGCAAAAAATAGTTTACTACATAGAACCCCTGTTTTTGAAATGTAATCCTGGTATGCAACCTTATGGAACAGCAACAAAAAATAGCATTGGTAACCGGAGCTGGCTCCGGAATCGGACGGGCCGTGGCGATAGCCCTGTGTAAAGACGGGTGGGTGGTAGTGCTTTCAGGAAGGCGTGAAAAGCCCTTGCAGGAAACTGCCTCCGTTTGTAACAGGTCACAATCCCTGGTAGTGCCTGCAGACATTAGCGATCCGGATAGCGTACAGCAATTGTTTGACCTATTAATGAAATCTTTTGGGCGGCTCGACCTCCTTTTCAACAACGCAGGGATCAGTTCCCTGTCTAAACCCTTTGAATCCCTTACCCCGCAGGAATGGCAACAGGTGATTGATACCAACCTTACGGGTAGCTTTTTATGCGCACAACATGCATTCAGGATCATGAAAGGTCAGCAACCCCGAGGTGGCCGGATTATCAATAACGGCTCAATTTCCGCTCATGTCCCCAGGCCGTCTTCGGCACCCTATACTGCCAGCAAACATGCTATAACAGGATTGACCAGGTCCATTTCCCTGGATGGAAGGGAATTTGATATAGCCTGCAGGCAGATCGATATTGGTAATGCCAACAGTGAAATGGCTGAGAAAATGCAGGCAGGTATCGTCCAGCCGGATGGCTCCATCCGGGTGGAGCCTGTAATGGATGTAGCTGATGTAGGCCGGGCAGTAGTTTTCATGGCCGGGTTACCCCTGCATACCAATGTCCCGTTCCTGACTATCATGGCCAATGGAATGCCCTATATGGGCAGGGGATGACACCCGGTTGATATGGGAATTGTTCCCTGGGGTTGTTACCGGTACTTTGGCAGGTCGTAGGTCAGAAATTGCAACCCATGATCATAAAGTTGCCGTTCGCGGAGGTGGAGGGTATATTGGGTGATTGATGCGCCAAAAAGCCTTACTCCGGCACCCAGGATAATGGGGTTCAGTTTTATTTTCAGGACATCTATAAGGCCGTTGTCCAGCAGCCATCCTGCGAAAATACCGCCCCCGCAAAGGTAAATATCCGAACCATTACCCCTTTTTAAAGTATCTATTTTCTCTAAGGTGGGTTGCGCAAGCTGCACCTTTTTATGCCTGTTCTCCAATTGTAGGGAGTGGGTAAATATATAGTGATCCATGTGCGGGTAGGCCGGTTGTCCCGGCTTCAACCCATAGTCGTAGCCAAATTCATAGGTTTTCCGTCCCATGATGACAGTATCAAACTCTTGCAGGTCCTGTAGGTATTGGTCCACACCACTGCCTTCCGTTTTGAAAAGGCTTATGTCATTGGCAGGTCCACTGATGTATCCATCCAGGGAAGCAGCAACATAATACATTATTTTTCGCATAATCAGATTCAGATTTGATCTCAGAGTTCCAGCTGTTCTGCAATCAGGGTGGAATCGCAACTGCTCACGAGGAGCATCGCTTCACGTTCTTTAATGGTAGCTGCAATCCGGTAGGTTTTGCAAGGTGTGGTATGCGTTTCGCTGTGTTTAAAATCGATATCCCCTTCCCGCAGGAAATAGGCTATGTCCGATGAATCCAGTTGTTTTGCAGCCATTGTTTCCGCCAATGCATGCGAATAGGAAATGTGCTTGGTACGAAGCTCCTTCAGGACGCGGCAATTGGGGAAATAGCAGAATTCCGTCCCGGTACCCTCTGTTTTGTTTTTAAAGAAGATAGCAAGGAAAATAAGGCCAACCGAAAGTCCGGCCATGTAATATCCCAGGCGTTTTATAAAAGGCATGTTAAAAAATAAGAAAGTTTATATCACTGGATTTCAGATTGAACCATTCACCCACCATCCGGTTGGTAAGGATTCCATGGTACATATAAAGTCCGTTCCGCAAGCCCTTATCAAATCGAAGGGAATTCTCCAGTCCGCCTTCTTCTCCAATTTTGAGGAGGTAAGGGGTGAAGATATTGCTGATGGAAACAGAAGAGGTTTTAGGGTAGCGGGCAGGCATATTGGGCACCCCATAATGGATAACCCCACATTTTATACGTGTAGGCTTGTCGTGGGTTGTCACCTCACTGGTCTCAAAGCAACCGCCTGTATCTATACTTACGTCGATAATCACTGCCCCTGGTTTCATCTGTTCTACCATGGTCTGGGTCACCACAACCGGAGCCCGGTCCGCCCCGCGCAAAGCGCCAATAGCGACATCACAGCGCCTGAGTGCTTTCAACAAATTTTTCGGCTGGAGTGTGGAGGTGTATACAGTCTGGTTGATGCTGGTCTGTATATTCCGCAATTTGCTCAGGGAATTATCGAATACTTTGATATTGGCTCCCAGCCCGATTGCAGAGCGGGCCGCAAATTCCCCGACAGTACCGGCACCGATGATGACCACCTCCACGGGTGGGACACCGCTGATATTCCCGAACATAAGCCCCTTACCCTGATTGGTTGCGGCCATAATCTCGGCTGCGATCAGGACGGAGGATATCCCTGCAATTTCACTCAGGGAACGTACCGCAGGGTATTTCCCATCCTCATCGCGGATATATTCAAAGGCAATGGCCGTAATCCGTTTACGGGCCAGTTCCTCAAAATATTCTTTAGACTGGGTTTTTATCTGCAGGGCGGAAATAATGGATGCCTGGGGATTGAGCATCTGGATTTCCGAAAGGGTAGGGGGTTCCACTTTGAGTACAAGGGGGCAGGAAAATATTTTTTTGGTATCCCGGGATATGGTGGCCCCGGCTTCGGCATAGTCCACATCAGAAAAGTTGGCGCCTTCGCCGGCTCCGGATTCAATCAGGATGCTATGGCCGTTGGCAGTAATTGCATTAACCGCATCCGGGGTAAGGCAAATCCTTTTTTCCTGGAATTGGTTTTCTTTTGGGATTCCGATGGAGAGTTCTCCTTTGTGTTTTAGGATTTCCAGCGTTTCTTCCTGGGGGAGCAATTGTTGTTTGCTGAATGGTGAAGAGGGTTGGTCCATAGGCTATACTAGTAATGCCTGAATGCCAGGTTGATCAAAATTACAACATTTTAGTGAAACCCCGTTTACTGCTGGAAGGCCTTATACATGTCAGATTGGAAAATTCCCATCGACTGGTGGGGTTTGTTTATCAGGCAGTATCGCTACAACAAAAACAGAAGCCCGCCGGAAGAGGCAGGCTTCTGTTTTTATAGGTATACAGTTTCCCGGGTACCCCTGAGGTTAGAACATGCTTTTTAGGGAGAGTTGCATTTTTTTCAGCAGTTGGCTAAGTGCCCGATTGGGTGTTTCTTCGGAAAGGTCCTGTTCAATGGATTGGGTGAGGTCTACTTTGATGCCATGTTTTTCCAGGGAATCCCGTTCCTTGTCCTTATAGTATTTCAATTCGGCATCCATGGCTTCCAAATCTATTCCATGGACGTGTTTGTCATACAATTTTACCCTGATAAAATAAACAAATGGGATCACGACCATACAGACCGGTAAGATCCATAAAATATTTTCAGTATCTATAACGTCATCTTCGGAATAGACAACTTCGAAAAGTTGAAAGGCATACATACATAATGGTATCATTAATATGTGATACCACCAGTGTTTGCAGGTAAAGAACCAGATTATCAATAAATATAGGGGAATTATTTTACCTAATAGGAACCATATATAGGTACTTACGTCCGCAAACCCATTGCTACCGATTTCAAATCCAAATAAATGAATTGTATGCTCTGGATCTGTTGGCACATACTCATGGATTTTAAAAATAAAAGGAGAAATAATAATTAGTAAAATGGCAAATGATTCTATAAAAAATCTCTTTCTAGCTTTCTTGCCATTGTCATGAAGGCTGTTCTTTTCTGTAGATTTGGGACTCTATAATGAACAAACGCAAAAAAGGGCAATTTATTGATTGCCCTTAATTTTTATTCTAACCGATAATTAAACTCATCTAATTTAATTTCCGTCGGTACCTTTTGTGATTTTAGTTTTATCAACGCCATCAGTACCTTTTGTAATTTTCGTCTTATCAACACCATGCTCATAAAGCTGTTGATCTTCTGCTGAACTATTGGGAGTGCAAGCCGCTGCCATTAGGATTAAACATGTACTAATGCCAACTAATAGTTTCTTAGTGTTCTTCATAATTTTTAGTTTAAGATTGGTTTCATTCTCGTTACAAATGTAGGAAAAAAACTTACAAATATTTGTTATAAAATCGTAAAATGGAGCATTTA
>JBGTLT010000085.1:0-7195 GCA_041743975.1 Zeaxanthinibacter sp.
CATCAATTATGACTTTCCATGGCTTCTTGAAGTATGGCGCGAACTGTACAGGACCATTTACAAGGCCAATCAGGTATTGGAAAATGTTCCCAATATTGAAATGGACGAAACAATGAAAACAAGGATTCTGGCAGAGGCCAAATTTTTAAGGGGACATTGTTATTACAAATTGGCTACCCTTTGGGGGCGCGTACCTTTGGTCACCGGAATTGAAGATGCGAATACAAGATACCCACAGGGTACAATTGAGGATGTTTGGGGTCTGATAGAACAGGATTTTACAGATGCTGCGGCCGGACTTCCGGAAAGTTATTCGGGAGCGGATGTTGGCCGGGCCACAAAGGGTGGTGCAATTGGCTATTTGGGAAGATCTTATTTGCAACAAAAGAAATGGTCCGAGGCTGCCACGGAGTTTGAAAAAATCATCGCCATGGTACCCGGCACATATAGCCTGATGCCGGAATTCAAGGATAATTTTACCGATGAATTTGAGAACAACCAGGAATCCCTGTTTGAGATACAGTTCCTGAACAACAACGGAAAGACCGGCGGATTCCCTACCTATAACAATGCTTCCGGGGATGAGACGAGTGAAAGGGCCCAATTCTTCGGGGTACGTCCTTTAGGTTGGACGGATGGCCAACCCACAACATGGTTATTGAACCAATTTCTCATTGAACCGGATCAAGACGGGAATATAGACCCGCGCCTGCAATATACTTTGACGTACGATCATCCTGGTGAATTGTTATATGGACAGACCTATGCCGAAAGGGGTGCCGGACCCAACGATCGCTTTTGGAGGAAATACACGAATTACTGGCAAGATTTTGAAAGTTACTTTTCCGGGATCAACACCAGGGTTATCAGATTAGCCGATATTTATTTGATGTATGCTGAGGCGTTGAATGAACAGGGCAATTCCCAGGGTGCAATTCCTTTTGCCAATTTGGTCCGCCAGCGGTCCAATATGAACGATCTGCCGCTAACCCTGACCCAGGAGGAATTCAGGTTACAGCTCAGGCACGATCGAGTAGTTGAACTGGCAGGTGAAAGTTTGCGTTTTGGCGATATGGTACGCTATGGAATAGCAGGGCCGGAGTTGGCAGGGCCTGATCCTGGCCTTTCCGCAGCCGAAGCCGATTTTGATACCGAGTTCCAGAATTTCGTAAGGGGTAAATCCGAATACCTCCCGATACCCTTACGCGAAATCGATGCCTATGGCGGAGGATTGGAACAGAACCCGGGCTGGTAAACCAGCTGAAAGAACAATGGTATGCGTCGTTGCAGGAAATACCAAAACGGCGCATATTTCCCTGAGCATGCCTGGCCTGCTACTGCTAAATGATCGGTTTTCAAGAACCAAGATATAATGAATGTAACCGGCCTGAAAAATCAACGAGGTTTTCTGCTTCTAAAAGGAATTGAAAGATGTTGTATCCTGCTGATCATATTCATCTTCATCATGGCTTGTAAACAGGTTCCGAAAAGTCAATACCTTTTTGTTAAAATTCCGGCTGAAGATTCCGGGTTAGATTTTAACAACCTGATACAACCTTTTGAAAGTGACACCCTGAATGCCCTGGAGTATGATGTAATGTTCAACGGTGGCGGGGTCGGAATCGGTGATTTTAATGCAGACGGTTTACAGGACATCTTCTTTGCCGGTAACATGGTGCCGTCTAAATTATACCTGAACCTGGGCGATTTCAGGTTCCGGGATGTTACCATGGAAGCCGGGATACATACCAATAAATGGTGTACCGGCGTTTCGATCGCCGACATAAACCAGGACGGACTGCCTGACATTTATTTATCGGTGGCCAATGCGACCGGATCCAGGGAGGACAGATCCAATATCTTGTTCATCAATCAGGGAAACAAAGGCAATGTTCCTTTATTTGAGGAGTCCGGTACCCGGTACGGCCTTGCGGATGAGGGTTTCTCCATACAAGCTGCCTTCTTCGATTACGATAAGGACGGGGACCTCGATTGTTATATTCTTACAAATGCCATGGAGCGTACAGGAAGAAACCAACTCAGGAAAAAGAAGGATGATGGCCAAGGGGAATCGAACGACCGTTTGTATCAAAACGTGGGAATAAAGGACGGGCATCCGGTATTTGAAAATGTGACCCATAAAGCGGGAATTGTAAAAGAAGGCCATGGCCTGGGAATCTGCATAACGGATCTGGATCAGGATGGCTGGCTGGATGTATATTGTGCAAACGACTTCGTTTCCAACGACCTGATTTGGATCAATAACCACGATGGAACCTTTACTGACCGCTCATCCGAATTTCTAAAACATACTTCATACAATAGCATGGGGGTTGATGTCCAGGATTTTAACAATGACGGATTACCAGATATCTGCGTGGTGGACATGCTACCCGAATCCGAACAGCGCAGGAAGATGATGGTCATGAAGACCAACACGGATTTCTTCAAGATTGCCAAAACCCTGGGATACCAGGATGAATATGTCCGCAATGTGCTCCAGGTGAACCAGGGGAAAAACGAAAAGGGGAATGTCAGGTTTAGTGAAATAGGTCAACTTGCCGGCATCCACGCTACCGACTGGAGCTGGGCACCGCTGTTGGCCGATTTTGACAACGACGGCCTGAAGGACCTCGTAGTAAGCAACGGGTATCGTCGGGATATCACAAATCTGGACTATGCCGTTTACCTGAACCAGGAAAGTTCTTTTCAGGGAAAGTCAGCGGCCAAAGCCAGACAACAACGCCTCAAAAAGTTATACGAACTCCCGGAAGCTAAACTCCGGAATTATCTCTTTAAGAATAAAGGCGGACTAACCTTCGAGGAAGTATCCAACACCTGGGGATTTGAGGAGGAAGCTTATTCCAATGGGGCGGCCTATGCCGACTTTGATAATGACGGGGATCTCGACCTGGTTTTTAACAATATCGATTCCAAAGCAAGCCTGTATAAAAATAACTTGATTTCCGGGGATCCTTCTCAGAATATTGGGGCAAAGGAGGAGACCCATTTTGTCCGGGTACAGTTACGTTCCGATAACGGGACAACTGTGGCCACTGGTGCCAAAGTGAGGGTGGAGGTGCCTTCCGGGGATATGGGATACCAGGAAAACTTACCGGTTCGGGGTTATATGTCGTCAGTAGATCCAACCTTGTTCTTTGGCCTTGGTCGCCATACTTCCTTTACACTTGAAATTGAATGGGCAGATGGGACGTTCCAGAGATCAATTGGACTTGAGCCTGATACGTTACATATAATTGAGTATGCCCCCCAAAGGGATCTCCTGGCCACGGCAGAGAGGGATCCCGGATATTTCCGGCTATTGAATGCCGACAGCCTGGGCCTTAACTTTAAACATGAGGAATTTGTTTTTGATGAATTCAAACGGACCTTTTCTCTCCATCAGCAATATAACAGGAATTCCCCGGGTATTGCAATAGGGGATGTTGACGGCAACGGCCTGGACGATATATTTATAGGGGCAGATCCGGGCCGGCTGCGAACCATTTTCCTCCAGCAGGAAGGAGGCATTTTTGAAGCCCTTGCCCAGGGTGAAAACAACCTGGAAGATATGGGCGCTCTTATTTTTGATACCGATAATGACGGAGATAAGGATCTCTACGTGGTAAGCGGCGGAAGTTTGGGCATGATTGAAGAAAATCATGTGTATAATGACCGGCTTTACCTTAATAACGGCAACGGTACTATGGTTCGTTCCCGGAACCTGATCCCGAATACCCTCTTCAGCGGAAGTGTTGTTGCCGCAGCGGATTTTGACCATGACGGGGATCTGGACATTTTTCGGGGAAGTCGGGTTTCGGTAGGACAATACCCTGCGATTCCTGAAAATTATCTTTTCAGGAATGACCAGGGTGTCTTTGCCGATGTAACCGCAAACCTGAGCGAAGGTCTTAAGGGGGTTGGGATGGTTACTTCCGCCCTGTGGACGGATTACAATCAGGATGGTTGGTTTGATCTGGTGGTAGCGGGAGAATTTATGCCGATTACTTTTTTTGAAAACCAAAAGGGAAAATTGGTCCTGGACGGGGCGGCCACCATTTCAGACTCGGAAGGATGGTGGAACAGCATAATTCCAGGGGATTTTGACCAGGATGGCGATATGGACTATATAGCCGGGAATCTGGGCCTTAATAGCCAATACAAGGCAACGGCAGCGGAACCGATCCGTGTCTATGCTTCTGATTTCGATGCAAATGGCAGTATGGATCCAATTTTTACATATTTCAAGGAAGGAAAGGAAATGCCGGTCATGGTAAGGGATGTTGTGCACGAACAACTATCTGCCCTGATCAACAGGCGATTCGGGTCGTATGATGCGTATTCAAGAGCGGCCCTTACCGATCTGTTTAATGAAAAAGAACTGGAAAAGGCTTTGGTGCTTTCGGCCTATGAAATGAGGAGTTCCTATATTGAAAACAAGGGTGATGGCAGCTTTGAACTAAGGCCGCTACCTATGGAGGCACAGCTGGCCCCTGTATTCGGGATGCTGTGCAACGATTATAACAACGATGGCTTACTGGATGTATTGCTGGTAGGAAATTCAGAAGCATTCGAGACGTATACCGGCCCCTGTGATGCGTCTCTCGGGACTTTGCTGCTGGGCGATGGAAGAGGCGGCTTTGAATACGTGCCTCAGGAAAGGTCAGGGCTCTACCTGGATTTTGATCAAAAAGCCTTGGCGACCGTCAACACAGGACATGAAAATATGATCGTTCTGACCAACAATGATGCCGAAACCCAGATCCTGTCCGGATTCAATGCACATGGGGATTATATTTCCATGGAACCAATGGAAGTTACGGTTGAAATAATACACGGTGACGGGAATCCTGAACGCCTGGAAATCGGGTATAGCGGTGGGTACTTAACGCAGTCCTCGAGGGGTTTCTATATCCCGGATAAAAATGTCCGGGAAGTCCGCATCTATAATTTTTCAGGGAAACAAACCAGGACCATCACAAGGATAAACACATGAGGATAATTACAAACTACGGAGGCATGAATTCATACAGAATGTTGCGGAGCCTGCTATTCCTTTTGGCGTTGTCACCACCGGCCACCGCCCAGCAGCCGGATCCCCCTGGCCAGGCGGAGGGCGACGGGAAGGCCATTAATGATGCCTACCTCTTTGCCCACATGACACATGAAGATTATGGGAGGCTATACTATTCCGTAAGTCTGGACGGCCTGCATTGGAACAGGTTGAACAACGGGCAAAGGGTATTTGAGGAATACCAGGGGCATCCGGACATCGCCAAAGGGCCGGATGGCATATATTATATAGCCGGAAATACCAGTGATGGTTCTCCAGACATCAATATCTGGGCTTCAGATGATCTCATCGCCTGGAAAAAGCATGCCGTGTTTGTCCCTGACCTGAAAAGTACCCCCGGCTATTCCGAAGCCATGCAACGGATAGGCGCCCCAAAGCTATATTATGACGAAGCAACGGCACAGTTCATAATGACCTGGCATACCCCTCATAAGGATGGTACAAAAGAAGATCCGGAACGGTATTGGGCAAGCCAGCGGACTTTATATGTACTGTCTAAAGACTTGAAAAAATTTGAAGGGCCCCCAAAACGCCTTTTTGACTGGGATATGGGTACCATTGATGTAATCCTCAGGAATATTAGGGGCACTTATTATGCGGTAGTAAAGGATGAAACCTACCCATCCCTGTATTGGACCACGGGCAAAACCATCCGTATTTCCAGGGCACCCTCCTTGCTGGGACCTTATTCCGAACCGGGGCCGTCAGTAAGCCCAAATTTCAGGGAAGCTCCCATGTTGATACCTTCCCCGAATGATAAAATATGGTATCTGTATTACGAACAGTATCCCGGGGTTTCCTATGGCCTTTCAATTGCCGATAATATGAACGGCCCCTGGTATCAGGCATCGGGATATACCTTTTACAGCGACTGGGATAAATACAGTTTTCCCGAAAAAGTACGCCATGGTTGCATGATCCCCATTTCAAAGGGAGAGTATGACCTCCTGGTAACCACCTTCGGGATACAAAGTGGAGAAGGCCGCAATAATTAATATAACAAGATTGAAAAGGAAACACCCGATAAAAATGAACATACCATTAAAATACATCCTTTTGGTGTTTTGCATTCCGGGCTTCTCCGGTTTTTCGCAGGACAATACCTTTACAAACCCCCTCCTACCCTCGGGCGCAGATCCCTATAGCATCTTCCATAACGGCTATTACTGGTATACGAACACGGTTGGGGATAAACTGGTGCTTTGGAAAACAAAAAACCTTGCTGAATTATCAAATGCAGAAAGCAGGACGATATGGACTCCCCCTGCGGGTACCGATTATTCACATGAAATCTGGGCGCCCGAGATTCATTACATCGATGGTAAATGGTACGTTTATTTTGCCGCCGATAATGGCGACAACAATACCCATAGGATGTACGTGATCGAAAATGCCTCAGAGGACCCTTTGGAGGGAGAATGGGTTTTTAAAGGAAAGATTGCTGCCAATACGGATAAATGGGCCATTGACGGAAACGTATTTAAGCACCGGGACCAGTTGTATATGATCTGGTCTGGCTGGGAAAGTGATGTCAACGGGCAGCAGGATATTTTTATTGCCAAAATGAAAAATCCCCTGGAAATTGAGGGAGACCGAGTTAAAATTTCTTCCCCTGCTTTCAATTGGGAAAGGATTTGGGATACCGGTATCAATAATCCGCCGCTTGTCTATGTGAACGAAGGCCCCCAGTACCTCTCACATGGAGACCGTATATTTATCGTGTACTCCGCAAGTGGCTGCTGGACTGATGATTACAGTTTGGGATTGCTGGCCTTCTCAGGGGGGGATAACCTTTTGGAAGCCTCGGCCTGGGTAAAATCCACAAAGCCCATTTTTGTACAATCCCCGGAAAACGGTGTCTATGCACCCGGCCATAATTCCTTTTTTAAATCGCCTGACGGGTCACAGGACTGGATCTTGTACCATGCCAATTCTGAACCAGGCCAGGGTTGCGGGCGCTTAAGGTCTCCAAGGATGCAAAAGTTGTATTGGGATACCAATGGGATGCCTTTTATAGGGCAGCCTTTACCGGAGAAGGTATTAATCGAAATTCCCTCTGATAACAGCGGGTAATAACAGTTACAAATCTAGTTAGAGTTAGTTTGAGTTAGTTTGAGTTAG
>JBGTLT010000086.1:0-17121 GCA_041743975.1 Zeaxanthinibacter sp.
TATGGAGCTGGCCGGCACTTTTAACACTACACTTTCCATGGATGCATTTGCCTTTATCGGGGCCGAATCCATCGCCTGGGTATGGCCGGATACCATTCCGCTATCGACACACAGGTCAAATACTTTGTTGAACAATGTCTCAAAAGGGGATTCCGGGTAAAGTTGCCTCGTTCTGCTGATCGTTGAATGCCATGGTAGATCCTCGTCTATGTCAAAACCCAGAAAGTACAGCACGTCCATTCGCATGCAGCAATGTTCCACCAGTTTTCTGTCGGAGGTGATGCCTGCCTGCCGGCAGGCAGGTTCTCAAGGTAACCCGTGAGCAGTAGCTTAAAAAAGACCACGGGGTCGATCGAAGGGTTGCCGGTCTTGCCATAAAGTTCTTTCGTATCCTTATAAAGAAAACTCAGGTCAAGCGTTTCGCGGAGCCTTCTGTAAAGATTTTCCTTTGGAAACCGGTCCGACAACTGGAAGCTGAGGAAGAGTTTTTCGGTATAATTCTTTTTGCCTTGCATACCTTTAATTTGCGGATTTCCGTACATTGGTAAAAGCAAAAATTTATATTTATCGGAGTTCTGCAACAGCCACGAACCTTTTATGGAACTTTCATAGCGAATTGGGATAAAAGAAGTGGTGGAATAAATGCACAAGAGTCGCCCACTGCAAATAAAAGGCACTGCCACTTTTTTATTCCATGTCTATTGCCCCTATGTTATGCCCGGTAAATCTTGTAGTAATACTAGCCGAACAACGTCACAACAATGTGAGGATTGCAATATTTAGAGCTAACAATTCCGCACCATAAAAAGATTGTTTCCAACAGCAAGCGCTACCAAAAGCCAGTGGTCTTGTAGGGTTCAATCGAGGTTATCAATGCCATTATAAAAATTCGTGCCAATAAAGTTGAATTCACTAACTGAACCCATAAGGTCGCATTAGGAGATAGTTTTTCTGCAGTTCCTTTAAAACCCGTTAAGTTCATCTCCGATTTGAACTGCTTTCAATTCATCATTGAGGAATTCTTCTTTTTTCATCACTGTGTCAATTTAAAATAGACAAAAAAATAGCGAGGGCCGGCCCCCGCTATTTTCTATTTATTCAGTTTATGAGATAGTCCTATAATTTAAGAATCAACCGGAGATAATTCTATCTCACTCTCCCATTCTAAAGATATTACCTCATCCTTTTTTATCAGGTTTCCTGAGGTAATAATTCTATAGTGGTTTTTTTTCGGATTTTTCAGATCCCAAATAATATTTTCTGCTTCAGGAAAATCGGCATTTTCCTTAATTTGCTCTTCAAATAATCTTTTGACGATATTTCTGTCAGAAAGACCATCATAAAACAATCGCAACACCATTTCTTTGGTAAGGGCGGTCTCATTATTTGTATCTATAGGGGTAATAGTACACTCAATTATGGTGGCACTGGAGCTGGGAAATTTACCGTTGTAAGCTTTAAACATCAGCTGATTGATATGAAATAAAGCTGACTGCAATTCCATTTCAGGATATTCCTCACACACCTTATCGTTCAACATATCATTGGAAATCTGGTCAATTTGCCCTTCAGATAAGTGCTCACTCAGTTTGTAATTCAAAACAACCCTTGCAGCCTCAGAAGGTTCAAAATCGGTCATGGCCATAAAAAGTAATTCCCTTAAACTATCGGTGCCGGTATCTTCAGCGTCAGGATAATCAAATTTTCCCAGTAATTGTACAAAATCCTCATTTGTCCAGTATTCTGTGATCTCATCAACAGTATGAATGTCCTCTATTTTTATTTGGTATTTCATCATCAAATTTTAATCGGGTTTAGTATTTTCCGAAGTCCGGAGTATAATCAATTTATTTCACGAATCTGCTGTATAAACTCACAATTCTGAAGCCCCAAAAGCCCCTCAACCTCCGAAGGGGGAGCAAAAAAATAAAATTCAGGCATGCAGGATCATTTTTTTTTTTTGCTATACTCTAATTTGGATCCATGAATACCTTGCATAGCAGGAGAAGTCTTTCTTATATCCCTTATTTTTTACTTATAAATATTAATGCCGTATCTGTTTTTTCAGCCAGTGTAAGTGCAAGCTTTCCAAATGCTTTCTGATGTTTACCGGCTTTACCAAGGCCCATTATTACTAAATCCTGCCCGGCAGCCTGTTTAATTAGTTCAGATGCCACGTCATCATTTGGGATGATACGCACCTCAGTCTTTCCCGGAATTATACGGCCAGCAAAACGGGAAAGTCTCGAATTATTTTTTTGAAGTGTTTCCCGGGATGCATTTAAAGGAAGAATTTGTATAAAGGTTATTTCAGGCTGCGAGGCTCGCCACAGGCTGGCAGCAACTCGTGCCCGGAGAGGGTCATGACTTTCAAAACCGGCTACCGGAATAAGGATTTTCTGTGCTTCGGTGATCTTCCATCCGCTATAAGGCTGCCGGAATACCACCACATCTGCCTTCACATGTTTCACCAGTTTTTCAAGATTCATATTGGTTTGAAAATCATTCAGGTTACTCAGTCCCAGCAATACACTCCTGCAATTGTGAATTTTGACCACCCGTTCAATCTCCTCCCAGGGATGCTCGGCGATTGTTGTTAGTGTATCTGGACGCAATCCAACTTCAAAGGCGGCTTTAAGTGCGTACTGTGTAACATCCCGGCTGGATAAAAGTTGTTTCTCAAGATCATCCTTTTCGGTACTTGGGATAACGATCGTATGAAGCAGGACCCGTCCCACAACCGGAGGTGCCAGTGCATTCGCTACAAAAACCATGGATTCTGCATTCGCAGGATTTGAAATTGGGAGCAGCACTAGAGGACTTAATCCTCTTAACCTGACGAGATCAGGATCCAGGGCATGTTCAGACGCTTCAATGGCCGTGGCTCTTTTTACAAAAAAGGATACAAAGAGAACCGCACCGATGAGGAGCCATAACAGTGCAATAAATCCTGCAGCCGGGACTACAATGGCCTGAAAGAGAGCCAATCCTATACAAGCGATCATTCCCACGATTGGAAGGGCAGGAAAATAAGGCGCCCTGAATGTTTCACTCTCTTTATATCCGCGGTTTCGCATTAAGATCATGATGAGATGTGCCAGTGCAAAAGTGATCAGAAAAATCAAACTGGATGCCGCGCCGGCCGCTGCAACATCTGGCAGGATCAAAACAAGAATCACTACAATGCCACAAGTAACCCGAATGGAGGTTATTGGCGTCCCAAACCTCACATCAATCTTTGAAAGGTGATGGGTTAAAGTGCGGTCTTTTGCCATTCTAAGGGAGATTCGTGAAGCTGCAAAGAGATTGGCCTGTAAAGCTGATAACATCGAAAATATACCTGCTACCATTATCAGCCAGAATCCAAAAGCTCCCAGATAGTTTTGTGCAGCTACGGCCAGAACGGTTTCAGGGTTTTCCCGGCTCATTGATGCTATCGACTCCCCTGGCAGCACACCAACGGTAGACATTAGAAAAAGCAAGGGTATGTAAACCGCAAGTCCAACTGCAAGTGTGCCAAACATTGCCTTAGGAATTGTTTTTTTCGGATTTTTAATTTCACCTGCGGCAGAACCGATTAAATCAAATCCCTGGAGGGCGATAAACGTATAGCCCATGGCCGCGATCACTCCGCTGAATCCTCCGGAAAAAAATGGGTCCAGGCTTTGTGTGATGTGAGAGAATGGTGTTTGTAGAAAAACAGCGAGTCCTCCCGCTATGAGTATGGCGAATACGGCGAGTTTACCAATGTTGATAACTGCACCTCCATCGCCGGTACCTCTTGTAAGGCTGTAAGCGAAGTATCCTATAGCAGCGAGGCCCAGCAAAACAGGTAGTATTCCTAACTCCAATATTCCACTGACTCCGCCTGAAGGAATTTGCTGAAGGGCAAACACCGCAAAAGCCCCAAATCCAAGAGCATACAGAACTGCCGCTACCAGCGAAGCGAACCAAACAATCCACCCCACCCCAAATGCTACCTGAAGCGATAGCGCCTTC
Organism: Zeaxanthinibacter sp.; assembly: GCA_041743975.1. Taxonomy (GTDB): domain Bacteria; phylum Bacteroidota; class Bacteroidia; order Flavobacteriales; family Flavobacteriaceae; genus JTS-RE37. Next base: position 4,000 of record JBGTLT010000086.1, read on the forward strand.
TTGGCATAGGTATAGGTGCCGCCCGACTGCGGATTCGCCGAAGCCATCTCAGCAAAACTGAGAGCTGTAATAAAGGCTATCAAGCCATTTAGGCAAAAGGCTAAAATTGCCGAAGGCCCGCTTACAGCAAAGGCCACTCCAGCCAGGGCAAGTATTCCGCCCCCAACCATCGCTCCCACCCCAATACCTAACGCCCCCCTAAAACCGATTGTGCGTGCCGTTATTGAAGAGGATGGGTCTGTATTCATGTTGAATTTACTTTTTGGAAAATAATTTGCGGTCAGGGGTTTATCACAGGCTAAAAGTAGTCATTACTTATAAAAAGGAGTACCTTCACATTGAATCAATTAAAAGTAATTCCGGAAGTTATTGCTTTGGTCGTCTTTGTTATTTTTACGCTGGTTGTTTTATAATAGAACTTCGCTGCGAGAGGCCTTATGACCTCGCGCCTGCTGCAAATATGAAAGAACCAGGGAGTGTCTTGAAGTCTCCTGCCAATACCCCGCCACGCCTTATGTAGTTTTGCCTAGAGGTGAATGGGATTCACCAATCAGGGATTTTCTATTTCGGTAAGTCATTAATTTCCTATTCCTAAAGGGTAGGGTCAAAATTATTGCCATCAGGATATCGAAGAGGAGTCGTGGATTAAACGCTCTAAACTTAATCGTCCAGTTAAATGTAGTAAGTCCGGTTTTACCTTGGAGATACCGGAACAGGTATTTCAAAAGCAGATCAGGCTACTATTTTCCCTATATTTGACAGAGTGAAAAGCGAAAAGATAGTACTATTTAATAACGGTACTATGTAGGTAGATTCACAGGAAGAAGTAGGAAGTAATTTCTACTTCAAACTAGAACCCTTATTATGATCCTTACCACTATTAAAAACCCTGACAAGCTGGACCTGGAAAATTGTTCCAGGGAGCCAATTCATATAATTGGCAAAACCCAGGCGCATGGAGTGCTTATCTCTTGTGATCCTCAATATTTTAAGATCTTGCAGGTGGGGGAAAATGTCACCAAATTTTTCGGAATATCCTACGAGGAATTGTTGGGTAATGATCTATCTTATCTATTGGGAGAGGACCAGGTAAAAGATTTAGGGGATCTTCTAATCTCTAAAGAGCCCTCCGTTGCACAAGACGTAAGGATCAACAACACGAACTTCCTGATGCTGGCCCATTACTCGGGACCTAATCTTATCCTGGATTTTGAGCGGTACCAGGAGGTTGACAATCGCTTTTTTTTCCAGAAACAGTTAACCCTTATACTTAACAAATTCCAGGCTGCAAAAACAATTGATCAACTATGTGAAACCGCAACTGTTCTAACCAAAAAAATGTTTGGATACGACAGGGTTATGATCTATAAGTTTGATGAAGAATGGAATGGGGAAGTAATCGCCGAAAGCAAGGAAGAAGATATGGCTTCCTGGCTGGGATTACATTATCCCGCTACAGATATTCCCACTCAATCCAGGAAGCTTTTTTTGGAGAACAGGTTACGAATCATTACCGATGTCAATTATACAGCAGTTCCAATTATTCCTGAATTATCTCCACTTACGGGAGAACCTCTTGATATTTCCAGATCGGGCCTTAGAGCTGTATCACCGATTCATATTGAATACCTTAAAAACATGGAGGTAGGGGCTTCCCTTTCGGCTGCCATTATAGTAAAGGGGCAACTTTGGGGATTGATCGCCTGTCATCATAAGACAGCAAAACATTTGGATTTTTATCAGCGGGAGAGCTGTCGTTTCCTGGTACATATGTTTTCTACAGAACTTACCTTACAGGAAAATGACGCCTTAATTGGTCAGGTTAAACTTTCTGAAAATATAAGGCGGCAACTTGTCGTGCAGATGAACAAGGAAAGTAATATAATTACGGCACTTTCAGAAGGAAATGTAAAGTTCACTCAACTTATTTCCTGTGGTGGTGGTGCAATTTTCATGAAAGATCGCTGGAAAGTTATTGGTGTCACTCCTGAAGAAGAACAACTTGAAAGCTTGCTAAACTTTTTTAAAGAACAGCCAAAAAGCCTCTTTTTGACACGTAATCTTTCCGCGGTATTTCCTGAAGCTAAAGCTTATAAAGAAACTGCTTCCGGTGTTATTTATCTAAAGATATCGGAGAATACTTATATATTCTGGTTTAAGCCCGAGGAGATCCAGGAGGTCAACTGGGGAGGTAATCCACAAAATAAAGCTTTTTATAATGAAAAAGAACAACGGCTTAGCCCCCGCCTGTCATTTGAAAAATGGTCAGAAAAACTAACGGAAGTTTCTGAAGCCTGGCACGAAGCTGACAAGGACATGGTACGGGCCTTAAGGATGAATATTAGTTACGTTATCCTGGTGCAACAGCAAAAGGAGATCGAAGCTCTGAATACGCAGTTAGTTGAGGCTAATAAAGAACTGGAATTGTTTAGTTATGGACTTTCTCATGATCTCAGAGCTCCGGTAAGAGGTATGGAAGGAATTCTTACATTTCTGGACGAAGGTCACAGGGAAGAGTTAAGCGAAGAAGGCCAGGAGTTGCTCCAAATGAGCAGGGATCTCAACGTAAAAATGACCGATCTCATTGATGATATACTGGAATATTCCCGCCTTACTAATATTGAAGGCCTTGAAGTAAGTAGTGTAGATACTGCAGATTTGATAGATGAGGTACTCAAATTTGTTAATGCTAAAGGTAGTTACCCTAAAACTACGCTGAAGATTCAGTCGCAGTTACCCGGAATGGAAGGAGATCGCAGATTGCTTTTTCAACTTTGGGCCAACCTGCTCAATAACGCCCTTAAATATTCCGCAGAAGAAGAAAATCCTAAAGTAGAAGTAGGCACCACTGTTAAGAATGGCAGGGAAGTTTTCTTTATTAAAGATAACGGTATAGGTATTCATCGGGATTTTTGGGAAAAGATATTTGAGACCTTTAAAAGAGCTGTAGGAGGTACGTTTAAAGGAACAGGGATTGGGCTCGCTATTGTGAAAAAGGTCATCGAAAAACATAAAGGAGAGATTTGGGTAGAAAGTGTACCGGATCAGGGGTCAGAATTTTATTTTTATCTTGGGACTTAAAGGAACGATAAGCAGGTTTAATAATTTTAATCCCGCTCAGAATTTTAGTGGTAAAAGATACTGCAGCTGACGTTATGATTACCAGGTGCAGCACTCATAAACTTTAGAAATTGAGATGTTTGAAGATCTTTCTTCCTGCAGGGAAACAGGGATCGGTTTAATCCCAAACTGGTGATTTCAGACTATAATCTGCCTATCCGCTCAGATTTTGATGTGCTTCAGCTTGTAAAGGAAATGATCCTGCCCTGCCCTTTGTTTTCTAAGACCATCTTAAAAGCCTTAAAGCCGATAATAAGGAACAACGGGAAAATATTGGAAAGATCAGGGAAACCATAAGATATTGTAATAATGAAAAGTATGGAGATGATTCAAAGACTTAAGGAGGAAACCCGCGAGTTACATCAACAGGTAGAAGCACAAAACTTAGCAAAACAAATTATGGATCACAGCATAGATTTGGAGACCTATAAATTGTTATTGCTACAGAATTTCATAGCCTATCAGGCTACCATAACTGCTGTTAGGCAATTCCTTCCGGGGTATAGTGGCAAAAAACATGAGCAACTGCAACTGGACCTGGAACAACTCGGGGTCTCTGCAGAAATACCTTCCAAAAATGACATTTTTGAATGCCATTCCAAAGCAGAAGCCCTGGGAGCTGCTTATGTATTGGAAGGATCGGCTTTAGGGGTAATGATCCTTGCTAAAAATCTTCGAAAATGCAGGCGACTTGCCTCAGTGGATCAACATCATTTCTTCAAAGGAGGTACAGAAAATCTTAAAGACTGGAATTCTTTTAAAACAGAGCTTTCACAATACGAATTTTCTGAAGCTGAAGAAAATGAAGCCCTGGAAAAGGCCAAACAAACCTTCCGGTTTTTCCAGACAATTTTTAATAGGAAGTACGTTTTAACCTGACTAGTAAGGTTGCAGGTGAAAATTGCTTTCAAATAGTTTTATGGCTATACATGGTAAAAGTGTGAAACTTAATTTGAAAGTAGCAGAATCCTTCCTTGGTATAATTACTTCTTGAAAAAATAGATCATCTGGACGTAGTGGCCTGGAAAAAAAGAGTGTGCAATGTCGACAACCTACAGATTTATACGAGTTGGAGCCTTTCTAAAATCGATTACCTTACCTCGACACGGTTGATCCCCTTTTTCCCAGCCGACCAACGGATCGTTATTCTTAGAACGGAAAAAGATTGAAGAATGGTTACTTCAAAAATCCATCCTACGAGAAAGAGGTAATCCGGGAAAAGTTAGGTACCCATTTGAAAAGGCATTATTGTGGCAACTCACAGAACAGTACTATGAAAATGGTGGATGGAAACTTCCAGGGTATATGGATTCCCAAATTGATTTACCTGTTCTATAATTGTAAATTGGATTACAAACAGGACTAAACCAGATTCGGCTTTACCGACTGCATTAACAAGAGTTGTATGAATCGGATGGTTCTGTGAGAGGCTAGGGGTGAAACACGCTGCTTACCCAGCCATAAAAACCTTCGGGTCATCACGGAATAGCAGTATTGGGAAAGAGTACCTTTTCCGGATTTTTCTTTAGTTCTTTCATCACGGTTTCAAATAGTTTCTGTTTAACCCTGCCTGAATTTTTTGGTTCAACCAGGTATCGCACCATCACTTCTACCCATGTGTTATGATGAGCTCTTAAAATAACGGACGGATATTCATTTACATCCAGTTCATCTACCGGAGTGTCCGTCAAGATTATTTTAAAGCGCTTTACGCGTCTAACCATCGCTTCACCAATTTCCAGTTCTACAATACGTTTTACTGTATCGCTTACAAATTTGAAATCGCTTTCATACGATATGAACAAACTAAGTTCGTTCCAGATGAAAGGGAATAAAGGCCATGAGTAATTATAGACATATTCACTAAATACTTTTGAATTGGCAAATCGTATAATGCGTCCACTTGGATGGTCGCCTGATAGATATTCGCCATTAAATTCCCATAGGGTTGTATCTATGTAGCTCAAATTTATGATGTCACCATATACGTTTCCTATCCGTATGCGGTCACCAACTTCGTAAGGCTTACGGATAAGAATGTATAACCATCCGAAAAAACTGGTGATGGGATTTTGTAAAGCAAAGCCAAGTATAAGGGATACAATGCCAAAGGAAACCATTGCGGCATACCAGTTGGCAAACAGCAGAGAAAGGATTATACCGAGTATCAGGAGACCCGCAAATAAGTCGGCAACACGGGCGAAATTAAATACAGTGGTTTTATCTACTATTTTGTTGGTAAATATTTTCTTCAAAAGCCTGGTGGACAGCAACACCAAAGAAATCAACATTACTGCAAGCACAATTTTTTGTGCCAGGGGAATGTAAATGCTGGAAATGGGTAAACGTTTCCATCCTAAAAGAAAATACAGGGTACCACATATTAAAAAAATGATGGTGGTAACTCCCAACAAGGGAGCCTCTTTTTTTAAAGCAACTGCACTTTCCTTTTTTACAGAAATCGAATTTTCGCTTAAGGCCCTTTGTACTTTCTTATCCTTTTTTATGTCCTCTAGTTCTTCTTCTTCTTCAGTTTTCATATATGATTTAATGGTATGGGATAATCAATAATCAATTTATTAAAAACCTTTTTTTTCATTCCTTTACAGATGATTGTTCGCTTCTGTTTTTGATGTATAGCTCCTGGACCAACACTATTATGATAAGTATTACTGGTGTAGCCAAAACCAATCCCCAAGCACCGGTTAAAGCCCCCATGAATAACTGGGCAATCAAAATAAGAGCAGGCGGCATGTTGATCAATTTTTTTTGAATAGTAGTGGTGATAAAATTGCTTTCTACAAATTGTATCAGGATATAGAGGCCTAATACTAATAGTGCCGTTTGGGGACTCTCCATTAGAGCTACCAGTACTGCTGGTATTAACGCAATCAATGGCCCAAAATTCGGAATGAAGCTAATAAGCCCAGCTAACAGTGCTAATGCCAGCCAAAGTGGCATTCCAATAATAGCCAACCCTATAGCTGTCAGTATAAAGACAACCGTCATTGAAAATAATTTTCCTTTCAGCCATTTACGGAGTTGTTCCCCTAGCTTAACCAATACCTTTAATGCTTTATTTTGACTTTTTACCGGTATAATTTGCACAAAGCCATTTGTGTACGTTTCAGGAGAAATGGTAAAAAATATTCCGATAAATAACACCACATATACATCACCCAGAACACCAAAAGTGGATTGGAAAAATTGCTGCATAAATTCCTGGGCTTTGTCCATTGATTTTTCGGAAAATACTCCTTCAAGAATTTTCTTGCCAGTATCGCTTTCGTTCAACCAGTCTTTTGCATTGTCAATTGTTTTAGGAAGCGTATTAACTAATTCTCCCATTTGCTCCTGAACTTTTGCGCCGATCAGCCAGAATAATGCGATTACAATCAGCAGTGTGCTAATAATGGAAATGGCAACACAAATACCTTCTTTCCATTTTGTTTTACGTTGAATTTTGGAACTTAAGGCTCTGAAAAAAATAGCGATCAGGCTACCCGCCAACACCAATAAAAGAACATTGAAAGTGGAATATATAAACAATAACATTATTACCGCGAAAGCAAAGATGGCTACGGTTGTCCAAACCTTTTTTTGAAAGTTAAAATCGTTCGATGAAGTATTTTTGGGGTCCCTCTCTTTTTGCATTGTAAAATTAGTTAGCGTTCATTGATAGATGTTCATACTTTGATGCGTAAAGGTTTGAAGGGCAAGGTACCTACCACCAACTTGGGGGGTATCGGCTTTACGGTTTCTGACTACTAATTATAACATTATCAATGAGGCGGAGTTCCTGAGTCTTTACCGGTCAAAGCGAATGTATCGATTTGTTCTTAATAGTTTTAACTGAAGCAGTTTTCATTTTTGATTCAAAAACAGCTATTCTTCAAAATTAATCAGAAATAATTAGTAAGGAATTCCTGCAGTAAGGGGTGCCTGCAACTGGATTTTTTGATTTGGAAGCCCTATTAAGGAGTAAGCAATCAGTATTGCCTAAAATACAAAGCACAATGGAATACAACGCATAATAATGGACATCGAATACACGCAGTTCCATCCCCTCTGAACTCAAGCAGTTCATTTCTTTTGGGATCTATCGTAAACGGGCTAAAGTGGTTATTCGTTGTTATCCCCCGTTTTGCCAAAGTTAACCAAACAGGAGTTCAGTATCCCGGCAACCTTATGGTCGGCAGGAGTTTTTATGGAGCTCTCCACCGGGCATCCAGATTTATTGAATACATATGGGAATTCAGAAGCATGAGGTGCTCCATATTTCGAGCGCTCCGGCATAGAGACAAGGAGGTATGAAAAAAGATATTAGGTCCTTGTGGTCAATGTTCAATATAAGGATTATTGGCAAGTTTCCCGCTTCAAATAAAATGATAAACCCGGGTTTGAGAGGCTTGGAAACGCACTATTTTAAATTAGGGAGGCGGGTAAATCAAAATTTCTAGATACTGGCAAGCTTATTGTAGCATTAATTCAAATCAATACACAGGTATTGCCCATGATCAAAATACGACGCTATTTCTTCGATAAAATTTCCACCTGTACCCCATTGGGGGATTTGGACGACCTATATGCTAAGGCCATATCGCAATTGCCCATAGTTAAAAGACGGGAATACTGCCAGCGATTGCTCAACAGGACGAAATTTGAACTAAAAAAGGCCAGTTGCAGACAGAAGAAGCTACAACTTGAACGCCTCATCAAGTCTGCCACAATGGAGCTGTTCAAATTGGACAGGAAGCTATCAAATTGATACGCATCCAACAAGGTTGGCAACCCTGTTTTTAGCTTCGTTTCAGGGATGAAGCAGGATAGTCCCTAGATCAGGATGCTGGGTGTTGATCGTAATTTTTTTTTGCTCATAGCCCAAATAGGTGACCACGCCAGAATAGCTGCCCTTGTTTATATTCAATGAAAAGTCACCGTTTTTGTCCGTGACAGTACCTCCTCCGGTATCAAGTATAATTTGGGTACCGATCATTGGTAGATTACTTTCCTCATCAATAATTTTTCCGGATACCGTAACCTGGGCAACTATCTGGGCCTGAATCAGGATGAAACTTAAAAGAACTATCTTGTTCATTCCAGGTAATTTCATTCAAATAATTGGACTTCGAAGTTACTTCTTAATCGGCCCCATCCCCTTTTGCGACATTGATTGTAAACCCGGCCACTTCCCTTCCCTGATCGGTTCCTGCCGTAGCATCAAAGGTCCAGTGAATTCCCCCGTAAACCCGTGACATAGCAGCTTCTTCGGCCCATCCGCGCACTAAGCTTGCCTTTTCCGGAAAAACATAGGCCAGCACTTCTGACGCCGCTGCCGAGAACGCACTATGGCCAGAAGTATAACTTGGAAAGTTAGGGGTTCCGGCAATTGTCTTAAAGCCTTCTATGGTCTGAATTGGCCTCGGATAGTGATAATAATACTTGGCATCCCAACAACTTATGCCTGCGTCCATTATGGCCATGTTCATATAGGCCAGGGTTCTTGCAGATCGCAATGGATTCATTTTGCTTTCTACCATAAACTCATTTGCAAAACGGTTCCAGTGCCCGGGAGGGGTATAGGTGCCCAGTCCGTCCTGCCAGAAGTTGGCGATCCTTCTTTTTTCTTCCGTCATATTATCGGCATGCTCTTTTAAGATGGCCACGTCTTCCAAATAGGTATCGGAATCAAGGGCTGGCGGTGCTACCGGACGTACATCCTCAACATTGGCAACGTTCCACATCATTACCTTCCCGAACAATGGGGTGAGCCCAACCGGACGCGCAGGTATCTCAAGATTGTCCCACTGCCAACCAAACCTTGCAAATGCGGCCGCTTTTATTGAATCTGAAACGGCCTTTGGTGCCTGGGCATTCTTCATACCATCATTGGCCGCCCTGGCCAAGGCAATCTGGGCAATACTATCACCTATAGCCGCTCCCGCCGTTACGTCGCTGGGAACATTCCCTCCGGATAACAAAAGGGATTCCAAATGTTCATTTTCCTTTTTTTGCAGGTACTCTGCTTCCAAAGGGAACATTGCGGAAAGCACCCTCTTTGACACTCGGGCTAAAACAGCACCATCTGAAGGGTAGGATGGAATATCGTTAGCCTCATAAGCGAATGATATGGAAGTGTCCTGTTTATAAGGTGCTTCCCTATTGTATACGTATTTATGATGCCATGCTGAAATCAAACCATCGAACTGCGCTACAGAAAGATAAGCAAGTACCCTGCAGGCATATGGCGGATGTGCAAAAGGAAAACCGGGTGGGCCATTGGGGTTAGCTGGATTTGGCAGGGTATAGGATCCATCTTCATTGGGTCCCGGGATCAAATTATATTTGGCTATCAGTTCCAATGTAATTTCATTCCATCTAACGACCGCATTATTGCCCCAGTAGGCCAGGGCCTCTTTTTGGGAGGTATTGATCTGAGCCATAGATTCCTTTAAGGTCAAAATTTCTGCCATATAGCTGTCCGACGAAATATCCTCAGGTGCTTCAATTGTAATTGCAGCACCCTGATCGATCAGAATAGGCTGCCAGGCTCCCCCATTCTCATCTGCACTTGAAAAGGAGTAGTCTTTATATTCAAGGTGGGTGGGCAAATCCTTTTCACAGGAAACGAGTCCTACTATACCACATATGATAATAATTGATATAACCGGTTTATTGCGCATCTTGTTCTTCGTAATTGTTCTTGATAAATTCAAATTGATAGGTTAAACCCAAACCGACATTGCTGAACTTTGCGGTATTTAAACCGTTCACAACATTGGTATAATACCCTACAACCCCCAGGCCTTTAATTGAGGGGGAATAGTATTGGAGGGAGACTCCTAATCTATCAAATTTCACCTTGTTTGTAGGTTGTGCCGCATTGTAGGCCCGTATGTTGTCACCGCTTGTCGACTTCAGGCCGGCATAATTCAGTTCAAACTTTAATGTATTATTGAGGAACCATTTACCAAGTACAGCCTCAATATTCCAGGCGTTGGGTACGTCCATTAGTGCTGTATAATAACTGCCATTATTATAATAATAGTCGCGCTCTACCTCCGTATAACCGCGCCAAAGATGCGCTATCATACCACGAACATAGAAACCATTAGTAAGTTGATATCGGGCAATGCCGCGCAATGATAATTCAGGCGCACCGAATCCCAGGCTATAAGGCAGGTAATCCGACAGGTAATTGGAAGCGGGTGTCGAATACCCTATTGATGTAAACAGCGATAACTGACCAACCCCAAGGGATTTATCCAAAGCCTTAAACTTTAAGGCAAGCATGAGATCCTGAAAGCCTTTTACCCCTTCAAATCTACCTCCATTAATTTCTGACGAGCTTGTTTTTACATGGGGAAGACCAATATAAAAGTTGAGTTCATCTAATATTCCAACAGCTGCCATTGGTAATATGGTATTACGGTCTACGGTCGCAATGGTCTCGTTTTTTCTTAAATAATCACCTTCCCAATAACGGTCGAACTGGCCAAGATCATAATTTAAAAGAATACATATGTTTTTCGAAGGCATCATAAGGGCGTCGTTAGGAGTCTGTCCGCGGGCAAAGGGTACCATCAAGAACATAAGTGCCAGGAAATTTAAAATAAAATGCATCTTTCGTATATAACGGATGCTAAAAATTAGGTGACGGGTCATTGAATGAATTGGTTTTTAGGTCGACTGTTCGATAAAAGGACCGGCCAAAGTAGGCCGGCCTTTAATTTGTTACCATTGATGTTTCCGTACTAACATCGGTATTAACTAATACTCGGGGACGAATGTAGTGGCATAATCCATACACGGGGGTTAATGGAAAAACAAAAAAGATTAACGAAAGATTAAACAGGTTAACCAAATAACAATTTTCGGGGTACTTTACATTTATACGGGAATATGTTAATGAGAATAAGAATTTACCAGGCATTGTTTGTCGTCCCGGTCCCTGGCCTTTTGGTCGTACAATACCAGTATCTAAAAATTGGTCCTGGTCGTGCAAGTGCCCAATTCTCAATGAAAATTGACCTGGCAGGAACGGCCATTACCCAAGAACCATCCGAATATAATTCCCTGACGTATTCCGCATGTATAACAATACTAGAAAATACTTTAAACCTTACTATAAACGTGGACAGTTTTGAAAATTGAATCAATTCTGTTTAAACGATTGTTTAACTTATCACCTAAGTTTTTCGGGAATAGACGCCCCCTTTTCCTATTCACTATTTTAAAGGGATTCAAGCTCGTATCTTACTGCATTAAATCCATATATAAAAATTGATGATATGCTTTTATATCCCATTAATATAGAGGGGTATCTGCCCGAAAAGTTAGACAAGGGACTTGTACCGGAACCTGGTTAAACCGATATCAGCACGTATTACCTGTATCAACTGAACGGCCTAACCATTCCTGGGCTATTCTTACTTTTTGGATATTCCAGCGGTGGTCATTTGGGTGCCCAAGTCATTTTATTGGCAAAGCACTTTGATAACCACTACCAATGGATTTGTAAACAATCTCACGCACGAACTATAGACTCTATTCTCAGGATAATTAAACTAATTGCTGAAGTGGCCTTAACACGTCTTTAGTATGCTATAGCTTACTTTTGAACGACCTGGTATAAAGGTGACGTTCTTAATTTTAAGTATTTGAATTAGTTTAGTGAGAACCGATGGAGACATCGGTTTTTTTGTTGTACCCCATTTTGAGTGGATTTTTATAATACGCAGGAGCCCGAAAATTCCTGGAACCATTTGCCGATTTCAGACGAGATCGGCGGATTTTTCGTTATAAGCGATGGAGTATTTTGCTATTGGCACTTCCTGTAAAATGCGATCGACGATGTTGTCTGTAAGATCAGGATAAAAGATTTCGATTTTATGGTCGCTATCGACCCAGTCCCTGATTTTGTGAAGGTATTTGTTCTTAAGGGATTTGACTATTGGCACCCCCATCGCCTTAAGGGCTGCGGCATTGCATTGTTGTTCATATTGACCTTTCATTGGAATGGCCAGGAGTTTCTTGCCCATATGCAGGGCTTCAGCCGGTGTTTCAAAACCGGCACCGCACAATATACCTTTACTTCTTGCCATACTGAGGATAAATGCTTCATTGTTTATTTTACGGACTGCAATATTCTGCCAAAAGAAATTGGTATGGGTATGTTTCGAAAAAACCTCCCACTCTACGTTCCTGATTTTTGAAAGTAAATTCAAGATTTTTTCATCGCTGTATGCAGGCAGGTAAACGGTATAGTGCGCTCCTGTGGTACGGGTCATATTTCGAATCTCCTGGCGTATGATCGGTGTGTAAATCGTTTCGTCATAGTTCTTATAATGCAATCCATACTGTTTGGTTGTTGGGGCGTACTTTGTGAGAATCAATTTACCCAATGGGTCATTTTTTTCAGGTTTCGGGGTATTGGGTGATAAAACGGCTGCCTGATGGCTCAAACCTATGCATGGTTTACCTATTAATTTGCAGGCCCAGGCCGACACGGGTTCAAAGTCATTGATGATAAGGTCATAATCACGAACAGGTATGCTTTTAATTTCTTTTTGTAGTCTGGCCGAATTCGTTCGAAGATAAGTTTTCCACAGATCGACGCCACCTTTTTTGCCAAATATGAAACTCCAGCCTTTAAACTGGTATTTAACCGGATGCGGAATTTGCAGATCTGCCTGCGTTCCGCTGACCAGTATATCGAGTTTTATATTCTTGTTTTCAAGTATTGGGATAATGTCCCGGGCCCTGCTCAGATGGCCGTTTCCCGTGCCTTGAATGGCATAGAGTACCTTCATAGGATCTGTTTTTACTCGATTTTTTCTATTTGGGATTTGAAACAACTTTGAACTCCTGCTTCAAACGTTCAAAAAGTTGATTTTTTTCCAATATTTCAATTGGATCAATTACCTCAATATTATAGCTCTTAACAAAAGTATCTTCGCTGTAGTGGTATAATTTCCATTTTCCCCTATGGTATTCTAAAGA
>JBGTLT010000087.1:0-10577 GCA_041743975.1 Zeaxanthinibacter sp.
CAGGCCCCGGATTACCAAAGCGGCCATCTCGATTGGTATTCTTTTGATCAGGCTGTTATAGGTATCAATGCAACCGAAAACACCCTTGATTCTGACGTATTTATGCCTGTAAGGGTATCTTATGCAGCCATGCCTGATAAAAGATTATTCTCTTTTGAGGACAGTAAACTTGAATTGTCGGGTATGCAGGTGGATCAATCGGACCTGATCAAGCTAATGATCATTGATTTTTCTTTGGTCTCCGATAACGACTGGTTTACCATTCCCATTGAAATGGAACTGGGAGAACTTTGCTGGGTTAACCACATCACCGTCAAAGATGTGTTTGGTATCACCACCATCATTAACAATGATAAGGATACAGGCCAGTATTTGGATATCAATCCTCTGAAAATGTGGGATGCCTTCAAAATCAGGCCATCGGATTTGATGAGGGAAAGGGGAAAAAACAGTCAGGAATTATATAATAAGGAGGAACAATTCCTCTATTTACCTCCTGTTGCAGCCTTCCGCCAGGAATCCCGCCCCTTGGAAGAATTGCTTTTGCTGAGGGATGAATATGCCAATATGGTATGGGGCATTGAAAGAACCGTTTGTAACGAATTGGGGAAACCCACCAATGGCTACGACCTTCATTTGGAATTAAATGGGCCCTTCCTTAAAACGGAAGCGGAAGCTGAAGACAACAAAAACGCATTTCCGCAATTTCGACTGGCCTCTCCGGTGCCTACCAACTGGATACCTTATTTACCTTTTCAAATCGATGATAGCAATATAGAATTGCGGAGGGCCGTGATGATGCGCAACGAAAGCAAAACAGCACCGGAGGATATTGACCCACTTTCCCTCCTGGCCCAAAACGACCTGCTGACCATCAGGGAAGAAGCCATTCCCAGAGCAGGTGTCAGGGTACAGCTAACAATGCAACGGGTACGGTGGACTGACGGGCAGACCTATATATGGCAAGGCAGGAAAGTATTGGCTGGTAGGGGAGAAGGTAGCAGCGGATTAAAATTTGATCAATTATTATTCTGAATATCATGCAAATAGATAAACCCTAACAGTAAACCATGGCAAACAGGATCAACTATTTTCTACCGTATATGCGGCAAGGTATTACTACCCTGGCTAATCACGATCAAGTGCCCGGTAAGAGAATGAGCATCCCGGTTAAGCTTACTATTACAGCGACTGATAAAACGGATAATACAGCCAAAAGCGACCTTGTAGAAAAAGTAATTACCCTATTTGGCCCGGGAGATGTATTGGGAATCAACGAAAATGTGATCTCCCGCCTGGCCCCTGTTCCCAATGTTCATAATTTTAAGCCCGTCCTCACCCCATTTATTGAATTTTCCGAACCTGATTTTTTATGGCGGTTCAGTAGCCTGCAAACCGCCGATAAAAAAAACTGGATTCCATGGCTATCCCTTATTATTTTAAAATCGGAGAATGGGGAGGAGAAAGGAGAATATGAGAAAGTACAGCATCCCAACAAAGCATTGCCACCACAAATCCAGTTGCAATCAAATGCAGTTTTACCGGATTTAAAGGAATAATGGCGTTGGGCACATGTACACAAAGTGGATATAGCAGGATCTTCTGCGGAGCACATAGCAAACAGCATTAAAATGACACCGGAAAAAGTGGTTTGCAGGTTGCTGAGCCCGCGGAAATTAAAACCACAGACCAAATACCATGCTTTTCTGGTACCTGGCTTTAAAATTGGGGCAGAGGCAGCCATGGGCTTTCCCGGGGGTACAGATGACAGGACCCTGCTCACCTGGGAAACTCCTGCTGAGGGAGCAGGCAAAATAGTACCCTACTATTATGATTGGGAATTTGGTACCGATACTCAAGGGGATTTTGAGTACCTGGTCCGGAAATTAAAACCCACCGACCTGGAAAACATGGGTACCCGCGTTATCGATTGCAGCACCCCGGGTTATGGTATGGAGGAGGAAGGACTGAAATTACAAATGGAAGCCGCCTTGAAATCATTGGATACTGAACTTCAACCTTGGGGGATGGATAGCACAGATGCATCGGATGTACAAAGCAAAAAGAAGCAGGAAGACCTGGCCAGCTTATTAAATAAGCGGGAGGAAAAAGTGAAAAAGGAAAATGGTGACATTGAAACCAGATTGAGGGTCACCCCTCCCGTATATGGGGAATGGTATGCTGGTGTGGATGGGGAAACCGTCAAAGTGGACCCTCAAAACAGAAACCATTGGCTGGAAGAATTGAATCTGGATTTCCGTCATCGGGCAGCCGCAGGATTGGGAGTGCAATTTGTGAAAGAAAATCAGGAAAACCTGATGAAAGCTGCCTGGGAACAGCTGAGCAAAATAAAAAAAGTAAACCAGGAACTCAATCTGGGAAGGTTTGGCAGAGAGGTTTCTACCTGTATGTACCAGCGGTTAAATAAGATGAACCCGGGTAATGTAATTAAAATCGCTTTACCGGTACAAAATAAAATAGTGTATCAATCGGCAAAAACAGTCGGGGCTTTTCTGAACTCCAGCACCATCACCAATAACCTGACCAGGACAAAGGTAAAGAAATACTTCTTTAAAATAAGGAGCACCGAAAGGACCCAGGACTTCATACCTGTTGAAACTTCTCAGTTGGTCAGTACCGGGTTTCGGATAAATGGGATGAAAGGACTGAGGGACACTATACGTACCCCTAGGGTAGCGTCTCCCGGTATCAGGGTTGCAGCCAATAGTACAATCTGGCCTGAAGGATTGGTGGACACAATCCTGATAGCCCTGGACCCTAAAACTACTATAGAATCCAGGATCAAAAACCGCATCAGTCGTTTTAGGGATATTGAAGCCACCAAAGTTGTTGAAAACACCCAGACCCAACAGGAGGATCCATTGCACCCGATAAAATGGTTTCCGGAATTCCACCGTCCTATGTATCATTTTTTAAGGGCGTTGTCACAGGAATATATTTTACCCGGACTGGAAAATGTTCCACAAAACACCGTGGGCCTTTTGCAAACAAATCGCCGGTTTATTGAAGCTTTTATGGTGGGTTTAAATCATGAAATGGCCTCCGAATTAAGATGGCGGGAATTCCCCACCGATTTGCGGGGCAGTTATTTCAGAAGTTTCTGGGATACCAGTATATACTCTGTGGATGCCAATGAAAAAGTACAGTTCAGGACTACGGAAACAGGCCTGAAACTACTGGAGCAGGTCCGTTCGGGGTATGGAGATACCTTCAGTACTTTTCCTGCTATCGAAGCTTTATATATCAAGGCCGATCCTACTGAAACAGAAAAGGAAATTGCTGATGCCTATGAAAATGCGATTGAACAATGGTTGCTGACACGGGAAGAGGACAAAGATATTGACAAGCTTGCCCACTGGAAAGAAAATGACCGATTAGGAGATCACCCGGTAGCAGGTAAATGGAACAACCAAGAGGAAGATCAAAATCAGATAGTACTCCTGATCAGAGGGGAGTTGCTCCAAAAATTCCCAAACACATTGATTTACCTGGTATTGAAAAAAACTGATGGGAAGCCCGATTTGGCCCAGGATGCCCCTCGTACTTTTCCTGTCTTCGAAGGGGCGTTACCTCCCGATATTGTGTTTATTGGGTTGCCGATCAAAAAAGCAGAAGCGGCTGGGTATTTTGTCATTTTTGAAGAACGGATGACCGAAATAAAGTTTGGGCTTGACGAAACGCTGGAGGGAACAACACCCGGAACCGAAGAAAACGATTTTAGCTGGGAGCATTTCCCCTCACTACCACCTGAAGGATACCTGGATGGTAACCAACCCACCATTTTTACCCAGGCATGGAATAATGCAGCTTTTATCAGCAAGGTCATGATGCAGAAACAGGTGAGGGCTGCTATTGAATTAAAGACATTGTTACCGGAGTAGTTAGCAACCGAAAAGTGACAAACCAATGGCATTAAGTAAAACAGATATTATAAGTGGCCCTATCGTAAGAAGTGTAACACCATCTGAGGTTTCCATTTGGGTGGCTTTGAAATCCGCTGCCAAAATTGAACTAACGGTGTGGAAGGGGCTTATTTCGTGCGATAGCAATGGGAATATCGTTGAAACCCCGGTGGGTAGTACCTTGCAGGATACCATTCCAATTGGCAAATCGCTTCATCTGGCTGTAGTGCGCCTTTCCTTGTCCGGAGATAAATTGCTGACCTGGGGGGAAATCTATGCGTACAACCTCAAATTCACCACAGCAGACAATGAGTCAAAGGATTTTAAGTCCTTGAATTTGTTGGATTTGATTGAAAGTGATACTGGTTATACCACCCTGGGCTATGAGGCAGACCAGCTACCCAGTTTCGTATTACCTGCCAGGGAAATAGAAAACCTGAAAATACTACACGGTTCCTGCCGAAATAATGACAACCTGTTTGAAGATGCATTATCCTTTGCCGACGATATTATTAAAGGAAATTTAGCAGATCCGTCTATAAGGCCACAACAATTTTTTCTTTCCGGCGACCAGATTTATGCGGATACGGTAGTAGGAGTCCTGTTACAGCATTTGATAGAAATCGGAAACCAACTCCTTGATCAAAAAGAAACTTTGCCCACCACCTGGGAAGGTCCGGGTGCTAAAAACCGATGGCCCGCTGATACCATCCATTTTCCTGCCTTTATTCGCAGACGGTTAATTGATTCTGAGTCAAGGTTTACCTCCTCAGACAATGCCAATCATTTAATTTCTTTTGGAGAATATGCCGGCATGTATTTATCGGTATGGTCTGATGTTATATGGCCAGCTGAGGTGGATACCATGAAAAATTTTGAGGAAGTATTTCATGCCATCACCGAAGTACCTGAAAATTTCGGGGCAATCTTCAGACGAAATTTATATGATGAGAGAACCGGGGAAAATGAGGTATTTGAGGACGCGATCATGGAGAAGAGCCTGGAGTTCCTGTTCAATATTCCGGATAAGGAAATTCTCAGGGCTCTGCTTTCGGGTAAGGGACCAGAAGATAAGAAAAATCAGGCAAAAAGCGCCCTGAAAACCTTTCTCGATGGGGCGGCTTCGCCTGATGAAAAACTCAAAATGGCAGAATTTATCGATTACCTCCAGGACTGGATAGGGCCCTTTTATCCGAAAAGAAATAAGGAAAATGAAGTATTGCCCGATACAAATAAAGACAAGCTAAAAATTTTTAAACAAACGCTACCTCAAGTAAGAAGGGCGCTGGCCAACATTTCCACTTTCATGATTTTCGACGACCATGAAATCACGGACGACTGGAATCTGAACCCGGCATGGCGGGACCGTGTATTTACCTCTCCCCTTGGAAAAGCTATTGTCAGGAATGGTATGATGGCGTATGCGCTGTTTCAGGATTGGGGAAATCGGGCGGATAGATACAACCGGGAAGGTTACTTTTTTGAATTGGATACAACCCTGGCAGATGAACTGAATACGGAGCAATTAACAGAAACCCTGAAAACTGCATTTACCGAAAAAGGAGTGACGCTCAATAGTGAAAAGGTTACGGTCAAGTTGCTGCATACGGATGAGTGGTTGTTGAAAAACCAGGAAAACAACGATGAATTTATCATTAGAAAATACAAAAAGAGCGTCAATGGGGAGGAGGAAACCCTGAAAGTGCTAGGCAATCCCCATGCACACCTGTTGAGCAAAATTGCCCAGTTGTTCACCGGGGAAACAAATGAGATTGCAGCCATGGAAGACCATATAGATTTCCTGTTAGGACTTGATTTTCAACACAGGGTGGAGGGCCCTGCCGGTGGCAGACAGCAATTACCGGATAATAGAAGTCCCCTGCTAAAATGGCATTACGCCTACGAAGGGGCCAAACACAAAGTATTGGTAATTGATAACAGGACCCGACGATCTTTTGTGGATTTTCATGGGGCACCCGGGAACCTGTCATTCAACGGTATGAAAGATCTGATTCCTGAAAATCCAACACCCAAAGAGGATGAGGTGTTATTTGTGGTGGCTCCGCTGCCCGTATTGGGTCCCCCTGATTTGGACGAACTCATTGCGCCGCTAACCTATAAGACCTTCGACCTTATCGCCTACTTCGGAGGAGGCGAAAACGTAAAATCAGGCATGAAAGGAACCAGTCCCGATGCAATTGAAGCCTGGACCTTTGATCCGGTATCCCAGGAAGAATTGCTCAAGCGGTTGGCGCCCTATAAAAAAGTTATTTTTCTTTCAGGAGATGTCCACTATTCATCGAGTCAACGGTTATGTTACTGGACAAAGGGGAAGGAGAAAGCTGTGGCATGTTTTGCCCAATTAACATCCAGTGGATTCCGGAACATTATGCCAAGCTATATCCAGAAGGCCAGCCAGCATTATCTTATCGCCCAAAAATTAATACGGCAAAACCTGAGAGCGGAACGGATAGGATGGCTTAATCATAAAATACAACCAGAACCGCTGATCTTCCCTGACAAAGCGAAGGTGTCGTTTCTCAATGAGAAATTGAAAAAAAGTCCTGTCATCATACCCGTTAACGGGTGGCCGGAAGGCACAAAATTCGGCAGGGAACCGGATTGGTCCTGGAGGATAGAAAACATCCTCGACTACCGGAAAGAGAGCGAAAGGCCTTCCACCACGCAGGTAGATTTATTAGAGGAAACGGATGACGTCATGAAGAACCTGCAGAAAATTGCCCGACGTCATATAGCACAGGCCAAAAAGGTAAATTACACCCGGCAGATATTGTTCAAGTCAAATCTTGGGATGATTACTTTTGAAAAACCTGAAGGGGAGGTTCTTCAACTGCATCATAGCTTGTACGCGGTTCCTGCCGATGGGAAACCGGACACCAAACAAAAGAACGAAGTTTATACACGGCATACAATTCCTTTGGAAGCCTCCGAAGCAGAAAAAGCTCCTGTTTTACCACTTATTAAACGCTGAAACATATGGCTAATCAACCCGGTTTTTTACAGTCTGCCATCGGCAAAATAGGTGAATTCTTTTTTTGGTTGAAGGAAAAGATGCAGGATGAACAAGTCCGCCGCGAAACCTTACTTGATCTGGGATTAGATCCGGATAAAGAGGTGGATTTACAAATCCCCGAAGGATCTATCAGCAATATTGATCAATACCGCCAATCCGTTAATGCTGACGATGTCGCATTCCAAAGCGCAGTAAATGATGTCAAAATATTGTATACAGCCACGAAGGAGTTTATAAAAGCGCTGCTGGATAATCCTACTGAAAATCCTCAGGATATCCACAGGGTTCTCTGGCAGTTTTTGGAAATAATGGGGACCAATTATGTGCGCCTGCATAATCCCGGGTTCTATTGGACAGCGCAATTATTAGGTTTTTTGGTTGAGTCCGGTGTTACGGGCCAGAATGCTGTTGCAGGTCAGGGAAACCCGGATGTTACCTATAGTATTATTACCAAAGGTCCGGTATTTATCATTGAAAACGTATGGAGCCTGATTACCCATCCTGTAGCCTATATTAAAAAATTACCTGAAAGAATCGGGAAAGTATATGGCAGCATCAGCGACCTGGATATGCTGGAAGATGCAGAAAACTGGTCGGAACTGATGATCGTCTTAGCTGGATTTTTCAATTTTATGGAAGATAAACTCCCGGAAAGCCGGTATTTATATGGATGGGACATTCCCCCAAAAATATGGACAGACGACCTTAAAGAGGAACTGAAAAATACCTTTCAGGGAGATCATTTGCTGACTAAAATCAGGAAAGAATACAAAGTGGAATTTCCTATTGATGAGGACAAATCAAAGGCGTGGGAAAAAATAGAAGCCGCGGTTACCAAAACAACGCCTACAGAAATCGAAAAAAAAATCAATGCATTATATAATGTAACCATTGAACAATGGAAAAGAGGTAAGTGGTCTGATCTGGTTTCTGAAAGGGCCTTTTCCTTTGATCTAAAATTTCCGGAAGATGAGGGCAGTACCATCGAAAAACGTTTGGGAGGTACCATATTTTTTGTGTCTGACGAAGAAATATCACCGCACTTCAATAAAGATTCAGGAATAAAAATTGAATCATTGGGCGGACTTTTTATTTCCCTGAACGGGGAAGTAAGCTACACTTATCCGATCAATGATAATTGGGAGTTTAAAATAAAGACAAGTTCTGGTGATATATTGGATGTTTATGCCAGCAGGCTTGCCGATGCAAATATTTTGGGAGATATGAGGCTGGATTTGGGGCTCAAAAGAAAAGCCGATCCTGATACAGGTGCTTCTTATAACCTTCCCAATGAATCGGGTACCCGGTTAGCTATTGGTGAAATACAAATCACTGCATTTTTAAATAAGGAAGATGGGGGTATCGAAATAGGCCTGAAGGAAAATGCTGTGATTATTTCAGGCGGGGATGGAGATAGTTTTATAAAGGAAATGCTGCCATCAGGGGATGTACCTTTAAAATTTACGGTTTCGGCAGGGCTTTCCCGCAAGAAAGGATTTTACGTAGACCACAACATCGGACTTCTCAAGGATATACTGGGGTCATCGAAAGACGAGGAAGAGAAAAGTAAGACTCCTGCATTAGCCGCTGGTTCCTCCGCTTTGGGAGCCACGACATTAGAAAGCGAAAATAAGGAAAATCAACCTTACCAGTTGTTGATCCCTATCCATAAAGATTTGGGCCTTATCTATTTTGATAGTGTGAAATGGGATTTCGGGCCAATTACAAGGTCAGATGTTTTGGGAGGGTATTTAAAAGTACTATCAACTTTTACCACTAAACTAGGCCCCCTGATCGTCAGGGTAGAAAATTTGGGATTAGGAATAGAGGGCACCACACCCAATCAGGAGGGGGATCTAAGCTTTACCGATTTTTCCTATGGGTTTACCCCTCCGAAAGGAGTAGCCATCCGTATAGATTCTGAAATCATTTCCGGAGGTGGCTTTTTGGAGCTGGATTTTGATAATCACCGATATGCCGGAGTATTGGCTTTCAAAATACCTCTCGAAAAAAGGGAAATAGGATTGGTAGCAGTTGGCCTGATCAACACCCTCTTGCCCAATGGGGAGAAAGGCTTTTCGATGCTGATCAGTATTGGTGTCTTCTTTAACCCTGCAATTCCCCTGTCCTTTGGATTTACCCTCAATGCTGTGGGAGGCTTGGTTGGTATCCATCGGACCATGAAAGTGGACATATTAAGGGAACGCATACAAAACGGTGCTGTGAAATCAATTATGTTTCCTGAAAATGTAATTGAAAATGCCTCTAAAATCATCAGTGATCTAAGGGCGGTCTTCCCCGCACAAAAGGAACATTATGTAATTGCGCCCTTCTTTAAAATTGGATACAGCACTCCCACAGTTGTAGAAGTGGATCTGGGTATACTGGTAGAATTCCCCTTTAAGGGAAGGATAATATTACTGGGAAGTTTAGGGGTATACCTGCCGAATAAGGATGCGGAAAAACGGCTGGGAGAATTACATGTGGATATATTCGGGGATTTTAATTTTGCCGCCTCTAATATACTTATTGAAGGCAGGTTACGGGATTCAAATTTAGTGGGTATTTCCCTTAGCGGAGGCTTTGCCTTTATGCTGGATTGGGGCAGTAACCCGCAGTTTTTATTATCCGTAGGCGGTTACCATCCACGCTATAAAAAGCCAGATCGTTTCCCTGACATACCCCGGGTAACCGCCCTGATCAAAAAAGGAGATGATATTCGATTGTCCTGCCAATATTACCAGGCCATCACCTCCAATTCCTACCAGCTTGGGTTTAGTGCCGAGTTAGTGGTGAAGAAAGGCAATGCGAGGGCACGGGGCTTTTTAGGATTTGATGCCTTATTGCAATTCGATCCTTTCTATTTTGAAGTCGATATTCGCATCAGTGTAGAAGTTTCCTATAGTGGGCGATCTTTCTTCGGAATCGATATGGAATTTACCCTCAGCGGGCCTGAACCTTGGCGAGCCCAGGGATATGCTAAAATCAAAATATTGTTCTTCTCCTTAAAAGTTAAATTCAATATCAGTTGGGGAGGTGAGCAAAAAGCAGTTCCTGTATTTATCAAACCCGATGCATTATTGGAAAAACTAAAACTGGAATTGCTGCAACCGGGTAATTGGTCTGGAAAATTACCAGACCGATACAGCAAGGCAGAATCCATGCGAAGCCTGGAAGAACCGGAAAAACTGGATCAGATATTCATGCATCCTTCCGGTTATTTGGAACTGCGGCAAAACCTGATTCCCTTAAACAAAACCATCGGGAAACTTGGAAATAGCTATGTGGAGGCCATAACGAGTTATCAGATTTCGGATTATGCCTTTGGGCAGGGAGAAGCTATCGAACCTGATGCCCAAACTCCTTTGCTGGAATATTTTTCTCGAGGACAGTATGAAGACCTGGCAGATGACGAAAAATTATCCACTCCTGATTTTGACCTGATGTCAGCAGGCATCCAGGTCGCCCCTGAACAGGTGTATGATATTTCGGAGGATATCCAGTTCACGGCCAGTGATTTTGAAGATTTCATTTTAGAAGAAACTGGAACCAGTAAGTCAGCCTCTTCTTCCAATTGGCAGGGAGAACGGGTGATGAATCTTAGCGGAGGCAGAAAACCC
>JBGTLT010000088.1:0-6997 GCA_041743975.1 Zeaxanthinibacter sp.
CCCTGCGGGGTAGGAACTCAGTGATCTGGGCAAAGACATATTTACCTTGGTTCATGGAATTTTTTTACAAAAATCCCATTTCCGGTTCAAATCGTCACGCAACCAAAAACAGCCTCAGGTACGATATACAAAGAATTTCAAAGAACTTAGTTTAATTTATAATGCCCACTAGTGAATTAAGGAGATTAATCTGTAATTGTTAAGATTTGAAATTATAGCCCAGTGGTCATTCCACAAGTTTAATAATTATGTCAGCTGTAATACTCAATTTTTGATGAACATCAGGGCCAGTGTCATTGGTATCATTATATCGGAAATCCCGGAGAATGGTCACGGCTACAAACAGTAATAGTAACCTTAGCCGAATAAACGAGTGTTCCGGATAGTGCTGTAATTTCAAAGAAAATGCTTGCTAACAAAGAAACCTCAAAAGAATCACCTTACTTTACATATCAAACGTTGTGTGTTAAAAATGTGTTGTCAGTCAACTAAACACTTACCAACACCCTTGATTAACTATTAAATTGCTAACTTTAAGATATCAAATTTCAAACCAATCATTATGGCCAAATTCAACTTAAACATTAATGGGGAACAGCGCGAAGCAGATGTGGACCCCAGCACTCCCATCTTATGGGTACTACGGGATCACCTAAAATTGGTGGGTACAAAATATGGATGCGGCATTGCCCAATGTGGCGCCTGTACTATACATGTCGATGGTACCGCCGTAAGGGCTTGTCAGCTTACTGTGTCATCGGTGGGCGATCAAAAAATTACCACGATTGAGGGTCTTTCAGAAACCGGAGACCATCCAGTGCAGCAAGCCTGGCTGGAGATGGATGTGCCTCAATGCGGTTATTGCCAGGCAGGACAAATCATGACTGCAGCGGCCTTTCTGGAGAAGAATCCCAATCCATCTGATACGGAGGTAGAGATGGCCATGAATGGAAATATCTGTCGCTGCGGCACCTATACACGCATTAAAAAAGCGGTAAAATTGGCGGTCTCATCGCGGAACGCCTAAATTAAATCCGACATACCTGAGATTCTAAATAGTCACATCCATCACTTTAAAAATAAATACTAATGACGCTCGTAAAAACAAAAATAGGTAGACGATCTTTCATACAAACCTCCACCCTTGCTGGTGGTGGCCTGCTCCTGGGCTTCAGTTGGTTAGCCTCTTGCAAAAACAAGACTGCTGCAGAGGTCATGAATATGCCTAAGGAGTGGTTTAATATCAATGGGTTTCTCAAAATTGGGGAGAATGGCTTAGTGACCATTATGTCCCCGAACCCAGAAATTGGTCAAAATATAAAAACCGCAATGCCCATGATCGTCGCGGAGGAATTAGACATTGATTGGAATAATGTCTTAGTAGAGCAAGCGCCCTTGAATACAACCATCTTTACCCGTCAATTAGCTGGGGGTAGCCAGTCTATTCGCCAAGGGTGGGAAGGCCTGCGCTTAGCCGGTGCAACCGGGAGGCATATGCTCAAAGAAGCAGCAGCAATGGCTTGGGATGTACCGGTGACAGAAATTACAACCACTGCGGGCATGCTCCACCATGAGAGCAGTGGAAAATCTGCCGGTTACGGAGAGATGGCTTCTGCCGCCTCAAAATTGGAAATTCCTGAAGAGGTGGTTCTGAAAGAAAACAACAAGTTTAGTATCATAGGTACGGATCGCAAGAACGTGGATGGACCTAAAATAGTCACCGGCAAACCCCTTTTTGGATTAGACCTTTACGAAGATGGAATGCTTACTGCTATGATCATACACCCACCCGCCTTCGGCATGAAGTATAAATCTATGGATGCCGAAGCGGCCAAAGCCATGCCTGGCATCAAAGATATTTTTCCAATTGATGTTTATCCAGAGGGCGTTGAAAAACAATGGTCAGACGGTGGTGGAATTGCCCAATTGGTTGCCGTCGTTGGTGAAAGTACATGGCAATGCATGCAAGCCAAAAAATCCGTTAATGTGGAATGGGAAAAAACATCCACCCTCGAAGATAGTGCTTATCACGATGAGGCTCTGACCAAAATGTTAGCTATGAAGGTGGAAGCGCCTGCTCGCAAGGACGGTGACGTGGCAGCTGCCTTTAAAAAAGCCGCCAAGGTAATTGAGCGCACTTACAGTGCCCCCTTCCTGGCACATAATACTATGGAGCCTATGAATTTTTATGCCCATGTGACCCAGGATAAAGCTGAACTCATTGGCCCGATACAAACACCAGAGTTCCTGGAAAAGACCCTTGCTTCCAGATTAAATATCACCTTAGATAAAATAGACATAAAAATGACCCGTATGGGCGGTGGTTTCGGTCGCCGTCTGTATGGCCACTATGGCGTGGAAGCCGCCGTCATCTCAAAGAAAATGCAGGCACCTATTAAATTGGTCTATTCCCGTGAGGATGATATGACCCAAGGCACTTACAGACCTTCCTATAAGGTACTTTATAAAGCAGGTTTGGACAAAGCCGGCAATCTCATAGCATGGTATGTAAAAGGGGTAGGTACCAATGACGATTTAATTTTTGAAAACCGGTTTCCCGCTGGGGCGGTGGACAATTACCTGGCTGAGAAGCAAAGCCTGCAGTCCAACGTAACTACCGGCGCATGGCGAGCTCCACAGTCTAATTTCATTGCAGGAGCGGAACAATCATTTATGGATGAAGTGGCCGAATTGGCTGGAAAAGACCCCATAGATTTTCGGCTGGAGCTCTTTGAAAGAGCCATAACGAACCCTGTGGGCAATCCGGAAAAGAATGATTATGATCCTGCACGCTATGCCGGGGTCCTGAAGCTGGTAAAGGAAAAATCTGACTGGGGTGCAGGAAATAAGAGCCATCGTGGCGTATCTGCCTATTTCTGCCACAACTCCTATGTGGCTCAGGTTTTAGAACTCCATATGGATGGGAATGAAGCCAAGGTAGACAAGGTCTGGTGCGCTGTGGACTGTGGTATTGTCATTAACCCACTCAGCGCTAAAAATCAGATTGAAGGCGGGATTGTTGATGGTATTGGCCATGCTACCTATAGTGCCCTGACTTTTGCAGAGGGTAAACCCGATCAAACTAATTTTGACAGTTATAGGCTAATACGATATGGGGAAGTACCTAAAGAAATTGAGACATTTTTTGTGGACAATGGGATTGATCCTACTGGACTCGGTGAGCCATCATTACCTCCCATTGCGGCTGCCCTGGCGAATGCCCTTTATAAAGCAACCGGAAAAAGATACTACCAACAACCATATATATCTGACAGGCCCCCATTAGTAGGCTAGGAAAAGATGTAAAACCCAACTTTTAGTTCCTTTAAATGTAAATAAGCAAGTAGGTTGTCCAGGGATTTATCTAATAGTTAGGTTAATTTAGGACAAAGGTTTTTAAATTTCCATAACCCATTGATTATGAATTTGACTATATGCCAAAAAAGTCATTAAATAGGTGAATTTCAAAAAAAAGTTGGCTCTAAAAGTGAAAAAGGAAAGATGCAGTTAACGGCACCTTTTCCCATCACCATTTGTATAGCTAAAATATTGTCTTTAGGTGACTGTAACACTCTTTTAAGTCATTTTGCTGAAAATCAAGAACAGCATACGGCATAACAACCATACAGGCAAGGTCACGAAAGAAAGGAAAACATCAAACTGGACGAAAATAAAATAGAATAGTCCAAAACTAATAGCCCAGGCGTGTAGGACCGAATTATTGAATTTTATATTTACCTCTTTCCCATAGTTCTGAATAATCCCCACTCACTAAAGAAAAAAATGTTCAAATATGATAACAGCCCCTACTGGGGCCAATATGAAACCATATATAGGGCATCAAGTGGTAACACCCATAAAATAGAAAAGCTACCTCGAGTTAATGAAACAGCTTCTTCCGGGGTTGCCAGGGATTACCCTCCGGGATGCACGAACCTAGTGAGTGAATCCGTAAAGGGGAAAGTGGGTATTTGATAACAAACACTTAACCCAATTATAAAATTGACTTTACATTTTGTTGGATATTAAATGACAAACTTTGAGCAAGCTGATTTTCTGTGCATGAAAATTCCTTCAGTTTCCATTTCGGCCTTCCTGGTCGATTTCCTGATCGCTCGAATGGGCACCTACTGTTCACCACTGAAATTCAAAAAAATCAAAAAGCAAACACACTGCCCAACTGATGAAAAAAAGACCCGTTGACATGGTGGTTATCTCGGATATTCATTTAGGTACCTATGGGTGCCATGCAGATGAATTACTGGCTTACCTGAAATCCATTAAACCAAAACAGGTGGTATTGAACGGGGATATTATTGATATCTGGCAATTCAGCAAGCGATACTGGCCTAAATCGCACATGAAAGTGGTGAAACTGCTGATGGAATGGGTAGCGAAGGATATAAAAGTTCATTACATTACCGGAAACCATGATGAGCTTTTGCGAAAATTTGCAGGATTCAAATTGGGATCTTTCACTATTTCGAATAAATTGGTTGTTAACCTCCATGGCAAAAAAGCATGGATCTTTCATGGAGATGTTTTCGATGTCACCATGCAACATGCGAAATGGATCGCAAAGCTGGGTGCTATTGGATATGATTTTTTGATTTTGCTCAACAA
Source organism: Zeaxanthinibacter sp. (assembly GCA_041743975.1). Lineage (GTDB taxonomy): Bacteria > Bacteroidota > Bacteroidia > Flavobacteriales > Flavobacteriaceae > JTS-RE37. The sequence continues at coordinate 4,624 of JBGTLT010000088.1, forward strand.
GGCCGTAAATTATTTGAGTAAAAAGATTGGCCGTGGTCCTGTATCCATGTCAAAAAGAATCAAGAGCGGGGTAAAATCTGCCATCAGGTTCATCAGTAATTTTGAACAAACTGCTGCCGATATCGCAATAGCCAGAGAATTCGATTTTGTGGTGTGCGGTCACATTCACCAGCCGGTTATAAAAAATATCACAACGGAAAAAGGATCGGTTATGTACCTTAATTCCGGGGATTGGGTTGAGAATTTAACTTCCCTTGAATATCACAAGGGAAAATGGAAACTCTATCATCATGATAGCACTACCCGGTCAAATACAATTGATCTTGATGAAATAGATCCAACGGAAATCCTGGAAAAAAAGGAGCTCTTTGCCCAGCTCATGGAGGAATTTTATACAATTTCCCTACCAAAAGATCAAAATGTAAATCCTGAAAAACATAAAATATGAAAGTACTTTATGCAATCCAGGGAACAGGGAACTGTCATCTGAGCAGGGCACGGGAGATTATACCCATACTGCAGAAATACAAAGTGGAACTTGATATCCTGGTCAGTGGGACCCAGGCAGATGTTCAAATTCCGTTTCACATCAAATACCAATTAAAGGGTTGGAGTTTTATTTTCGGAACAGGGGGGGGCGTTGATATGTGGCAAACCTATCTGAAGACCAGCTCGGCCAGGATTCAGAAAGAGATAAAGAGCCTGCCGGTTTGTAATTACGATTTGGTCATCAATGATTTCGAACCAATATCGGCCTGGGCATGTAAACTCAAATACAAAGACTGCATTGGTCTAAGCCATCAAGCCGCCCTGTTGTCCAATAACTCCCCAAAACCTGATAAAAACGATCCGTTGGGCAAGTTGATCCTTAAAAATTATGCTCCCACGACTGCGAATTATGGCTTTCATTTTAAAAAGTATGATGAAAACATTTATACTCCTATAATCCGGCAGGAAATCCGAAAAACAACCCGCACCAGTGGTATGCACTATACGGTCTATCTGCCAGCATACAGCGATGAACGGATTTTGGAGATCCTGTCACAAATAAAAGGAGTGAAATGGGAGGTTTTCTCTAAACATAGTGAGAACAACCTGTATTGGAAAAATATTACGATTCGCAGAATCAACAATCAGGGTTTTATAAACAGTATGGCTGGAAGCAGAGGTATTCTATGTGGCGCCGGTTTTGAAACCCCTGCTGAGTCTTTACATATGGGGAAAAAACTGTTGGTCATTCCAATGAAAGGCCAATATGAACAGCAGTGTAATGCCGCAGCGCTTCGGCATATGGGTGTTCCCGTAATCAAATCTTTAAAACCTAAATACCTGGATAGTATACGGGATTGGGTTGAAAGCGATCATCAAATCAAGATGTTTTACCCGGATATTACACAAAGCATCATTGACCGTATCCTTCAGGAAGCCGTTATTGGTAAGCCCACCAGCAAAGTCAATGAAGGATACTAGTTTTTCGGCTCATTTTGATTTGCTTCCTGAAGATTTTGGTAAAGATTTTGTATGGGGCGTATCTACGGCGGCCTATCAAATTGAAGGGGGGCATCTCATAAACGATAATGGGGAATCCATTTGGGATCGCTTCACCGCTCAAAAAGGGAAAATATTTCAAAACCACCATGGCCAGGTGGCTTGTGATTTTTACCATAGGTATAAAGATGATATTCTGCTCATGAAGTCAATGAATATCCGGAATTTCCGGTTTTCATTATCATGGTCGAGAATTATTCCCGAAGGACAGGGGAAACCCAGTGCGGCCGGTATTAAGTTTTACAACAAGGTCATCAACTTTTGCCTGGAATGTGGCATAACACCCTGGGTAACATTGTACCACTGGGACCTGCCCCAGGCCCTGGAAGAGAAGGGCGGTTGGACAAACAGGGAGATTGTACATTGGTTTGGGGAATATACCGCACTATGTGCCAAACTTTTTGGCGACCGTGTTAAGCATTGGATGGTTCTGAACGAACCAATGGTCTTTACAGGAGCCGGGTATTTTCTCGGGGTCCATGCCCCGGGAAAGAAGGGATTAATCAACTTCCTGCCCGCGGTTCATCATGCTGCGCTTTGTCAGGCCGCAGGGGGAAGGATTTTACGTTCCCTTATTTCTGAAGCTACCATTGGGACTACTTTCTCGTGCTCCTATATTACACCCTATTCAGATAGCCGGAGGGACCATCAGGCTGCCGGGAAGGTCGATGCTTTGCTAAACCGACTATTTATTGAACCGGCACTTGGACTTGGCTATCCCCTTGAAAACATCAAACTATTGCAGCGGATAGAAAAATACCAGAGACCTGAAGATGAAAAGGATCTGATCTTCGATTTTGATTTTAACGGGATTCAGAATTATACC
>JBGTLT010000089.1:0-9642 GCA_041743975.1 Zeaxanthinibacter sp.
TTTCCTGTTGGTGACCGTGTCATATATGGCCTGCGACTCAAGGGATTCAGCATCGACCTGACGGTATGTTGGGTTGAGGTTAAGATCCTGGTAGAATCTTTTCTGGATCTGTCTCAGTTCAAAGGTGTCCTCTTCAATAAAGCTAAAATCGTTCAGCGTAGCCTTGCGGAGGAAATAATAGGAATTGGTTATAGAATCATACGCTTCTATCTGACGGTTGCCCTTACGGTAGCGGTTGGTAAAATGATGCATAGATGGCATGGCTACTTCAAAATCCCGGAACCCGGAAGTGAGTTTCACGTTCTCTTTCGTAACCTTCCGGAACTTCAGGCTGTTGAAAATAGTGTCGGAATGTGCGGCAACATAATCTCCTTCGCCTCCCATTTTAAATATGAGTATCTCCAGGGGCGTTCGGAATATCTGGTAGCGCTGGTAATCCCCATTCTTTAACTGGTTGGTGATGTCCAGCCCTTCATAGCCATTTTTTCGGATACGGGTCTTAGCCCTGATTTTCCCCGGGATATTTTCAAAAAGCAACCCTTCTATATCCTCCAGGGAAAAGGAGGATTCTTTTTTAAGGAATGAAAAAGTGGGGATCCGGTTCAGCATAAAATAACTTCCGTTGGACAAATCCGGGGAGATATAAGTAGTACTGACCGTTTCAGAAACAGGGTAAAGCTTAGCCGGCAGACTGATGGTAAAAAGGTCATCATCAGGCCTATAGGCTACGTATGAATTATCCCTGATTTTGGATTCGAATGCCTCCTTTATGCTGATGCCTTTTGCGGATGAGGCGGACACCAGGGGATTAACGGTATACCCCATGTTCCGCAACAGGGAAATCACTCCTTCTTCGCCCGGAAGGTGTGCTGCCCCTATCCCGGCAAAAATTTTGGCTGTCTGCATAACGGAATCCAGCCGGTGCGCCATGTTGGCATTGCGGATATAGAGCATGTTCTCCAGGTAATGGTTCGTGTACATCGCCCGGTCTATGGAATCGAGCAGGTTGATATTCCTTTCCCTGTAGGCATCCTGCATGAGGTACATAAGGTCCTGGCGCTGCATTTTCTTTTGCAGCCATTCATCTGGTTTTTGTTTGATGGCATTCAGGCTCGCCTTGCCAACGAGGGCAGCGGATTCTTCAAGGTCCTCCAGGGCAATAATGGGTTTATTGAACTTGCTGCCCGCCTGGTAGATAAACATATCCAGGTAGGTCTCTTCTTCAAAGTTCTGGTCAGATTCGTTCGTGCGGTAGAGGATATTGTTGACCAGCCTGTCTTCAAAGGCCAGATACGCGGCCAGGTCTTCCCTGGACGGATGTTTTATGGTAAAGGGATGGGTGTAGAAACCTACAGGGGTAAAGGAATTGCCTTCTGCATACCCTGAACTCCCGCTGTCTATATCATTCTCCAGCCAGCTGGCCGGGTCCGATTCCAGAGCCACTTTCTCACTTTGTTGCAAAGCCTCATAGAAGACATCATCCAGGCGGAAGGCGATCTTTTTGCTTACATGCATCGTACCATACAGGTAGGACGTTTTTTCCATTCCGTTCCCGGAAATCTCCCAGAGGAGGCTGTTTTGTTCCTGTGCGGCATTCTGAAAATAGAGACAGAGTAAAACAATGGTGCAGGTTAAGCGCATATTCAGTCGATTTGGCAAGGCTCGTCCTGAAAGCTGGCATTAAGAACGAGGTATATAATAGTACAAGCGGGAGAATAATAAGCGGTTGCTCCTTCATAACCACTCCCTATATTGGCATCAATAAAGCTTTCTTATATTTTAACGTAGTTTCCATGCAAGTAGTATTTTTACCATTGTTAAAAGAAAACCGGAAACAAGATTGATGAAAGGAGTTTTATTGGTGAACCTGGGATCACCCGATAGTCCCACTGCGAAAGATGTAAAGCCATACCTGGATGAATTTTTAATGGATGAGCGGGTGATTGACGTCCCTGCCTGGCTGCGTACTATCCTTGTGCGTGGGATCATCCTGCAAACCCGCCCCAGGAAATCGGCACACGCCTATTCCAAAATCTGGTGGGAGGAAGGATCACCGCTGGTGGTAATTTCTGAGAGGTTTCAAGAGAAGGTCCAGGGGCAAACCAAAGTGCCGGTTGCCCTGGGGATGCGCTATGGATCCATGACCATAAAAGGCGCCCTGGATGAATTGCATACCAAAGGTGTCACCGAGGTACTGCTGGTACCCCTGTACCCACATTATGCCATGAGTTCTTATGAAACAGTCGTGGTAAAAACCATGGAGGTACAGCAGGAATACTTTCCGGAGATGCACCTTACAACCCTGCCGGCCTTTTACAACAGGGCGGAATATATAAAAGTCCTGTCCGAAAGTATTGCCGCGGGATTAGCAGCCACCGCATACGACCATATTTTGTTTTCCTACCATGGTATCCCGGAAAGGCACATCCGGAAATCGGATCCCACCCGTTTCCATTGTAAGATCAATGACTCTTGCTGTTCCATCAATTCAGTTGCCCACAATACCTGTTACAGGCATCAGTGTTTCCATACAACAGAGCGTGTTGTAGCTTACCTGGGCCTTCCACAGAATAAAATCAGTATCTCCTTCCAAAGCCGGTTGCCCAATGATCCCTGGCTGAAACCCTATACCGATTTCGAGTTTGTAAGGCTGGCAAAGGAAGGCAAGAAAAACCTGGTGGTGATTACCCCTGCTTTTGTGAGTGATTGCCTGGAAACACTGGAAGAAATAGCAATGGAAGGTAAAAAGCAATTTCTGGAAGCAGGCGGGGAGCACTACAAACATATCCCCTGTTTAAATGACAGTATGGCCTGGGTGGCGGTAATGGCCCAATGGATAAATACCTGGGAGGAAACGGATGCCCTGCCCTGAATCTCATACAGGGAGCCAGTTGGCATAAAATGAATGGACATGCATTAAACTTAATCCGGTTAAACCGGAATGCATCCGGAGGTTAGTTTTGCAGCTATGTTTCTTTATAACAAGCACCGGATCATTACACTATCGTAAATACCCATGGCTAAAGTCTCTTCGGAACAATTAGGTACGGAACCCATTGGCAGATTACTGATCAACCAGGCATTGCCGGCATCCATCGGTATACTGGTAATGAGCCTTAACATACTGGTCGATTCAATTTTTGTTGGTAACTGGATCGGTTCAATTGCTATTGCCGCGATTAATGTGGTCTTACCGGTTTCATTTTTTATAGCCGCCCTGGGGATGGCTATCGGTATCGGGGGAAGCAGTATCATTTCGAGGGCTTTGGGCGCCGAGAACCGGGTAAAGGCCCTCAAAACTTTTGGGAACCAGATATCCCTTACTTTGTTGGTAACCAGCCTGATGGCTGTATTGGGCCTGTACTACGCAGATAGCCTTATTCCGGCCTTCGGGGGCAAAGGGGCCATTTTTGCCCCTGCCATGACCTATTATACCATCGTCTTGTACGGGGTGCCTTTTCTTGCCTTGTGTATGATGGGGAATACGGTGATCCGGGCAGAGGGGAAACCCAAATTTGCCATGATTGCCATGATCATCCCCTCTGTAGGTAATTTGGTATTGGATTATTTGTTTATCAATGTATTCGATTGGGGGATGGAAGGTGCTGCCTGGGCAACTACTGCCGGTTATCTTCTTTGTTTCGGGTATATATGCTGGTTTTTCCTCTCTAAAAACTCAGAATTAAAGGTAAACATCCACCATTTTAGCCTGGACATACCCATCTTACGGGAAATTGGTTCATTGGGGATTGTTACCCTGGCCAGGCAGGCAGTAGTAAGTATTACCTACCTATTGCTCAACAATATTTTATATGATCTGGGAGGGGAACCCATGGTAGCGGTCTATGCCATTATTGGAAGGACACTCATGTTTGCGCTTTTTCCGGTGTTCGGGGTTACCCAGGGATTTCTGCCCATTGCCGGGTTTAATTATGGCGCTAAAAAATTTCCCCGGGTCCGGGAATCGATTAATACGGCCATTGGGTATGCCGCCCTAGTGGCAACCGTAGTATTTATTGGATTGATGATCTTCCCGGCAGAAATAGCCGGACTCTTTTTAAGCAATAAACCAGGGATGTCTGAGTTGGACCTTGCAACCAATGCGTTTGTCCTTGAACATTCTCCTGCCGCTATGCGGTGGGTCTTTTCAGCCACACCTGTCATCGCTCTTCAATTGATTGGTGCCGCCTATTTTCAGGCGATCGGTAAAGCTGTCCCAGCCTTACTCCTGACACTTACACGGCAGGGATTCTTTTTTATTCCCCTGATCCTGATCCTGCCCCCGCTGATTGGAGAAATCGGGGTTTGGATCTCCTTCCCCATAGCCGATATCCTTTCCACCGTGATAACCGGGTTATATTTACGGAGGGAAATCCGAACAAAACTACTGCCCTCGCGGTAGCACTTCTTGTTGTGGATGTTCTGAAGAATTCCATACGGTAAGGCAGCCAGGGTCTGCGCTGAACCTAAAGCAGCCTTAAAGGGTTCTCAGATAGTCGGCCATCCGTTTTGTTGCCGCGGCATCCGGAAGTTTACCATAACCAGCGCCCATATTATCAACAAGGTGTTTGGGGTTCGCCGTTCCCGGAATGACACAGGTCACTGCTTCCTGTGCTAATATAAACTTCAGGAAATAGTTTCCCCAGCTTGTGATATCCTGATCGGCAGCCCAATCAGGAAGCGGCTTCCCTTTCACCTTTCGAAAAAGTTGCCCGCTTTCAAAAGGCTGGTTGATAAGGACAGCAGTGCCATACTGCTGCGCAGCAGCTAATAAGGATTTCTCGGCATTTCTGGATTGAATGGAATAATTGAACTGGACAAAATCCGGCCGTTCCTTTTCTATGATCTTTTTTAGGGTGTCATGGCTTGAATCCACATAATGGGTAAGTCCCCAATAGCGCAGTTTCCCTTCGTCTTTCCAGGCTTTGAGTGTTTTCACATGTATTTGCCAGTCGAGCAGGTTATGTACCTGCATCAGGTCCATGGCCTGCCGTTTCATTTTTTGTGCAGAACTATGCATCTGGGTTATCCCGGCTTCCTTTCCCGAAGTCCACACTTTGGAAGCATAGAAAAAGTCATCCCCCAGGGTAAGGGCTTGTGTTAGCATGCCGACCACCGATTCGGAACTACCGTACATGGGGGAGGAGTCAATGACCTTCCCGCCCAAACGCTTCATTTCCTTCAATACGCTTTTGAGCGGTTCCAACGCCTTGAGATCATTGCCTGCATCAAAGGATTGCCATGTGCCTAAGCCCACAATCGGGAGGAGTTCCCCGGAGGAGGGGATGGTTCTGTTCCGCATTTCAGGGGCAGGGGGGAACGAATAGGAAGGAGGGAGGAAAGCAAGGCCAACCCCGGTGAGCCCCAGTAGCTTTACAATATTTCTTCTTGCTGGATTCATGACTGGCGCATTAACAATTATAGTGCGACAACAGTTTTGCATACAGAAATCCTTATTGATCCCGAAAGCCTGCTGTTAGGTTTACGGCTACCGCATAGGTTGCCGCAGCATCCCATCAAGCTACGGTCTACCGCAGGATAATATCAGGCATCCCGCATGACGGATTTGATCTTTTCCACCACATCCGGGGTGATGTGCCTCAGTCCGTGTTCATTTTTGGCATGCGCAGCCGCCATTTGCAGTGCCTCTTCTTCGGATGTTGCACGGATTACTCCTTCGCAATCATAACCTACATCCCTACAATGAATTATTTTTCCCATGGATCTTTTATTTAAGGAGAATTCACATATCAATACGGGGGAATGAAATGCCGGGATCCCCGAATCGAATACAGGAATTTCGAACCTTTAAAAGGTACAAATTTTATCGATATCGAAGTGCAGAAAATCAGCATGTTTATGCCAGTGCAGGTTGAATGACATTATAGACGTTACCGTTCCTGCCTGATTGCTTCATATTGTTCCCGGACCAGGGCCTCCCCGTACTTCCGTTCCAGCCGCCTGATGGTAAAATGCGCATGGGCCATGTTCTGAAAATGGTCTATAAACGCGAGGTTAATGGCCGCTCCCCCCACGGCTCCCAAAACAGGCACCGCCTGGGCCACAAATTTCTCGGATACTTGTATGCTGAAGCGGGCGGCTACTTCCGCAATTACCAGCAACAACGGATTGGTACTTCCTTTCAGGAGCCCCTGAAGGGCTTTTGACCCACCTTTGAAGGCTGTATTCATAGTGATCCTGGAGGCATAATAGCCCGTCTCCAGGCTGTCATCGTGTTTGGATTTCCCACCCAGTGCAAAAACCTGTAAGCAGGCCAGCTGTGTATCGTGGTTTTGGAGGTCTTCCCCTTCACTCCGTGCAATATCCATGATAGACCGCATCATCAGTTTGGTGGCCAGCGTAAGATCGGCTGCAAAGGCAGCTACGCCAAATGCTCCGCCTACCGCCCCGGAAGAGGTGATCAGTGCCTTGTAGGTTAAGTTGATGGGGGATTTCCCGGAGGTTGTCTTTCTCATGGAGAACAAATTGCTTTTGACCACGGTGTGTAATACTTTATAGGTTGTTTGTTGCAACCACTTTTGCTGTTTCTGTGGTAATAACCCGATACGGCTTTCAAGGGCATTTCCCATTTTATTAATACCTTTCATGGCCCAACCAATATCTTCCATTTGCTTTTTCGCATGGAGAAGTACCGCATGATCCCCGGCCGTCATAGAATGTATTGTTTTCATTTGTCAGCATTAATGGAACAGACCAAGATACTTATTTGATGTTAAACACAGCCAGGTAACCAATCTTAAAAGCGTATCAATTAGCGGCATCGGAATGCAGGAGTTCCATGCCAGTGGATGACCTGTGTTTGAATCCGGGCCAATCCCCGGAATCGGAGTCCTCGGGCAACTCCAGGAACATGCCATAATCCTGTTGTTTCAGGTGGAGGCCCAGGAAGGCGGTTACAAAGTGCTGGTTGATATTGTTGATCCTGCGCTGGTCCCAGGAGGGATCAGCATACCGGTAGTATTCATCTATCGGGAGACCCGGTGCAAGGGATGCAGCCGGAGGTGGATTTGGTGCTATATTATGCCGTGCATTTTTATAGGTTAACAGGTAGCGTTCCGCATTGACGGACCCTTCATAAATTGCCTTGATCCCTTTTTCATAACCTGAAATATCATCCTGGCTACCCGCTACAAACAAGACCGGTTTCGTCAATCCTTTCAGGCCTTCGGCATCCCATACCCCCCTTTCCATTCCCCATGGCGCAAAAGCCACTACCGCTTTTATCCTGTTATCTTTTCGGGCCTTATACTCAGGGTTGCTTGCCGCCAGACTGGAAATGGCAGTACTACCCCCGGTCATCCCTGCAAAAAAAGTTGTTAATACATCACTATATCCTGCACCGGCAACATTCAGGACCCCATATCCTCCCATGGAATACCCGATGATCCCGGTGTTGTCCGCATTTATGATACCAGATAGTTTGTCCCCCCTTTTATTTCCTCCTATCCGGGCCATTTCGTCCAGGACAAATCGGATATCATTCGCGCGGTTCAATAAGGTACTTTGAAAAGCGTTGGCATCTTTAAACGTGGAGTCCGTATGGTCTATTGCAACTACAATGTACCCTTTTGAAGCCAGGTTTTCCGTTAAATAGGTCATCAGGTAGCGGGAACCCACATATCCGTGGGATACGATAACCAGTGGGTAAGGCCCGCCTTCTTTGTCGGGTGCCACGTCGCGCAACGCCCGGCCTCTGAAGGTAAAAGGAACCAATGGTCGTAAACTATCGTTGGCTGTTCCCATAACTTCCTCATAGAGGATGGTGGCTTCACCATCAGGGGGTATGATCCCCGGGTACCATACTTCAACCTTTAAAGATCGGTCATAGTGCGGATCCACCCCTTTATCCGAGCGCAATACATCAACCTGGTCCCTGTTTACCAGATCTATCGTCCGCACACCAACACTGAAAGGCCCCCTTTCAGAAAGTTCGGGGGCATCCGGCAGGGCATCACCGTAGACAAAGGATGTGTCCTGCCCCGTTAAGGTGTAACCGACCAGGAAAAAAAACAACAGATAGGTCGTTGTCTTCAGCATGGCGTTTTTCATAGCGTACCGTTTTTGTTGCCTGTTAAAAATAGGGCTTTCAAATTTTATAAGGTCTGGCCTTTACCAATTGCGCCGAAAGAAAATTCCTCCATCGGCATGTGTGGGGCCTTGTACGTCCTTTACAGGCCCCCTTTTGTCTTCTGAGGTAGCTGTATTTCTTTCATTTGGTACGGTGAGATCTTTAAGCAGGCGTGCATCCCCTAATGCCCTTCGGGCTTTTTGATATCCCATATCGGGGTTTTCCCTTCCGAGCAGCAAATCCGCTGCCTGCAGACCGTAGGCAAGCGCACCCTTGGCGCCTACCCCTGAAAGCCCTGCAATTACAACTGCATCGGGATCAGGAGCATCTCTTTCCGTTGGTATCCTGGCAACATAGGGAACCTCTGTGTCAGTAAGCGAATATACACAGGAATATCCCTTATAAAAGTCCAGGGCCGTACGGGCCTCCCCGAACCCCAAAACAGACAGGTAATTCAGCAAGTGGGATGCTGCCCATTCTTGTTCCGTTTCCGTTACAGGGAGCTGCCATACTGCATCAAGATCCGCTATGTCTGTCCGCAGAAAATGACCTCCTACCTTAATGACGGGTATCCCCTCTTCATCATAGCTATCCACCATTGCATAAAAAATTTCCGAATCCATTTCGGCCACCGGGAAGGAAGCCGTAAAGTGTTCCTGCTCTGCAATGCTCATGCCTGTCCAAAAGGTTGGTATAAAGAATGCCAGGAAAAGTCTTTTGGTTGTGATGACCCTGGCAAAGTCCGGTGCCAGGTCCCGCAATAGCCCGCCGGTATATGGACCTGCGGCAACCACTATTTTTCTGGCATTAATGATTCGGGTTTCACCTGTCTTTTGGTTTTTGGATTCAATCCGGTAGTGGTCCTCAACCCTTTGCAGGCGGACCACTTTTTCATTGTACATCATATGACTGCCGGCAAGTGTAATGCCCAGTTGCAATTTGGCGATTAGTTCTGCCGGATCAAGTGTGCCGGAATACTGCCTGGATTCCCGGATAATCCGTAACGAATCGGGAATATTCATCCCAAATAAGGACGAGGCTTCCGCGGGCGTGGAAGCATAGTCATAGGGATCGCTCTGCCCGTTCAGCAGCTGGGAAATGAGATCATTCTGTGAATCCTGGAAAATATAGGTTACCGGGGAGGTAGTATAAATATCCTCCATGCTGTGGCTGCCGGCTGTATGGCTATTGTTGAGGTAGGCAATCAATTTATGGGTTTCTGCTACAGACGATTTTTGCAGGTAGGAAAATATATCTCCCGGAGGCCCCAGGCTGCGGGAAATTCGCGAATCCCCGAAACTGGAACCATAACTGTACACGGAATCCTGCTGCTCCAATAAAAGTACCCTGGCCCCTGAATGGGCCAGCTGCCAACCGGCTGCACTTCCCATCAAACCTCCTCCAATCACTACAATTTCTTCCATTTTCTCATTGTTGCATGAAAGCATAACGCATGCAAGCGCCAGGGCAAGGAAGCGTTTGTTCATCTGGTAGTAGTTTAGGGATGTTACAGGCCGGGTTTCATCGCAATGGTAAGGTACATAATCCTTTGT
>JBGTLT010000090.1:0-4491 GCA_041743975.1 Zeaxanthinibacter sp.
CGGAAGCAGAAAGCAACCCGAATTTCTCCCCACCCGGGATAATATCGATAATCCCTGCAGATGGAAATTCGAGGATATCAAGACCGGAATCCCGCAATTTCTCCAGATAGGCTTCGTATTGTGCACGGAAATAGGCCCCCAAGGCGAGTCGGCTATAAACCTCAGACTCATCAATTTCCATATTGGCTAATCCATATTCACTTAGCACCTCCTCAGGCTGCTTTCGAAGCCATCCAGCAAAACTTTCGGTTAACCCGGGGATTTCTTCGGAGGAAATATTGGCCATATTATACTTATCCGTCGTTAGCGGGCTGTAGGGCATTCCCATTCCCATAAGCGCCTCCTTTTCAAATAACAGGATTTGCCCGATAGCCTTGCTTAGAATATGGATGTTGTCATATATATGCCTGAGCAGGTAGATTGCCGTAGGTCCGGTGCCAATGATTGCCAATGACCTGATATTTTTATTCATGTTTATTTGCAATAAAAGAAAGCGAAAGGTAAAATGTTACATACGCCCATATTGCCCCAATTGCTATTTTAAATAACATTTCTACTCTAGTTCAAGATCAAATTCAAGATCAAGTTCAAGTACAAGCTCAAGTACAAGTTCAAGTTCAAGTTCAAGTACAAGTTCAAGTTCAAGTTCAATTACAAGTACAAGTTCAAGTACAAGCTCAAGTTCAAGTTCAAGTACAAGCTCAATGTAATCTTTGCCAAATTTGACTGCCAACTGTATTCTATGACTGTCAACTGCTTCTAAGGCCTGCCACTTTTTTTGCTATCCTAGGTGGCAAAACTTTTATTTCGACCGCGCTATTAATATGACAGTTTTGCAAACAGTGGAGCTCGACGCCTCCTTCCCAGCTGTTACTGAACTTTGAAACTTATCCAATAAACATTCTAAGAGCCAGATTGGCATATTTAATTCTTCAACTTATAGCGGATAAGCGTGACTTAACATGCACTTCTACTTTGAAATAGGATTTGCAAAAAAGTTTTCTGCCATTGTAATGTTATCGGGAAACTCAATTAAAGTTCATAGATCCTCACCCGTTGGCCTTTAAAATTACGAGGTATTTTCTGAAGCAGATTTTCCTTCTTCGATATAGCGTAATAGGATGAGAACCCCCTACCTTAAATTCCAGGTTTATCCACGATAGCTTCCTTTACCCGAGGTACAACGCAAACAGTAACGGGAAATAAATATGTAAGTGCTACCATCTTTATTCGAAATCCTGATAGAAATTGAAAGGATAATAGTTGCACCTTTTTGATTTAAAGGTGGCTGAATTCGATTAAAAGGCATAGGTCAACCCAACATTCCATTTAAATCCCGGTTCGGGTGAAATATTGGTTACCAGCGACTGGCTCATTTGGGTGGACAGCACAAATGGCCACTTTTTAATTCCCAAGCCAAATGTGCTAGCAGCGAAAAGACCTTCCGTATCCCCATCCAGATTAATGTATGTGAGCTGTGGTTGAATATTATAATATAGTTTGTTTGTTATTCGCAGCTCTTTGAAATTTGCTCCGAAAACGAAAAAATTACCCCTTTTTATGGAAGCAGCGCCTATACCAAATCCATGATAGGTGGTTATACTGATATCGGATTTTTCAGTTAATTGATACTTTGAGGTTGACTGAAACAGCATATAATGTTCGAGCAGGGTTGTGGATTGTAGACCGCCGTTCAACAAAACTTCGGGATAGGAATAACTCGAACTATATATGGTGCCTATACTAAGGTCAAAATTTTTACGATCGATTGCCATGTAAGTGAAGCGGGGATTTATAAACCAGGGCTCTCCTTTTAAAGAAAAGGCTATTTCGGGATTAAAACTGAGTCGTTTCCAGTCCACTGAACATGTCCCAATAATCGATGGTTTGTCCAATGAAAAGGCAGGGACGGGCGATATGCCATTGGTATTCAGGTTGATACTACCCGTAAACTGAACCTTTCTGGATTCCGGCAAATCCTCCGTGTCCTGTGAAAACATAGGAAAGTAAGTCAACAGAATACCAAATACTGCGACGAGTTTTAGGGGCGGTATAAAGGGTATCGAGTGCGTATCCATTGCTCAAAAATCCTTTTATAAAATTAAGATATAAGCCTGGTGGAAAGTGTCAATTTTGAATCTAAGAATAAAACAAATATTCCATTTTTAATAAATATGCTTCCGGTTTGTCTCCCAGCCCTAAAGAAACTCAATCTGGCCCTCCCAACTGAAATTTAAATGCCTTCCGTTCCTATAGTTATGGTGGGTGAATGCAAATAGCTGATCCAGGTAGAAAATCCTTCCTATTGGGAGAACGCCGGAATTATCGTAAATTCAGGCAATCGTTAATCTTTTCATGATATGAAGGACCCCCGGTTCATTTTAGGCTGTTTGCTCGCTGTTCTGACGGCCTGTAATTCAGGCACAAAGGAGAAAAAAGAGGTTAAAACCCTTGCGGCCAATGATATCCCCAAAGTGGTTACTGCCGATATCGAAGCAGGTATCAAAGCCAATATCGATAAAAAAGTAGCGGAAGGCAAGGGGTATTTCCACCTGTATACCGAAGAGAAGCAACTGCGCCTTCAACTGGTACGTGTACATACCGAGTACCTTTCCAATCTGGGGCCCCGGCGTCATTTTGCCTGTGTAGACCTGGCCGATGTCAGTGGGGATGTTTATGATGTGGATTTTTTCCTGGAAGGTGACCCCGGTAGCATGAATGTTACCGAAACAACCTTGCACAAGGTGAATGGGAAACCTTTTTATACCTGGAAACAACGCAAGGACAAGACCTGGTATAAGGTGCCGGTTCAAAACGCATCCTCCAAATTGCTTGGGGTTATCGAAGGGGAGGATAGGTTTGAGTTCCGGTATGAGGTTACCCTGCCTGAAATGAAGGAACCATCGAAAATGTGGATCCCCGTTCCTCAAAGCGACCGCTTTCAAACAATTGATATAGTTTCCCTGAAAGCACCTGTGGCACATCAAATGCTCCCTGAAAAGCAATATGGCAACACTGTCCTTTATATGGAACTCTCGCCGGAGCACAGCGGGGAGCAAGTGGTACTTACCTATGATGTGGAAAGAAAGGAGAAAAATCCGTATGGGGAAAATTCATCGCCCACAAAATACCTCAACGCCAATGTTCTGATGCCGGTTGGAGACCGTTTCGGGATACTGGCAGATTCCATCATTGGAAATAAACGACACGAAGGAACCATCATGCAGGCACGGGCACTATACGATTATATAATTGACAATATGCGCTATATGAAATGGGGGAATTATGGCAAGGGTGATGCTGTATATGCTTGCGATGCACTTACCGGTAATTGCACGGAATTCCATTCATTATTCATTTCCCTGGCCAGATCCGCAGGGATACCTGCGCGTTTTGCAATTGGGGCAGCAATCCCCTCAGAAAGGGACGAAGGAGGGATCGATGGCTACCACTGCTGGGCTGAATTTTATGCGGAGGAAAAATGGTGGCCTGTTGATATCAGTGAAGCCAATAAATATACTGCACTTGCGACTTATTACTTTGGCCGGCATCCGGCTAACCGTATCGAATTCAGTCGTGGTAGGGATCTTATGGTTGAACCCGGACCCCAAGGGGGATCCATCAATTTTATGGCATATCCCGTTATGGAAGTGGGAAATAATTCCGTACTGGCCAAAACGTTTTTTTCGTTTCGCCGGAAAAATTAAGAATTATTCCTCACCTATAGGCGGTTTCGACCTCTCCAGAGGAGAGATGCCCCGGGGCAAAAGACCCGAAGATTTCATTATATTAACTACAAAATAGCGCAAAAACAGCCAATACTACCCTGAAAGGGTATCATTTGCGTGCTCATCCCCTTCGTGGTGTTCCTCACCTTCAGGGTGTTCTTCTCCTTCAGGGTGTTCGCCCTCCATTTCAGAGTTATCCTGCTTTTTTTGCTCCCTGCAGGAGCTCAAAGATCCTGCTGCTATAAAGCTGCCCAGGAGTAGGATCAACGTAAAGTATTTAAGTTCTTTTAACCGGTACATCATACATGATTTTATTGACAATAAATAAGGCGATTGGCCCTTCATACCATTAAATATAGAAAATTTTTCATCAATCCTAAGGTTTGTCCACTATTTTCTGGTGGTCATCAGCAGACGGAATACTCACTTCACTTACCCTCCGGAGAATAATGGGGTATGTCACCAAAATGCTTTTTGATGGTGTTCAAATGGAATTTCCGGATCTCCGATAGAGGCCTGGGCTCTTGTTCCACATTAACAATGATGGATTGCCTGAAAAGCCGGGGGGTAAGATTATATGTTTCAGACCGAATCAGAAGTTATTTTGGCATCAAATTAAGCCCGACATAAAAATCCGGGCTATGACATTTATCATGTGCTAAAAATGTTCTCTGCAACATCTTTGTACCCGGTATGAAGCAAATTTGCAGAACATGATAAACTGTTATCATTGCGGGGAGGAATGTGGCCATGCACCAATCCC
>JBGTLT010000091.1:0-7736 GCA_041743975.1 Zeaxanthinibacter sp.
GGAAATCCACGCGCTTTCCACAGCCCCGCCGTCCAGGCCGCTTTCGCTACGCGAAATGCTCTATGGACGGCTTCCCGCTCCCCGCGTGAAAACCGCTTGATTTCTTACAAAAATAAAAATAGGCCGAACACTTTCTATTCACCACAGGAGTCATTGAAACGCCCGAAGGATTTACAGAAATAGCAGGGCCGCAAGCGGAAATGCGTTTCGCGTTAGCGAAAAAGAGCATGGAGCGATAGCGGCAGCTGCGGTTATGGTCCCGCTTTCAGCGGGAACAAAAATTTCCTTAAATCCTTCTTGATTTTTTGGTTCGTTTTATTCATGTGGTTTTTATTGCTTTTTAAAGGTATTCATGAATGCTTCGCATTTGCATCAAGGCAAAATGAACATGGAAATATTATTCC
Source organism: Zeaxanthinibacter sp. (assembly GCA_041743975.1). GTDB lineage: Bacteria > Bacteroidota > Bacteroidia > Flavobacteriales > Flavobacteriaceae > JTS-RE37. The sequence goes on from JBGTLT010000091.1 coordinate 405, forward strand.
CTTTTAAAGGTATTCATGAATATTGCATATTTGTATCAAGACAAAATGAATGAAGAAAAATGCATCTGCCATTAAATTTTCTTTATATACTATTTATGAATGCCGTGCCTTTGCATCAATGTAAACTGAAACAAATACTTCTGGCATTCTGAGCACTCAGGTAGTTGGCAATCATGGAATGCGTTGTTTGAAAAATCGGTAGGGATCAGAATATTTTGCATAGTATTGTCTTTATGTCGTATTCAAAATGATCAAAAACGAAATATTTTTCAGTAAGCCCATACTCGTCTGATAACAGTTGCGCCGGGCATTGGTGTGGGAAACCTGCCTTCGAATGGGTATTTATTGTTTCGAAATCATATTCCTGCCCGTTATCCCAAAATTGTTTCCGGGGCTCCTTTATGGAACTTCTATATTATGATGTCATTTTTAAATCGGGAATGATAGTCGTCATGTTTTGACTTAAAACTGATACTTAAATTTGCTCAAAACGACCAAAAATTTCGTGTTATGGACAAAATTTCGACAATATTGGTTCCTTTTGATTTTTCGGAAACTGCCCAAAAAGCTTTAGGATACGTGGCCGACTTCACCGGGCGCAATGATGATATACAAATTGTATTGGCCCATATTTCCGGAGATAGCAATATCAAATTACCCCCTGAAAGTATAAAGGAAATAGAGGAAAAGTATCATTCTGTCCTCAAAAACAAACTGGAATGGGTAACCCAGGTCGGAACGCTGACCGACGCCTTGTTGGATATCCGAAAAACCAAAGATATAGACCTTGTGATCATGGGCACCTTTGGCCCCAATAAGGACGGTAACTCAGAAGAGACCAATACCTCAAAGCTAGTACTGGCGGCTGATTGCCCTGTTCTGGCAATACCCGGGGAATATCAGGATTTTCGATTAAAGCGTATCGCCCTGGTACTTGGAAATGAGGAAATAGACGAACCTGAAGACTTGAGGAACTTATTGGAAGTAGCCCGAAGGTTCAACGCCAAAGTACATGTAGTAACAATAGCTAACAAATCTGGCAGTTATGGCTATTCCAAAGAAGATGAAAAGAATGAGAATGCCATAGCCTATTACCTCGAAAATTTTTACGCGGATCGTGTTTTTATCAAAAATACGGACATTGTAGAAGGCATACTTACATATGCCTCCAAAAAGGATATGGACCTAATCGCCATACTTCCAAGAAATCATACAAGGCATAGTGACCCCTCCGAAGGGCAGTTGACACAATTGTTGACCCTGCAGTCGAAAATACCCGTGTTGGCCATTGATTAAAAAAACCAGTAACCACAATCAAAGATTTCCCTGAAGTCACTCAGGCTACGCCCGGTGACCGATAGGAATGAAAAAAGTTAAGAATAATGGAAAAAACAATCGTAAAAAATAAGGGCCTTAAAAAGTACGGACTGAAAAACGTCTCCGCCCATTGGAATCTGGATGGGAAAACCCTTCAAAAATTGACCTTGGAAAAGAATTTGGGAAAGGAGACCGCAAACGGGACACTTTGTGTCAACACCGGAAAATTTACCGGAAGGTCGCCCAAGGACCGTTTTCTGGTCAGGGACGATTACACCAGGGATAAGGTTTGGTGGGGAAGAACCAACAAACCGCTGGACCCTGAAAACTTCGAAAGATTATATTCCGAAGTAGCAAACTATTTATCGGGCAAAGACGTCTATGTGAGGGATGCTTATGTGTGTGCTGATCCTGAATACAGGATGAACGTCCGTACCATAACCGAATATCCCTGGTCCAGTTTTTTTGTCAAGAACATGTTCCTCCGTTTGGAAGAAGATGAACTGGAGAATTTTCAGGAAGATTGGCTGGTACTCTGCGCGCCAGGCTACGCAGCAAAGGATCCGGAAGATTTCGGCATCCGGGCGGGCAACTTTTCCATTCTCAATTTCACTAAGAAAATTGCCTTGGTTGCTGGGTCTGCCTATACAGGCGAAATAAAAAAAGGGATCTTTTCAGCCCTGAACCTCATCCTTCCAACCGAGAAGAACGTGCTACCGATGCACTGCTCTGTAAATGTCGGGGAAAATGGGGATACCGCGATTTTCTTCGGACTTTCAGGCACGGGAAAAACCACCCTTTCCGCAGACCCCGACCGAAAACTGATCGGCGATGACGAACACGGCTGGACAGCCGATAACACCATATTTAATTTTGAGGGGGGCTGCTATGCCAAGGTCATCAATCTTAGCGAAGAGCATGAGCCAGACATTTACCGGGCAATACGGCCCGGGGCACTCCTGGAAAACATCGTTTTTAAGGAAGGAACAAAGGAAGTGGATTATGCTGATAGTTCCATTACCCAGAACACCCGTGTAAGCTACCCCATCGAACACATCGATAACATACAGGTTCCTTCATTCGCAAAGAATCCGAAGCATATTTTCTTTCTGACCTGTGATGCCTTTGGCGTATTGCCCCCGGTATCGAAACTCACTAACGGACAGGCTGCCTATCATTTTATTTCGGGCTATACTGCCAAAGTCGCCGGGACGGAAGCCGGTATCAATGAACCGGTTCCTTCATTCTCCGCGTGTTTCGGCGAACCTTTTATGCCTTTGCACCCTACCGTGTATGCAGAAATGCTCAGCAAGAAAATGAAAGACGCAGGGGTCAATGTCTGGCTGATCAACACGGGTTGGACCGGTGGGCCTTACGGGATCGGGTCGCGGATCAAACTAAAATATACCCGGGCGATGATTGCCTCGATCCTGGCAGGCGATCTGGAAAAAGTAGATTACGAACAGCATCCCATTTTCGGGCTGCACATGCCCAAATATTGCAAAGGAGTGCCCTCGGAAATGTTGGATCCAATGAACACCTGGCTGCAAAAAGGGGCGTATGTGAGCAAGGCCATTCAATTGGCACATTCGTTCCATCTGAATTTTGACAAGTTTATCAACGAATCCTCCGATGAGATCATGCACGGTGCGCCACTGATCGATGCGCACCAGATTCTGGACCATCACCTGTAATCTGAAAGCGATGCAATCTGTGAACCGGATGCAAGGGCTGTTGTCCAAAATCGGACAAACCATAAAAACAATAGCTACGGGGTAAGTCCCAGGGCCAGTTAAGGAATCCAAAATTGTCTGTTATGAAAAATGTATTGCCCTTGTTTTCATTCCTGATTATCTTCAGTTGCAAAGACGCACCGAAAGCAGTACCAGTCGATAAACTTTCTGAAAACGAGGTAGCCCAATCGGGAGAAAACCATCCCGGCAGGCAAATCATGGAAACCGAATGCTACATCTGCCACGATCCCGGGACAACCGAAGAAAGCATGATAGCCCCTCCCATGATCGCCATTAAAATGCACTATATCGACGAGAATACGACCAAAAAGCAATTTAGGGACGCCCTTATTAAATGGGTTAACGACCCTGAGGCGGAATCAAAGATACCAGCTGCCCATAAAAGGTTCGGTCCTATGCCTTACATACCCTACCCGGATGAAGACATCGAACAGATAGCGGATTATCTGTATGACTATGAAGTGAAAAAACCCGACTGGTTTGATGCGCAGTATGAGGCAGAACACGATAAAGGAAATCTGCCGGAAAAACGCAAAACGCAGAATACTGAAGCGCCCCGGGACAGGAATGCCAGGATCGGTATGGGCTACGCCCTGGATGCAAGGGAGGCTTTGGGTAAAAACCTGCAGAAGGCCATCCGAGAAAATGGGCCGGTTGGTGCTGTAGGTTTCTGCAATGTAAACGCGTTGCACCTGACGGATAGTATCTCTGTCATGAAAAACGCGGTCATCAAAAGGGTGTCGGACAAACCCCGGAATCCTGATAATATGGCCAGTGAAGAGGAGTTGGGCTATATTAGGTATTTCACGAAATTAACGGCCTCCGGGAAAAAACCAGAGCCCATTGTAAAAACCGCAAACGAAGAGGTAAATTTTTATTTTCCCATTATCACCAACGTCCTGTGTCTCCAATGCCACGGAAAACCGAATGATCAGCTTCAACCGGAAACCTTCCGGGCCTTGAGAAATCTATACCCGGCGGATAAGGCGTTCGGTTATAATGTAAATGAAGTCCGGGGTCTCTGGGCCATTAATTTTGATGAGGAAAACGAAGATTAGAGATCAAACCCCTGGACGCCTGAGTTGGTTTGAGACAAGAAGTATATCCTCGTCCGCAAAATAAAAAAACGCGTGCGGCTTTCCAGGGTTTTTTGGCGGTGACAAAACCAAGGCCATTCAGACAAGCCTGGCATTTATGGCTTCAGTTACCATATTTTGATTGGGACATAATCAACTATCTGACTTATGGTGAATTACTTTCCAGGTAAAACATGGATCGTATTCTGAATGGTACCTTTTAACGGGGTACCTGATTCATCCGAAATGTCATACGATATGGTCATCACATCAACAGGAGCTATTTGATCTATGATAAGGTCGACCGTTGTTCCGTCAGATGACAACCTTGCTTCTGAAATATTCAGGGTTTTGATATTGTAGCGGTCTGAACCATAGTTGCTGCTCCTGACCAGGTTCCACGTTTTTATCCCGTACCTTGAAACATCGGTAGCACTTTCGGCATCCAACGCGGTAGCAAAGGTCAGTTTCATACCATCGCTCCGGGCATTCAAAGATATCGGCAAGGTGATGCTTTTGCCTGTATAGCGGATCCGGTACAGATCCCCGGTTCGCATATTCTGATTGGTGCCCCATGCTTCCATACCACATACATACAGCTGTTGGTCATCTGCATTGAAACGGCCCCTCATGACCCCGGTGTAAAACTTCATTCCAGGAATATCGATGACACCCCCCTGATGCTGACCCTCCACTTCCTCCTGCAGCACCAATTGCACCTTCCCATAGCCATACGAAAAACTCAATAGTCCCCCGTCCAGAGGCCCCCATTTTTTGCTATTCACCCAAAGGAGTTCCGAAGGGGAACGGTCGAACTCCATGTCGACCCAAACCATGGGTTGTTCCATGGCGACCCTGGTGGTATCCTTGGGTGGATTGTACCCCCACATATTGCCATAAAATCTGCTTTTTGAATCGGTCTTTATCCAGTTGATACGATTCATCGGGTTCCAGTAACCTTGTTGATCGGATACCAGGAAACTACCATCAGGATTAATACAAACCCCATTAGCCGCACGAAAACCTGTTGCAATAATCTCAGAATTTGATCCATCCTTACTAACCTTTATCAAGGTGCCATGTTGGGGAATCAGCGCCTCCCGGGCGTGTCTTCCGCTTTTTGCGTAGTACAGATTGCCCGCTTTATCGGCCTGCAATCCCATCGCGAATTCGTGAAAGTGATCCGTAACCTGATGATCATGATTGAAGCTCTCATAGAAATCTGTTTCACCATCCCCATTAAAATCACGGAGACGCACGAGTTGGTCGCGACAGGTGACAAAGATCTGTTCATTGACCACTTTGATGCCAAGAGGTTGGAAAAGGCCAGCCCCTATACGTTTCCATTTTAATGTCGTACCCCCGTCAGTCAGGCCTGATATCAACCAAATGTCTCCATCGGTGGTACAGGCCACCGCCTTATTACCATCTTTCATGAAATCGATTCCACTGAGCTTCATCCGGCAATTCCATGGGTTCTCATAGGGGGGGCTCAATTGATCGACGGCGAAAATACCCTCGTCCGACCCCTTGGTAATGGTACTGGTCAATTCCTCGGGATACTGTGCAGGTCCACCTCTTGTATGCTTAGCCAGTGATTCGGGAGCTTTGGATGCACCTACAATAGCGTCCATTTCCTTACTATCCCCAACTGCAATAAACAATTTTACCCTGGCCCCTTGCGATTTGTTTACCGTCATCATATGGTAGCCATCCTCCCGGGAAAGGGATGCTCCACTGCCCGCAATGCGAACTTGAGAACCCATGGGGGCCACACGAAGTTTCAATAGGGAGCCCGAAGGCGAAATGTTCAAGGTCCTGGTAAAGATGGTTTGGTCACCTTTTTCTTCCATGCCCAATCGCTCCAATATTTTAGCCGAACCGACTGTATATGAAATAATGATATTGTCTCCATCATGATAGAGGCCCTTATAGTCGGCCCAGCTTTTGGGCAATGGTCCAAATTGCCTTCCATCCCTTGCTGTAAACCTCGGGTCATTAAAGGTTCCGTCAAACGGATTTGCCCATCCGGGGCCCGTGGGAGTTTCAAAATGCAGCTTGCCAATTGTTCTCGGGTAGGTCTCATGCCGATCATTGAGCAGGATGCCATCCCAATCAATAAATCCATCGCCCGTCCATCCTCCGGCGACCCTCATAACATCATGGTCGAAGATCATCCATGCCTTTCCCCTGGAAACCCCTCCTTCGCCTTTATCAAGGCGTATAGCAATTCCTTTATAAGCAAAATTGTTCCTGGAATAATCTTCATCGGGGAAAGGAGTCGGTCCGGGGGAATGATACCGTTCAGGCCCGGTTCCGGCATCTGCCAACTCATAGGTATTCATAAAAAAATTACCATAATCCTGATCCAGCCAGGGATGGTATGGTTTCGATTCGGGTCCTCTGGAGCTGCCTTTTGGAAGGCCTGCCAGGTAGCCCTGCGAAACTTTAAAATACTGCCCGGGATTATTGTTTTTAACAAATGCTTCGCGTATATATGAAATTACCTCATATTTTTCCTGAGGTGTAAGTGTTAATTGAGGAGGCATTGTTGCAAAGCCTTTTGTAACAGTTTGATACATTGAAAAGGGATCCGCACCAGCTTTGAACGCTTGTTCCCAAAATTGTAAGGATAAGGGAATAGACCCCTCGATTTCAGGATTTCCATGGCAATTGATACAATTCGAGTTGTAGATCCTGCGTCCGAGCTCATACGATTCCTCGCTAAATTCCTCAATAATAGCGGCGTGATCGATGTCACTTTCCTTTTCCCGAACGTCATTGTCGGAGAGGAGATATGCCACTTGAGACCGGTCAATTTCAACAAGATCCTCTGATTGCTTTACCGCTTTAAATGGCAGCACTTTATCTTCGAATGCCAGGGTTCCCGCAAAATCAGTACTCCTGAAAGAACCTTTTAGTAGCATTTGAACCTCCCATTTTTCAAATTCCGCTGAAAGTTCATTATTGGAAACCCTCAGATTCTGAAGCTCGATTTTTCCAAGTTGAAATGAATTAATTCGGCCCTGGTAGGCCCCTTTTGCATTTTCAAGTTTTAAAACGCCGGTGATAGGTTCATCTTCTATCGAAAATTCAAAGTCCCAGGATCCCTCGATTTTTGGGTCCGAACAACTTATAAATGCTACTATTAATGGAATAAGGAGGATGCTTTTGAGATTCGCGAA
>JBGTLT010000092.1:0-3855 GCA_041743975.1 Zeaxanthinibacter sp.
CCCCGAAAGGTGCCGGTTTTTTCCCGGTTTCAGTCTCAAATTTTTGCAGTTCTGATTGTATCAGGATCAGCCATTCCTCAAATCCTTTACTGCTGCGCTGGTTGAGTGCCGGGAAAGTACCTACAATCCCGTTTTTACAACACTCAATGACCAGGTCAGGGCCGGATATCAGGAACATGGGTGCGGCTATAGCCGGGAGTGCAAGGTCTTTGATAAAGGGCGCTTTGGTGTACATACCTGTATTTTTATTCCTAAAAATAGGGATTAATTAGCCGGACAACTACCGGGTTTTACCAAAACTATGGTATTTTTGCGAGTAGTATGCATGCATAGTAAAAAATAGAACGCCATGTTTACCAAAGAGTTTGAGGTCCGATGGAGCGATCTGGATGCCAACCGGCACCTGGCGAACAGTGCCTACGTTAATTTTATGAGCCATACCCGGATGGCGTATTTTATGCACCTGGGCTTTGACCATAAAACGCTTGTGGAGCGGCAGCTGGGCCCGGTTGTCTTCTACGAACATATCTATTATTTCAAGGAGATCCTTCCGGGGGAACTGGTTTCGGTTACACTGGAAGTTACGGGGCTTAGTGCGGACGGCAAGTTCTTTGAATTCCACCACAACATGTATGACCCAAATGGGAAGCACGTGGCACATTCAGAGCTCATGGGAGCCTGGATCAGTTTGAAAAGCCGCGGGCTTACCGCCCTGCCTGATGCCTGGGTGGAGCGCTTTAAGCAGGAGGAACTTTCGGGAAGTTTCCGCATCCTCACAAAACAAGATACCCGGAAATTTGCCAAAACCCCCCAGCACCGGGAACCCGGTCCCTGACCTTTACAATCAGGATCAGCCATAAGAAACGAAAAAAGGAGGTGTTGTTATACTGCCCTATTTGGAAAGGCAGGTTTCCGGCTCGCCAGGTAAACCCCTGCTAATACCAGCGTTGCGGCTAGGATCTTTACAGTGGTCAGCGTATCCTTCCCCATTACCACCGCGTAGAGGATACCGATAAGCGGCTGCACATACACAAAGGCGCTCAGGGTAGAGGCACGGAGTTGTGTCAGCGCAAAAATATTGAAGAGGTAGGTGCAAAAGGTGGTTCCCACCACCACAAAGGTAATCCTCCATTGTGCCTCAAATGGAAGTTCCGCCCAATCAATCGCCTGCATTTCAGTGATCCCGAATGGCAGGCAGATCACAATTCCAATCGTAAAAAGCCATTTCATAAAGGTTAGTGGATGGTATTTTTGGATCAGCGTCTTTGCCACGATAAGGTAGGAGCCATACAATACGGAGTTCAGCATAATCAGCGCGTTGCCCAGGGGGATGTTGGGGGCATCCTGCCGTATTTCTGCCCCGAAAAGCAACAGTCCCAGTGCCCCGATAAGCCCTATAAAGATACCCCCGATCTTTATCCGGGAAATCTTTTCCCGGATGATCAGGGCGGACAGCACCAGTACGATGATGGGGGTAAGGGTGATCAACACGGAACTGTTAATAGGGGTTGACAGGGACAAACCTTTAAAAAAGGCCAGCATGTTGAAGCCCATCCCCAGGAAGGCACACAGCAACAGCCGGAGGAAATCTTTATTTTCAAGTCGTTCTGCAGGTCCCCAGAAGGAAATTAGCCAGAACAGGGCTGCGGCCCCGGTTACGCGCAACATGATAAACCCGTAGGGTTCCACAAAATGCGGCATTACCCCTTTGGCAATGGTATGGTTCAGGCCGTAAATAGTGGTGGCCCCCAGGGCTGCAAATATGGCCAGGGTCCGTTTGCTCAAGGATGGAGTGCTTCTTTGGCGGCTGCTACAGCCTTTTTGGTGTTCCCGATAAAAATGGCATCATCCACTACAACCACCGGCCTTTTAAGAAAGGTATAATGCTCCAGTAATAGTTTTTTATAATCCGATTCTGTTAGGTCCTGGCCTTTTAGTTTCCGTTGCGTAAACAGCTGGGCACGCCGGCTGAATAGAGCCTCGTAACTACCCGCCAGTGCCTTCAAGCTTTCGAGTTGGGTCATGGTAACCGACCCGGACTTGATATCGTGCATTTCAACCCCGTCCAGGGGTTCCAATTCTTTCAGGATTCGCATACAGGTATTACAGGTGCTGAGGTAGTATATCTTTTTCATAAGTGCTGTGTATACTAAAATTTAGTATAATTATAATGGACTGTTGCTATGCAACAGGCTTGCTTTACGGTGCGGGATACCGACCCCACAAAACTATACTTTCTTTAAGAAACATATTTTAATTTAATGCGATTTTTAATATTCCCAGCCGTGGGAAGTCCGGGGCAGGGCCTGAAAAATGCATGAATTCTGGAAAAAGCAGTTGCCATTAGGCTTCAGAACAGAAAGATCCTCTCCACATCCTAAGGAAGACCCCGCGGGAAAAATTGGTGTGTATCCCGGAAGGTTTCCGGAACAATATCTGGTAGTATAGCCCATGAAGTGGTTACCCAGCAATCGCTTGTCTGCGACCTGAGCGGGGTGCCATTGCGGATCAGCGATGAATATGTCTGGAAATTTGGTCGTGGTACCGTCCCTGATGGTATGGCCCGCGAGGAGGAAACAGGCGCCGGTTTTTTGATTTCCATGGGGGAATGGGACCAACAGGATGATAACAATGGGGACTTTCAAAAATACGGTGAATTCACTACATCGAATAAAGTGACATTGCAATCTTTGGAGGATGCCATGAGGTTCAATAATTACCACGAAGGACTGCACCCTGGGGTGATCCGGTTCATAAAAAAAACGATCTTGTCCGCAAACCCTAAGACTTGATATTGCCCGAAAGGTATTTGGTAACCTCCTTGTAGGGGAGGACCAGCTCCACGGTACCTTCCGCAAAGGAAGCTACTTCATACTGGTTGTAGAGCAGTTTGACACCTTCGGGGGTAAAACCGATATTTTCGGGCAGGTAGAATGTATCCCTTTCAAACATATAGCCAGTGCTATTTATTGGTTTGCCTTCCGGTATATGCTCCTGCTTCCGAAACTTGAGTTCGGCATAGCGCAAAAAATCCTTCCGGTCCGCGAACAATTCCCAATCCTGGAGTTCAGTTCCTTTTCGCTTGTTGAAATTCAGGAAGCGGGTGGCCTCATAGCCATGAGCTCCTCCTGTATATAAATAGGAATCCAGTTTAATGGTAAGCATTTGCGGGTCTTCATAGCTAACCTCGCCTTTTATCCTGGCTTCCCACCCGCCGTGTTCATCCAGAAACAATGGGCTGATGTCGCTGTAATCCCGGGTAAATCCGGTAATCGCTTCTTCAATGGTGGCGGCGTCTGCCTGGTCATTGAAATTAAGCAGGAAAATGATCTCTTCCTTCAGGGCCGTATTCACTGCCATGCTGATCCGGTCCTTTTTCACGGCTTTCGGGATCTCTATCCGTACCTCAGGGCATTCTTTACAAGGGTCGCCTACAAGCAGCAGCGGTTCCAGGGATATATTGGTATCTTTCTTGCAACCCAGGCAGATCAGAACCAGGAACAGGCAGCAAGCTATAGGGAATTTCATAGGGTTTCATTTGGGATGGACACAAAACTACGGATTCAATCATTGTAATCTCTAAAAGATAACGATACATTTGTGCATCAAATTATAATCCATGAGCGAAAAAAAATTGCGGTTCAACAGCAAGACCATCCATGGAGGCCAGAAACCGGACAAGGCCTACGGCGCGGTTATGCCTCCTATTTACCAGACGTCCACCTATGCACAGACCACCCCGGGGGGTCACCAGGGTTATGAATACTCCAGGAGTGCCAACCCTACCCGTACAGCCCTGGAGAATTCGCTCGCCAGCATTGAAAATGGCAATTTCGGACTTGCATTTGCCAGTGG
>JBGTLT010000093.1:0-30896 GCA_041743975.1 Zeaxanthinibacter sp.
ACCATGGATGGCCAATGCTACGAGTTGACCCCACCCTTTCTTGTTTTCGCAACCCAGAACCCGATTGAGCAGGAAGGGACTTACAGGCTGCCGGAAGCACAATTAGACCGGTTCCTTTTTAAAATCAATGTACAGTACCCCAGTTTGGAAGAAGAGATTCGTATCCTGGAGCATAAACATCGCGAAAAAACAACCGATGTCACTTCCCTTATCCGGTCCGTCCTCAATGGGAAACAGATTGTGCAGTACCAGCAAACAATCCGGGGGATTATAGTGGAGGTTGAATTGTTGAAATATATAGCGCGCATAGTCGACAATACCCGCACTAACGCCAACCTCTACCTTGGTGCTTCTCCACGGGCCTCCATCGCCCTCCTGGAGGCATCGAAAGCACTGGCAGCCATTCAGGGCCGCGATTTTGTGACCCCGGATGACATCAGGCAAGTCGCCGGCCCTGTCCTTACCCATAGGGTGATGCTGACACCGGAGCGGGAAATGGAGGGATTCACCCCTGATAAGGTGGTAATGCAGATATTGGAAAGCATAGAAGTTCCCCGATAACCTATCCCCTACTTTAGATGGCAATGAAGAAGTTAATTAGAAATACTTACCTCCAAAACCGGTTATTCCTGCTGCTCGCACTCCTGACCCTGGGATTTGTACTCTCCTTCATCTTTCCCGTATTTTTCGGCGTTATGAAGTTGCTTTTTTACCTGTTCCTGTTATTGGTGGTGGCTGATTTCCTGTTGGTATTCCTATCGGGCGGCCAGGTCCGGGGGGAACGCATCGTCCCGGACAAACTCTCCAATGGGGATGAAAATACCATTAAAATTGTAGTGCAAAACCGGTATCTTTTTACGGTCAACCTAACCATACTGGATGAATTACCGCACCAGTTTCAGAAAAGAGATTTTGGGTTGACAGCCCGATTGGGCCGCGGTAAAAGGACCGTCTTCAAATATACCCTGCGACCTGTGGAACGGGGGGTCTACGAATTTGGCAACCTGAATGTATTTGCCGGTTCCCGGCTGGGGTTCCTTCGCAGGAGGTTTACTTTTGATACTTCCCGGGAAGTCCCCGTTTACCCATCCTTCCTGCAGCTGAAAAAATATGACCTGATGGCCTTCACTGACCGGCTCTTTGAGTATGGGGTAAAAAAAATACGCAGGATAGGCCATACAATGGAATTTGAGCAAATCAGGGATTATGTCGCCGGGGATGACATCAGGATCATTAACTGGAAGGCAACGGCCAAAAAGAACCAACTGATGGTAAACCAGCACCAGGATGAAAAATCGCAGTCCATTTATTCCGTAATTGACAAAGGCCGGGTCATGAAAATGCCCTTTGCACAACTAAGCCTGCTTGACTATGCAATCAATGCAACCCTTGTGATCAGCAACATTGCGATAAAAAAACAGGATAAGGCCGGGATGTTTGCTTTTAGCAATAAAATAGAGAACCGGGTTGTGGCGGAAAGGCGCAGTTCACAGATGACCCTTATCCTGGAAACATTGTATAACCTCAAGACCAACTTTGCCGAGAGTGATTTCAGCCGATTGTATGTGGACATTAAACGGCATATGAACCAAAGAAGCCTTCTGTTGCTCTACACCAATTTTGAGACCCTGGATGCCCTTCACCGACAAATACCGTATTTGCAGGCCCTCAACAAACAACACCTGCTGGTCGTCATACTATTCGAAAATACGGAGCTGACAGCTTTTGCCATGCAAACATCCCATTCTACCCAGGGGATTTTTCAGCAAACCCTTGCGGAGAAATTTGTCTATGAAAAGAAATTAGTGGTCTATGAGCTGCGCAAATATGGCATACAGACGATCCTCACCAAGCCTCAGGACCTTACCATAAATACAATAAACAAGTATTTGGAGATCAAAGCCAGGGGATTATTGTAATCAGCACATCCCCAATAAACGCCACCCCCTCCTGTTCCTTTCCAGTGTCCCCTGGAGGATTGCTTCGCACCCGTACCCTTCTTTGATCCTGTGATGAAGTTAAGGGCTAACCATGGCAGCTACCCCATGATGGCAGCAATATTGCATTCTTTTCCATCACATTGGGGAACAAGGGATTGTCTTTTTTACTAAATTGTATGAAATTAACCAACAAGGCTTCGCCTTAAACCTATCATATTACGTGTCTGAATCCACAGCAACAACCATCCGTTCTTCGGGGTTTGGAAAAACACTTCGGACTGACCGGTGGTGGTTATACCCTGCACTGGTTTTACTGGGTCTTACCAGTTTCCTGATATATGGTTTCTGGTCTGCCTGGCAGGCGGATTTCTACTGGTACAATGCCGGGGAGGATGGGTTTGGCGGGTATCTGGCCCCTTTTTATTCCCCCCTATTGTTTATCAAGGAAGGTGTTGAAGGGGCCGCACCGCTTGAACACGCCGTTTTCGGCTCCTGGCCATCCTGGTGGCCTGACTGGCTGCCCCCTTCCCCCTCCCTCCTTATTTTGGCGATCCCGGGCATTTTCAGGTTTACTTGTTATTATTATAGAAAAGCCTATTACCGGGCTTTTGCCGGAACCCCGCCGGCCTGTGCTGTAGGGGCCCTGCCACGGAAGGGTAAATCGGGATACAAAGGGGAAACCGGCCTGATGGTCGTTCAAAACCTGCACCGGTATGCCATGTACTTTGCGATGATTTACATCCTGGTTTTCTTTTACGATGCCTTTTTATCTTTTTTCAGAGGGGGTGTATTCGGGGTGGGCCTGGGCAGCCTGCTCCTTCTCGGCAATCCCATACTACTGGCCTGTTATTCCTTCGGATGCCATTCCATTCGGCACCTTGTCAGTGGCAGCAGGGATTGTTATTCATGCAGTCTGGGTGGAAAAGTTGCCCATGGGAATGGTAGGATTGTAGGCTGGCTCAACCAACGCCATGAATTATTTGCCTGGCTGAGCCTGATCTGGATCATGATCGCAGATATCTATATCCGCCTGGTTTCCATGGGAACGCTGAGTGACCCGAATACCTGGGGAGGTTAAAAACTACAGAGGCTTATGATTGATATATCGGAAATACAAACCATAACCCATGATGTACTTGTGGTGGGAGCGGGGGGCGCCGGGCTCAGTGCCGCGATTGAGGCGTCGTCCCGGGGGATGAGTACGGGAATTGTAATGAAATCCCTTCTTGGAAAAGCCCATACCGTGATGGCTGAAGGGGGTATGGCTGCCGCTTTGGGGAATGTAGATGCCCGGGATGACTGGAAGATCCATTTCCGGGATACCATGCGGGGGGGTAAGTTCCTTAATGTATGGCGGATGGCCGAACTCCATGCAAAACTGGCACCAGAACGCGTACGGCTTCTGGAGGAATGGGGAGCTGTTTTTGACAGGACCCGCGAAGGATTGATCAATCAACGAAATTTTGGGGGGCACCGCTATCCCCGGCTGGCACATGTGGGAGATAGGACCGGGTTGGAAATGATCCGCACCCTTCAGGACCACGGCATTCACCAGGGTTTCGAGAGTTATATGGAATGCACGGCTCTGGACCTGCTCAAAAACGCCGTGGGGCAGGTTTGTGGGGTCGTATGCATGTGGCGGGAAACCGGGACATTTATCATTCTGAAAGCGAAAGCCATCATCCTTGCCACCGGTGGGGGTGGGAAAGCCTGGGACGTAACATCAAACTCCTGGGAATACACCGGCGATGGGTACGGCATGGCATACCAGGCCGGGGCCGAACTAATGGACCTGGAATTTAACCAATTCCATCCCACCGGTATGGTCTGGCCACTTTCAGTAAAGGGGATCCTGGTCACGGAAAGCGTCCGTGGTGAAGGTGGTATCCTGCTGAATAATGAAGGAACCCGGTTTATGTTCAACTATATCCCGGAAAGATTCCGGTCAGAAACCGCTTCGACCCAGGAGGAAGCCGCACGTTGGCTGGCCGGTGATCCCAACGCCAGGAGGCCCCCGGAATTACTAACTCGGGATGTGGTAGCCCGGGCCATCAATGAAGAGGTAAAGGCAGGCCGTGGTTCGGTCCATGGGGGAGCGTACCTCAATATAGCCACACAGCGATCGGCAGAGGATATCCGCAAAAAATTACCCTCCATGTACCACCAGTTCAAGGTCCTAGCCGAACTGGATATCACCCTGGAACCGATGGAAGTAGGCCCAACCTGCCATTACTTTATGGGGGGGATACGGGTAGATCCCGATACGAGCATGAGCTCCGTCCCCGGCTTATATGCCTGTGGCGAATGCGCAGCTGGCATGCATGGTGCCAACAGGCTCGGAGGGAATTCACTTTCGGATCTGCTCGTCTTCGGTTACCTCTCCGGGAAATCAGCCTCGGAATTTGCTCAGAATACAGTTTCCCATTCCGAAATCAATGAAGATCAGGTTCAGTCTATTATCCGATCCGCAACGGATATCCTTAACCGGGAAACCGGTGCGAACCCGTACCTGCTCCATGAGGAACTGGAACGTACAATGCAACACCGTGTTGGGATCATACGATCGCGGGAGGACCTGGAAGAAGGAATTGCACAATTGGAAAAAATCAAGGCTTCCTATGCTACAGTAAAGGCAAAGGGTGCAAGCCAGTTCAACCCAGGCTGGCATGAGGCCTTGGGCATGCGCAACCTCCTGATAACTGCTGAAGCGGTGGCCAAGGCGGCACTGATGCGGGAGGAAAGCAGGGGGGCCCACACCCGTTCCGACTTTCCAGGGGAACAGGATGAATGGCTGCAATACAATATCATAACACAAAGAGGCAGCGACGGACAGATGCAGCTCCGCAAGGTTGAGCGTCCTGTCCCGGATGCGGAATTAAAACGGATTGCCCAATCGAATATTGAGGACCTGGAGAAGGAAATTGCCAGGGAAAGGGAGCTGGCAGGGAAGGAATTGCCTTAAACCGAAGCGTAATCAGGGAAATGTCGGGGTTGTTTGATATGCATTACAACCTGCAAACAAGGTAAATCTAAAAATATGGGAAAAAGGAAATTCAGGATTTTCAGGGGCAACAGGGAGCAAGGAGTCCTCGAAATATATGAAACAGAAGAAATGGAAGGGATGGTGGTCCTGGACGTAATCCATAAGATCCAGGCGGAACAGGCCAATGACCTTGCGGTACGCTGGAATTGCAAAGCCGGCAAATGCGGGTCGTGCAGTATGGAAATAAACGGGAAACCCAAATTGGCCTGTATGACCCGTATGAATGAGTATGACCCTGAAGAAACAATTACGCTTACGCCCCTCAAAACATTTCCGGTAATTCGGGACCTGGTTACGGATGTTTCCTGGAATTACCAACAAAACAAGCGGATAAAGCCTGTAAAATTGGCCCCGGGCGCGAAAACTGAAAAAGGGTATGTTATGTATCAAAAGGATGTTGACAGGGTGCAGGAATTCCGGAAATGTATTGAATGCTATTTATGCCAGGATGTTTGCCACGTTTTACGCGACCATCATAAAAAGGAAGCGTTTGTAGGGCCCCGTTATATGATCCGGGTGGCCAGCCTCGAAATGCACCCACTTGATACTGAAGACCGGATCCCCGAGATCAAAAAGGAATATGGTTCGGGCATGTGCAATATAACCCGTTGCTGTACGGATGTATGCCCTGAACATATCAATATCACGGACAATGCCATCATTCCTTTGAAGGAAAGGGTTATAGATCGCTATTATGATCCGGTAACAATCCTGGGCCGAAAGATATTTGGCCCCAGGAAACAGCAGTTACCTCCAATTAAAAAGAGTTGAAATATTTCCGAACGGTCACCGGTCTCGCCTAAACATCCAGGAGGGGCTGTATGCCCTTATCTTCCGGTGACGGGCCTAGTTTAAAATCCTGGATGCCCCGTATACAGGCATTCCACCTTAGTATTGCATCCTGGTTGCCTTTTGGGCTGATCTTTTCTGCTTCCTCATAATATTGCATGGCCCTTTTGTAGTGTTCATAGGCAATATATTTAACCCTTGGAGATGTGCCTTTTAAAGCAGCTTTCCCCAGTCTTTCCTCAATAATACCATGGTAATATTGTTGTTCGTATTTACTGGTTAGCTGGTTGCACAAATCCTTGGCTTCAGGAACTGAAAAGCGCTTTTCCGTCCCAAACTGGTCCGTGATAGCCAAGATGAATATCAATATGGCCATTTGATGGTGAGGTTCAATTTGGAGGATATCCCTGCAAATGCTTTCTGTTTGTTTGGGTTCGTTAAGAAGCCGGTAATGCTTGGCCCTGGTCAGTGCCCTTGGGATTGATTCCTTCGATATGGGTTTGAGTTGTAACATGGCATTGGTTTTAAAGGATTTGGCATTGATCTGAACTATGAATGTACAAATTTATCCGTAAATCCGGGAAACTCTTTTAAGACCTTCACCTGGGTTAAAAAATAGTACCCTGGAATTTTATTCGATCAACCTATGTATTTGTATTTCAAAACATTTAATATTTCCACCGCAGCCACCGTTCCCGTAGTATGCATAGTGATCTGTTCAGCATGCAGACCGAATTCCGCATCGGTACCGAAGGAAACTGCAACCCTGAAGCCTTCAGTCCTGAATGCTATGCCGGGAGAATGGATGCGGCTCATAAATGCCTGATGGATTCCCTTATTTGAAAGGGTATGGAATGGCCACCTTGAAACTCCTTTAGTATAGGTTGCCGGTCATGATATACCAGCAGCTGCAAATTAGGTAGAAGCGGGGTGCAAGTTTAAATTAAGTATCTTCAGGATCAAATATCCTTTATTATGAGCCGTTATTTTATTGTTTTGACCCTTGCATTATTCCTTCATCAGGCCATCGCTTCCCAATCCCAGACTACCGTTAATAAAGATCGCCTGGAGGGTACTATCTTCAAACTCGCAACTTTTGGCCGTGACAGTATGGGAATTACCAACAGGGTAGCTTTCAGCGACGCGGATATCGCAGGCAGGGAATACGTGCAGCAACTGATGAAAGATGCCGGTCTGGACGTAGGTGTTGACTATGCCGGAAATATCATAGGAAAAAGGCAGGGGAAGGTGCCAACCAAAAAACCCATTGCATTCGGTTCCCATATAGACATGGTCCCCGGGGGAGGAAATTATGACGGGTGTGTAGGGTCCCTTTCGGCTATTGAAGTGATTAGGACATTACAGGAGAAGCAAATCGGGACGGACCACCCCTTGGAGGTGATTATATTTTCAAACGAAGAAGGCGGGCTTTTGGGGAGTCGGGCACTGGCAGGGGAGATTGGCCGGGAAGCATTGTCTGTAGTGAACAGTACCGGTTTCAGTATGGCAGAGGGCCTGAAAAGGATTAACGGGGACCCGGATAAGATCACTGAAGTGGCCAGGCCAAAAGGGTCGCTGGCAGCATTTTTGGAATTACACATTGAGCAGGGAGGAATACTGGAGCAGGAAGAAATAGATATCGGGGTCGTGGAAGGAATCGTTGGCATCAAATGGTGGGACGTGGAAGTCAGTGGATTTGCCAACCATGCGGGGACAACTCCAATGGATGCACGGCAGGATGCCATGTTGGCAGCATCCCGGTTCATCATTGCGGTCAATGAAGAGATCCTCCGTGCAGAGGGCAAACAGGTGGGTACCGTAGGGAGGATTGCAGCAGAACCCGGCGCCCCCAATGTCATTCCCGGCCGGGTGGTATTGAGCCTGGAAATACGCGATCTTTCAGAAGAGAAGATCCGCATGCTTTTT
Organism: Zeaxanthinibacter sp.; assembly: GCA_041743975.1. Lineage (GTDB taxonomy): Bacteria > Bacteroidota > Bacteroidia > Flavobacteriales > Flavobacteriaceae > JTS-RE37. The sequence continues at coordinate 7,699 of JBGTLT010000093.1, forward strand.
GATGCGATACGGGTAAGGGGTGATTCCATCGCCAGGGAATCCAATACCCGTTTCAGCTATACGCCCATTGATGTCAATTCCAAACCTGCCCTGACAGACAATAAGATCCAGGCCTGGATTGCAGATGTGGCCACTTCACTGGGGCTAACACATAAGCAAATGCAAAGCGGGGCGGGGCACGACGCACAGGACATGGCATTGATCACCAGGGCAGGAATGATATTTGTGCCCAGCAAAGGAGGCATCAGCCATTCCCCCCAGGAATTCACCAGTGCCGAAGATATGGCCAATGGAGCCAATGTCTTGCTAAATGCCTTGCTATTGCTCGATAAGGAACTGGAATAATGATAGCTTCGCCCGGCTTTAACCAGAAGAATTCCCCGGGGCATCTCTACTCTGGAGAGGTCGATACCGCATAAGCGGACTCGGGTGAGGAAAAAAACCCTATGGCTTGCCCCCCCTTAGCAAACGGCACGTTCGGTCGGGCCCACCCGAATGGCTTCAGCCAGGCGGGCATTGGGGAAAGCTGGTTTCAGGAAATACCTTATTCCAACCGGCTAATAGTCCCTCCCATGTTAAATTTCAGAAATACATAAATTTAGTAGTATCTTCCATCACATAAATTTCCTGGATGAAGCGTAATATCGCATTGCTGCTTTTAATAGTACTTACGGCAACCTCCCATGCCCAAAGGCTTAGGGTAAGCGATAACAAACGCTTCCTGGTCACGGAGGAGGGGGCACCCTTTTTCTGGGCCGGTGATACCGCCTGGGAACTTTTCCACAGATGCAACCGGGAAGAGGCTTCTGAGTATCTGGCCCACCGCGCCCAACAAGGCTTTAATGTTGTCCAGGCGGTGATCCTGGCAGAACTGGACGGGTTAAACACCCCGAATCCGTACGGGGAAGCCCCGCTGCTTTCCAACGATCCTTTGCGCCCGAATAAAAAATATTTTGAGCATGTGGATTTCGTTATAAAAAGGGCCGGGGAACTCGGAATTTATATCGCGTTGTTACCAACCTGGGGAGACAAGGTATTCAAAAACAGCTGGGGGCTCGGCCCTGAGGTTTTCACCCCGGAAAATGCCCGGGAATACGGGAAATGGGTGGGTGACCGGTATAAGGCATACGACAATGTAATCTGGATCATCGGGGGAGATCGCAACCCCCGGGAGGGAAGTACGGATGTAGCAATTTGGAATGCCATGGCAGAAGGCATAGCGGAAGCTGCAGGCGGCTATGAAAAGACCCTTATGAGCTTTCACCCCCAACCGGCGAGGGAAGGGGGATCCTCCCGATGGTTCCATGAGGAGCCCTGGCTCGATTTTAACATGCACCAAACCGGCCATTGTGCCAATCAGCCTACATACAGGATTATAGAACAGGACTATAACCTCAACCCAGTAAAACCCGTCCTGGATGGGGAACCCCTGTATGAGGACCACCCTAATTGTTTTAATGCGCGCGAGCTGGGATACAGCATCCCGGAAGATATCCGGCGTATTATGTACTGGAATGTATTTGCAGGCGCTTTCGGGCAGACCTATGGATGCCACGATGTCTGGCAGATGTTCAGCCTGGAAAGGGAAGGGATCAACCATCCACTAAGGCCCTGGAAAGTGGCTCTGGACCTTCCGATGGCCAACCAGGTAAAACACCTTAAAAATTTAATGCTGTCCAGGCCCTTCCTCACCCGAATACCTGCGCCCTATCTGGTTCCCGGACCCCAGCACGATACCGATGATTATGTGATTGCCACAGCAGACAGTGAGGGTTCCTATACCATGTTCTACTTCCCCACCGGTAAAAAGGTGCTGCTTGATTTCTCTGCTCTGAAGGGGACTAAATTGCGAAGCTGGTGGTACGACCCCAGAACCGGAAACGCATTCGAGGGGCCCGCTATAACCCACGGACAACTTACCATAGAACCTCCAAGTTCCGGGATTGGCCAGGACTGGGTACTGGTTGTTGACGATGCTGAATATGAATTCGGAGCACCCGGTAAAGTCCTATGAATCCCTGTTCTGAAATAGCAAAAAAATAGGTATCTTCCAAAACAAAGTTAAACCCCTATGATCCGAATTTTTTCTACAGTATTCTTCTCTTTATCTCTTTGTTGCGTTTCAGCTCAATCCCTTTTAGGGTTTAAACCCGGGAACGTCCAAAAGGAACTCGACCTGGAAAAGGCATATGAAAAGGGACTTTCGGTAGAGAACCTCGATGCCTGGATGAAGCGGATGTCAGCAGAACCACACTGGGTAGGTACTGAATATGGAAGGAAGAATGCAGAATGGATGTTGGCACAATTTAAATCATGGGGCTATGATGCGCGTATCGAAACCTACGATATACTGTTTCCCTACCCTAAGGTACGGGTGCTGGAACTGACAGCACCAACCACTTATACAGCTAAGCTGACAGCCGTCCCCGTTGAAGGGGATGCCTATACGGAACAAGGGGAAGCCCTGCTGCCAAGTTACAATGCCTTTTCAACCGATGGGGATGTGGAAGCCGAATTGGTATTTGTAAATTATGGGATTCCTGCGGATTACGAGGAGTTGGAAAAGCAGGGTATTGATGTTAGGGGAAAAATAGTCATAGCCAAATACTATGGCTCTTGGCGGGGGATAAAACCGAAACTTGCAGCGGAAAAAGGAGCCATTGGGTGTATCATCTATTCAGATCCGGCTGATGATGGTTATGTTCAGGGGGATGTATATCCCAAAGGGCCATTCAAAAATAAAACAGGGGTACAGCGGGGATCTGTGATGGACATGCCCTTGTATCCCGGAGATGTTCTTACCCCTGGATATGGGGCTACAAAGGATGCTAAGCGCCTGGACAGGAAAGATGCCCCCACTATCACAAAAATTCCGGTATTGCCCATTTCTTACGAAGACGCCCAACCCCTGTTAGAGGCCCTTGGGGGGCCTATGGCACCTGAATCATGGAGAGGTGGACTGCCCATCAGTTACCATATAGGGCCAGGCCCGGCCAAAGTGCATTTAAAACTGGAATTTGACTGGCAACTGAAACCGGCCCATAATGTTATCGCAATGCTGAAGGGAAGTGAATTCCCGGATCAATGGGTCCTGAGGGGGAACCACCACGACGCTTGGGTACATGGCGCCTCAGATCCTGTAAGCGGCATGGTGGCATTGCTGGAAGAAGCCCGTGTGGTGGGTGAATTGGCTAAAAAAGGAATGCGGCCCAAAAGGACATTGGTATATTGTGCCTGGGATGCTGAGGAACCGGGACTGATAGGGTCCACGGAATGGGTAGAGGATCACCTGCCGGAATTACAGCAAAAGGCAGTTGTTTATATCAATACCGATGGGAATGGGCGGGGTTTTTTGGGAGCCGGTGGTTCCCATAGCCTTCAGGCCATGGTAAGTGAAGTTGCGGGAATCGTGACGGATCCCCAGACCGGGGTTTCCATAAAGGAAAGAAAAATGGCATATGACCTTACGCATAGCGGAAAGGATACTTTTCACTTGTATGCCCTTGGTTCCGGTTCGGATTATACCCCCTTTATACAGCATGCCGGTATCGCATCGCTAAACCTGGGCTTCGGCGGGGAAGATGATGGCGGGGAATACCATACTATTTATGATACCTATGCACATTATAAAAGGTTTAAGGATCCCAAGCTGGAATATGGTTTGGCACTCGCCAATCTGGCGGGGCGTATTGTGTTGCGGATGGCCAATGCCGATGTGCTGCCCTTCGAATTCAAACAATGGCAGGCCACGGTATCAGGTTATCTTGACGAGGTTATAAGGGAGACTTCCGATATGCGTGCAGCGGTGGAAAAACATAATTCCATATTAGAGAAAAATGCTTTCAAATTGGCGGCGGACCCAACGAAGCCATTTACCAATCCTTCCCGTAAAGAAGCGGTTCCATACCTTGATTTTTCACCACTACAGAACCAGATAGCCAACCTTAAAACAAGTATTGATGCGCTGACCGCGGAAGATTTTACGCAATGGCCTGAGGATAAACTGGCATCCCTTAATAAAAAACTTATGAAAATGGAACAAGCATTGACCAGAGAATCGGGCCTGCCCAGGAGGGGCTGGTATAAACACCAGATCTATGCCCCCGGTTTCTATACGGGTTATGGCGTAAAAACGTTACCGGGAGTACGCGAGGCAATTGAACAAAAAGATTGGAAAGAGGCCCAGGATCAGATTGGGAAACTGGCAGAGACCCTTGAACAATTCAATTCCCGTATAAGAGAGTTAACCAGCGAGACCGATACCAATTAGGAACCGCCATATTAGATAATACACAAGTATCCTTAGAGCAATCCTTAGCTACCTATCCATGAAGACCCGAAATGATTCCTTTTACCTGTTATTCCTGACCTGTATTTTACTATGTGCCATATCATGTGAGAAAAAACCAAAAAGTCAGGCTGAGGCACCCCTTATCAAAACCATCGATTCCGCTACCGGGGTTCAGATGGGCAAAGAGAACCGGGAAAATATCTCGGCCAAAATAGCAGAAGGGCTCGTACTGAGCCTCTGGGCGACAGATTCCCTCGCTCCAGACCCTGTTGCGATGGATATTGATGAAAACGGAAATGTTTACCTCACACGCACAAACCGTCAAAAAAATTCGGAATTCGATATCAGGGGGTACCGGGATTGGATGACCCCATCAATTGCATTGCAAACTGTGGAAGACCGGCGGGCCTTTCTTAAGGAAACCTTCGCAACGGAAAAAAGCGAGGAGAACTCATGGCTGAAAGACCTTAACAAAGACAGTATTCACGACTGGAAAGACCTGGCCGTGGAAAAGGAAGAAGTATGGAAACTGGAAGACGTGGATGGCAATGGTATTGCCGATAAGTCTACCAGGATCCTGAATGATTTCAATGAAGAAATTACCGATGTGGCCGGCGCCTTGCTGGTTACAAAAGATGCCACCTATGTAGGTGTTGGACCGGATATGTGGCGTCTTACCGATACGGATGGAGACGGGATGCTGGATAGCAAGACCAGCATGGCACATGGCTTTGCCGTTCATATTGGTTTCGGGGGTCATGGTATGTCCGGAGCCATCCAGGGACCCGATGGAAAGATCTATTGGGGCATCGGGGATATCGGGGCTGATATCACCACGGTAGATGGCACAGAACATCACTATCCCAACGAGGGTGTGATTGTACGTTCTAACCCTGATGGAACTGATTTTGAAGTATTTGCCCAAGGCCTCAGAAACACCCATGAATTTGTTTTTGATGTCTATGGCAACATCATTACCTCGGACAATGACGGTGACCACCAGGGGGAAAGTGAACGCCTGGTACATATTGTGGAAGGTTCAGATGCGGGGTGGCGGTCCAACTGGCAATACGGGAAATATACCGATCCCAAAAACAACGAATACAAGGTATGGATGGATGAAAAATTATATACGCCCAGATGGGAAGGCCAGGCTGCCTATATCATCCCCCCTATCCAGAATTTCCACAATGGTCCCACCGGAATGGCATACAATCCTGGCACTGCATTGGGGAAGGACTGGCTCAACAAGTTTTTCCTGGTCGAATTTGTCGGCGACCCGAGTTTATCCCATATCTGGGCATTCGACCTGGCCCCCAGGGGTGCTTCCTTTGAACTAAAGGATGACCTGGATGTTATTAGCGGGATCCTTCCTACCGGGATTCGGTTCGGGCCGGATGGTGCCCTTTATATTGCAGACTGGATCAATGGCTGGAACACCAAAAATTATGGCAGGGTGTGGAAGCTCGATGTGGACCAGGCTAATAATGACCTGGAACAGGAGCGCAAGGAGACCCTTCGCCTGATGACGCTGGAATATGAGGATCAGTCAGCCGATGACTTGACTGCGCTGTTGCGCTACCCTGATATGCGCATTCGGCAGAAAGCCCAGTTTGAACTGGCAGACCGGACCTTTTGGGGATACAGGGCGTTCAAAAAAATAATTCTGGAAGAAAAGGACCAGTTGGCCCGTATTCATGCCGTCTGGGGAATTGGCCAGATCGCGGCTGGGAAACTGGAGCGGGCTGAGCCCTTGCTCGCATTGCTCAATGATGCAGATCCGGAGATTATAGCCCAGGCCCTTAAGGTTTTGGGCGATATTAAGTATACAGACGCCGGGGAAGCTATTATACCCCTGCTAGCACATGAAAATGACAGGGTTAAATTCTATGCTGCCCAGGCTTTGGGGAGGATCAAACAAAAAGATGCAGTTGAACCCCTCTTCAATATGATCTCGGCCAACATGGACCGTGATGTATACCTGCGCCATGCAGCAGTATTGGCCCTTACCAGGATTGGTGATGCAGAACCCCTTGTAGAACTTGCCAGCAGTCCTGACAGGAGCCTGAGGATTGCGGCTGTCCTTGTATTGCGCCGTTTACAGGATCCAAGGGTTTCCGCCTTCCTGAATGACAGCGATGAATATATTGTTACGGAGGCAGCGCGGGCCATCAATGATGATTTATCCATTGAAGCCGCCCTGCCCGATCTGGCGACCCAGTTAACCGTTACACAATTCATGAATGAACCCCTTATCCGGCGCAGCATAAATGCTGCCTTGCGCGTTGGAGGAGAAAGGGAACTGGACGCCCTTATAGCATTTACCAAAAGGACGGATGTACCCAGTAATTTAAGGGGCGAAGCACTGGCAACCATTGGCAGTTGGGCCTCCCCCTCGGTCCTGGACCGCGTAGATGGGAGGTACCGGGGTGAAATAAAACGGGATTCCGTAGCGGTAAGGGATAAAATTGAGAATGATATCCCACAGTTTTTGGAAGATCAGGATGAGAATATGCTTATCGGGGCAGCCAAAATTATCGGATCCCTTGGAATTACCGCATACAATGAAGATATCAATAAAATTTTCAGAACCCATAAATCGCCCGCAGTCAGGGCAGCAATGCTAACAACCCTGGGGAAATTAAAGTACGACAAAATTGCAACCGTGATGCAAAACGGGATGCGGGATCCGGATCAGGATGTGCGTGCAGCTGCAGTTGGCTTAATCCCGGAACTGGATATTGCCAGGGAAAACCTGCCTGCCATCGTTGACCCTATTTTCCGGAATGGGTCTACCAGGGAACAACAGACTATGATAACTGTATTGGGCAAGTTACCGCTGGAAAAAAGTGAACCTGTCCTGACAAGCCTGATACAAAAAGCGGGGAAAGACCAATTGGATCCTGGGGTGATCCTGGACCTTGAAGAGGCTGTTGAAAATACAAAATCAGAATCCCTGTTGGCGCAATTGGCTGGGATACAAAAAAGTGGTCAAACTGTGGAGGCCTACAAAGAAACCCTTTACGGGGGAAGCTGGCGGCCAGGCGCCACCGTGTTTAAAAACAATCCGGCGGCCCAATGTGTCCGGTGCCATTCGTTGGAAGGGGCAGGTGGAATAGTTGGCCCGCCTATGGACAATATTGGCAATCTGCTTTCCCGGGAACAATTACTGGAATCCCTGATATTACCCGGGGCACGCCTCGCGCCAGGATTTGGCGCGGTAGCCGTTACCCTTAAAGACGGGCAGGTTATCAGGGGGGTCCTCGAGGAAGAATCTGATGAAGAGCTCATCGTAAGGACTTCAGATGCAGAACCCATGGAAATACCGGTCTCAAGGATCGAAAAAAGACAGAATATGCCGTCTGCCATGCCACCTATGGGGCAAGTTCTCAGCAAGCGGGAGCTCCGGGACCTGGTGGAATTCCTTTCAAGCCTGAAGGGAAATAATGGAGTAGCCCAGTGATTTTTGTTTAAGGGGGCGGCGGGATGCCTGCCGCCCGGGATGGATTTATCCCATTAGCCGTTGAATAATAGGTTTATTATTAGTATATTTAATTTGATCTCTACATGCCATTCCCCATTACCCCTGGTGGCATGATCTCCCCCCGGCTATTTTAAAGGCCATTACGATTTCTTAACCTTACATTATGAATACGAACGCCAGGATTGGGATAATAGCGGTTGTAGTATGCGCTGTTATATTTCTTTTACCTCAGAATGATGAAAAGGTCACAGACCCTTCGCAGAAGGCCTCCTTTTATTCGATGAAATGCACAGTGGCCAAATACTTATTATCCGATGTGGATACCACCCGCCAGATTGCACCTTTGTTTCAAAACCTGGGTAACCTGAGTTATCCGATTAACGCTAAGGATTCAAAGGTACAGCAGTTCTTTGACCAGGGCCTGAGGCTCACATTTGCTTTTAACCATGCAGAGGCGCACCGTTCATTTATGGAAGCATCCCGCTTAGAGCCTAATTCAGCAATGGCCTATTGGGGCCAGGCGTTCGCTCTGGGGCCGAATATAAACGACCCCTTCCCGGATGAGGAACGAAGGGTAACATGTTACGAGGTGATACAGAAAGCAAAAAAGGTTGCACCCAATGCCGGCCCCCGGGAACAGGCATTGATAGCGGCCCTGACAACAAGGTACAGCGAGGATGCCACAACGGATATCGGCCCGCTGAATGTTGCATATATGTATGCCATGGCAGCGGTAGCGGCACAATATCCTGATGACGCAACCATTCAAACACTTTACGCGGACGCTGTTATGAATACGATGCCGTGGAATTATTGGGATGCCGATGGTAATCCGGCACCCAACACCTTAAAAGGCAAAGAGGCCCTCGAAAAGGCCATAAGCCTGGACCCGGACCATCCAGGGGCACATCATTTATACATCCATATGGTGGAACTTCCCCAACCGGACCTTGCCGTGCCCAGTGCCGATAAATTAGGCTCCCTCATGCCGGCTGCAGGCCACATCGTGCACATGCCTTCGCATATCTATATCAGGGTCGGGCGCTACATGGATGCCGTTAAGGCCAATGAGGAGGCTATCCTTGCGGATGAGGATTATATCTCACAATGTTATTCCCAGGGGATGTACCCACTTGGGTATTACCCGCACAACCTCCATTTCCTGTGGTCTGCATCAAGCCTGTTGGGAAACAGCACGAAGGCCATAGAAGCTGCTAAGAAAACGGCAGAAAAAGTCCCGATTGGGGAACTGATCACTTTACCTTTTCTGCAGGATTTCGCTTCCACCCCCCTCCTTGCCTATACGCGTTTTGGCAAATGGAACGAAATCCTTACCATCCCCTATCCCGGGGATGATTACAAACACCTGAACCTAATCTGGCATTATGCCCGCGGAATTGCATTCCTTCGCAAGAACAACATTGAAGAAGCACGGGAAGAACTGTCAGCCCTGGAAGCAATGAAAGATGATCGCGAACTGGAAAATGTGTTTGCCAACCCTCAAAATCCCAGTTCTAAAACAGCCCTGGTTGCACACAAGGTACTTGCAGGAGAACTCGCGGCGGCAGAAGGTGACCTCCCGGGCGCCATCGTGCACCTTAAGGATGCCATAAACTTCGAAAGCGCCTTGACCTATAGTGAGCCTTCGCCATGGCACATCCCGGTGCGGCAAACCCTGGGGGCTGTTCTTATGAAAGCCGGAGATTATGCGGAGGCTGAAAAAACCTATAGGGAAGACCTGAAAGAACTTCGGCAAAATGGGTGGTCACTCATGGGCCTATACCAAAGTTTGCTGGCACAGGGGAAAACAACGGAAGCCAATACCATCAAAAAGGAATTCGACAATGCCTGGGCGAATTCGGACCTGGAAATCCACACCTCTATACTCTAACCCCCGTAGTTGGGAACTATAACAAGTAGAAGGTTTATACCATTTATGAAAAAATCAATTATCTGGCTGGCCATCGGGACATTAGCGCTGACCCTTACAGCTGTGATATGGAGCCTGGGATATACGGAAAAGTCTGTAGTACCGGTTTATAGCCCGGCTGACCTTAATCCGGAGTTGGTGGATATTGGTTTCCGGGATATCCGGAAAGGCCATACGGTAGCGGATTTCAGGCTGGTCAACCAGAATGGGGATACGATCACTCAGATCAATTACAGGGAAAAGATCTATGTAGTCGATTTCTTTTTTACCCGATGCCCCAGCATATGTCCTGTGATGAGCCGTAGCATGCGGAAACTCCAGGAGCATTTCAAAAACAACGAAAAGGTTCTCTTGTTGTCCATTTCAGTAACCCCCGAATATGACAGCGTACCGGTATTGAGGGAATACGCCTTTAAAAATGGCGCCCGGGCCACCAAATGGAATATCACCACCGGGGATAAAAAACACATCTATGGATTAGCCCGTAAAAGTTATTTTGCCGTAACTGATCAGGGAGATGGAGGTTTACAGGATTTTATCCATACCCCCAATTTTATCCTGGTCGATACAGAAAAACAGATACGGGGTATTTATGATGGCACGGATGACCTGGAGATAAAGCGGCTCATTCGTGATATAAATATCATAGAACAATAAGGATATTCCATTAACTTGCAGTTGGCTGCTTGTTTCAGCTTAAAACCATTTTATAATTATCTGCAATGAGATTCAGAAGACAATCCGTATGCTTCCTGCTGATCCTGGCCTTGCTGCCGGGATGTAAGGGGGACAAAAGTCCAGGCCCCTCCAAAAACAATGAAAAACAAGATGTTTCCTATGATTCACTCCCTGGGGGAAGTATAGCAGTAATTGACGCGAAATTATGGACAATTATTCCCGAAGGTGTTAAAATTGAGGTTCTTGCAGAAGGCCATGATTGGACAGAAGGCCCTTTATGGCTACCAGACCACAATATGCTGTTGTACACAGATATTCCCAGGAACGCTGTTTATGTCTGGAAAGAAGGGGAAAGCGCGGAATTGTACCTGAAACCTTCCGGTTACCTGGGAGCAAATTTTACCGGGGCCGAACCGGGAGCTAATGGCCTGATCCTGAATTCTAAAGGTGAACTCGTATTATGCCAGCATGGCGAAAGGCAGGTTGCCCTTATGCAAAGTCCGGTAGACGATCCCAAGCCCCGGTTCCTTCCCCTGGCAGCGAATTATAAGGGTAAACGATTTAACAGCCCCAATGATGCCGTTTATAAAAGCAACGGGGACCTCTATTTTACGGACCCGCCCTATGGACTGCCCAAGCAAATGGATGACCCGGCGAAAGAATTGTCTTTTCAGGGGGTATACAAAGTGGATGCAAACGGGATGGTTACCTTATTGACATCAGAATTTTCGAGGCCCAATGGCATTGCTTTTTCTCCGGACGAATCAAAACTTTATATCGCCAATTCAGACCCACAAAAAGCTTTCTGGAAGGTGTTTAAACTTACAGAGGAAGGCACCCTTGGAGAAGGAATGGAATTCTTTGATGCAACAGGCCTGGTCGCTACCGAAAAAGGCCTGCCGGATGGTATGAAGGTTTCCAAACGAGGTACTGTATTTGCTACCGGCCCGGGCGGGGTATTTATATTTGATGCCTCTGGGGAACTGCTGGGAAAAATCAAAACCGGACAGGCAACCTCCAATTGCGCTCTGAACCCCGAAGAATCTTTTTTATATATTACGGCAGACAGTTATTTACTTAGGGTGGCATTGAAGAACTGAGGTGCCGCAGGCTTCAAAACCTATGTAATACACCATATAGTTTAGCGCTGATCCCCAACTCAGGTGTGTGCCTGTTACAACCTACCCCCTTTTAGCGACACCCCGGTAATGATTTTATAATATGCCTTCCGGTTTACTGTATATTGCTGACCTGATTGATCGTGATATGAAGTTACTTATTATAGGCGGTACAGGAAAAACAGGGCGGGAATTGATTCGTCAGGGCCTTGAAAACGGGCATACGATCACCGCCTTTGTGCGAAAACCCGCGGCTTTAAATATACAATCCCATCAATTGTGGTGGTACAGGGCGATGTACTGGTACCAGTCCAATTAACCAAAGCCATACATGGGCAGGACGCAGTGCTTTCAGCCCTGGGGCATAAGCGCTTTTTCATTCCGTCCACACGTTTATCCGCAGATACCAGGAATATCGTTGCCGAAATGGAAAAACAAGGTGTAAAAAGGCTGATCTGTATTACTACTATGGGGATCAGGGACAACCGGTTCAGGATGGGCCTTTATTATACCCTATTTGTGATCCCCTTTATTGTAGGTTTTTACTTTAAAGATAAGGTAATACAGGAGAAAATAATAGAGGATAGCACACTGGACTGGACCATTGTAAGGCCGGGGCAACTGACCAATGGAAAAAAGCGCGGGAATATTAAACACGGAGCGAAACAGGGCCATTATATTTTCACCCATACTATTTCCAGGGCAAGTGTAGCCGCCTTTATGCTGGGACTGTTGGGGGATACCTCCTATCTGAACAAGGCTGTTGCAATCACCCATTGATCATAACACGGTTCCTGCTGTTACATTCCGGCCAGGTAACAGGAATAAGGTATTAATATCTGCGGATCCACCGCCTATCGGGGTCTATTGTTTTTTGATTTTCTCCCGGTTTGTTAAATGATATAGTGATTGAGCCGTGGCATGTAACGGGTGGTGAAATCCGCAAAACGGCCAAGGCTGGTTAGTGTTTTTTTTGACTTCCTTTTGAGGATGCGATTGCTTTTGGCAACAGCGGCAGGTTGGGCCAAATTTACATTGGTCCGAAGGTAGGTAAATCAGTGATCCGTCTACATCCAGGATGGTTTTCCGGGGGTCGTTCTGTATAAAGCCCACAAAGGCGATCCCTGCATGTATACCATCATCAAAAAGTTCTATTCTCAGGGCTTCGGCCAGGGCAGCTTGAGCCATTTTGGAAGCACTATAGGCCGAATTGAACGGCATCCCCCTGAAGCCACCGGCACTGTTGATAAATATAAGGTGCCCTCTGGATTCCCTCAGGTATTCAATAGCCTATTTACTGAGGTTGGCTGAGCCGTTGAAGTTGGTTTCCATCAAATTTTTCAAATTGACAGGGGCCCTGATCTCTATTGAGCCCCTGCTACTGATTGCGGCATTGCAGATGAGGATAGCCAGGGGCCTCTACGTAAGGATGCTTCGTGATAGCTGAGTGGGAAAACGCATGGCTGATATTATGGCTATAACGCTATACCCTTTGTCTAAAAATTCCTTTTCCGTAGCCGTTAACCTTTCCTTGTCCCTGCGGTTCAAAACTACTTTCTCCCCCCTTTCAGCCAGGTCTGAAGCTAACCTTTACCCCATCCTGGAACCGCTAACCCCCGTAACCTTATTTTTAAACCGATGGTTTTGCATAGTTTGTTCCTTTTATTCCCAGCGTACGACAATTTTGCCAATGGATTTTCCTGATTCCAGAAAATCATGCGCTTCAGCCAGTTTTCCAATATGAAATTCACCCCCTACATAGGGTTTGATTTCCCCACTTTTGTACAACGCCATAACATTCTTCATTGTCCTCCCGATTTTTTGTGGATTTTCTTCCGCAATCCCAAGCATATTGATGCCCAGGATTCCCCTTGACCGACTTAAAAACTGGAGCGGGTGGTATATCCCAAACTGGAACAGCACCCGGAGTTTCCCAAAAATGGTAGTGGTATTGTTCATGGAAGAAACACCAAAGGTGCATAACCTGCCACCGGCACCCAGCAATTGATAGCCTTTTTTTACGGACTTCCCCCCTACCGGGTCGAATACGACATCCAATCCTTTACTACCTAAAATTTCCTTGATATGCACGGCAAAGTCATTTTCCCGGTAATTTATAGGGTAATGAACCCCGTTGCCGCGCAGGTATTCCATTTTTTCAGCGGAACTGCAGGTACCAAATACAATGCACTTTTTGTGCAATGCCATCTGTACCAGCCCGGTCCCAACCCCCCCGGCTGCCGCATGTATCAGGACATGGTCATTTTCCTGTAAATTTGCCATCTCAAAGGCCAGGAAATATGCGGTGGTATATTGTGTAGCCAGGGCGACCACAATTCCTGCAGGAGTTTCTTCGGGCACCTTATTAACTACTTCATACTGAGCAAGCACATATTCTGCATAACCCCCGAAACGCGTAAGGGCTGCAACCCTGTCGCCAGTGGCTACGCCGCTTACTTCCATTCCACATTGTTCCACATACCCTACTACGTCATAGCCCAGGATACAGGGTATAGGCGGGGCACCTTTGTAAAGGCCCAATCGCGCCATAACATCAGCGAAATTAAGTCCAAAGGCCGATACTTTTATCAGCACCTGCCCCGGTCCCGGTTGGGGCTTATCGACGTCCCGTATTTCAAAAGCGGAACCGGATGCCCCATATTTTACTAAAAATGCGGCTTTCATAGCAGGTCTGAATTTAAATCCCAATTGTAAGTTAGGTATAAAAAGGCAGTGCCTGCCAATAGTTGGCACAAATGAACTTCCTGGATGATAGTATTGTATATTTCAGTACTTTAGGAAATGTAATAATTGACCTAAAGACAGTGGATAAAATCAGGATGCAATCCATTTCATAATGATTCAGTTCACCAGTACCCAGCGCCTGTATTCCTTGGATGCCCTAAGGGGGTTCGACATGTTCTGGATCATGGGGGCAGAGGAAATTTTTCACCTTCTCGCAGAGATTACCGGAACCCCTTTCTGGGAAGCCATATCACACCAATTTATCCACCCCAGGTGGCATGGCTTCGCCTTTTATGATATTATATTCCCCCTCTTTCTTTTTCTGGCAGGGGTTGCAACCCCTTATTCCATTGGCCGGCAGCTGGAAAAGGGCAAAAGCAGGCAGGAGTTGCTATTCCGGGTTATTAAACGCGGGCTGATCCTTGTAATACTTGGCATTATCTATAACAACGGACTGGAAATAAGGCCCTGGGAAGATATTCGTTTTGGCAGTGTTTTGGGTAGGATAGGGCTAGCCTATATGTTTGCCAACATCATATACCTATATACCAAACAGCGGGGTCAATATATCTGGATTGCAGCCTTATTGCTGGGATATTGGATGCTACTTGCACTGAATTCAGCCCCGGGATACCCTATGGGCGACATGAGCATGGAGGGCAACTTTGCTTCCTATCTCGATACTTTGCTCATGCCGGGGAAGTTATACCTCGGAATCCATGACCCGGAAGGCTTGGTTTCAACCATACCGGCCATCGCTACAGCATTGATGGGTATCTATACCGGTAACCTCTTAAAACAAACGGCTGTGGAAAACCGCGCCAAAGTAGCAATCCGGATCGCGGTTACAGGGGTTATCCTGATCCTTTTGGCACAGTTATGGAATTTGGTGTTCCCCATAAACAAAAACCTTTGGACCAGTTCATTTGCTTTGCAGGCCGGGGGGATCAGCATGTTGCTGATGTCGCTGTTCTATTATCTTATCGATATCCTTGGACACCAAACATGGGCATATTTCTTCAAGGTCATCGGTATGAATTCCATATTGATCTATATGTCACCGGTATTTATCAACTGGGACTTTACTACGGAGGCCTTGTTCGGATGGCTGGGCCAGCTTGTAAGTAACCCCTACAATGCAGTGGTTCTGGTGATTTGCAGCCTTGCCATACAATGGGCATTTCTGTATGTATTATACCGGCAAAAATTATTTTTAAGGGTATAGTGGATCACGGACCCAAATCCCGCCGGTTTTTCTCCGATATCCTGTTGTACTATCCTTTTACGGTAGGGGCTGCCGGTTAAAAATTGAAATCGGGAACCTCCCTTCTGGCAGTTTCAAATTCGTCCAGAAGATCTGTTATAATTTGAGATGCCGGCCTAATATCATGAATAAGGGCAGCAACCTGTCCGATTTCCAATTCTCCCTCTTCCAGGTCTCCTTCAAACATGCCCTTTTTTGCCCTTGCCCGGCCCAATAAATTTTTAAGGTCTTCCGGGGTTGCGCATTGGGCATACGCATCCTGTATGTCCTGGTAAAACTTGTTCTTGATGAGTCGCACCGGTGCCAGTTCTTTCAATGTAAGTTGGGTATCCCCTTCTCCCGTGGCAACCACTTTTTGTTTAAAAAGGGGATGGGAGGATGCCTCATGGCTGGCGACAAACCGGCTTCCCACCTGAACGCCATCAGCACCCAGGACCATGGCGGCCAGCATGGCCCTGCCTGTCGCGATGCCACCTGCAGCGATAAGCGGTATTTTTACATTTTCCCTGACCGCGGGGATCAGGGTAAGCGTGGTAGTCTCTTCCCTTCCGTTATGTCCCCCGGCTTCAAAACCTTCTGCCACAACCGCATCAACCCCCGATTCCTGGGCCTTTATCGCAAATTTTACGCTGCTTACCACATGGACTACTGTAATATTGTGATCCTTGAGGTAGCTTGTCCAGGTATTCGGGTTACCGGCAGAAGTAAATACGATCCTGACCCCCAACTCCGTAATAATCTCCATCAACTTATCTGTATCAGGATACATAAGCGGTACATTGACGCCAAATGGTTTCTGTGTTGCCTGCTGGCATTTTTGAATGTGCTCCCGAAGCACAGGTGGGTACATGCTCCCGGAACCTATTAATCCAAGCCCACCGGCATTTGCAACAGCCGACGCAAGCCGCCAGCCACTGGCCCAGACCATCCCGGCCTGGACAATTGGGTATTGGGTCTGAAATAGTGAGGTTATACTGTTTTGCATAAGGATTATTATTCAAGTGCCTAAACTTACAGGAAATTCCGGAATTTGCCTCTTTACCATACGGTTGTTTATGACGTATGCACTGTTGATAGTGGGTAAGGATTTAATAGTAATGGAAAATATACCATTCCTGTTTGGTTTGAAGTCAATGACAGGCTGCGATACGGCCAGTCGAAGTTGAGGTTATTGCAGGATAGCGTGTCAGGATATAACACCGGATCCCAGGAGTTCATCCTCATGGTACCAGGCTACAAATTGTCCTTCGGTTATGGCCGACTGTACATTGGCAAAATCCACATACAACCCGCCTTCGATCTTGTACAGGGTGGCTTTCTGCAAAGGCTGTCGGTAACGGATACGCGCCAGGACCTGCATCGTCTCATCTGCTTTCAATGCAAGGTCTGGCCGTACCCAGTGCAATTCCGGATCGGTTACAAATAAGGTCCGCTGGTATAACCCGGGATGTTGTTTTCCCTGACCCGTGTATATGATATTGTCCGCTACATTGGTTTCAATGACAAAAAGAGGTTCCTTATTGCCACCCACATCCAATCCTTTTCGTTGTCCGATGGTAAAATAATGCGCGCCCTGGTGTTCCCCCACAATTTTGCCATCCGTGAGGGCATAGGCCGGTTTTGCTGCATAATAGGCCAGTTCTTCAGCCTTATCCTTGAATTCTGGTACTGCTTGCTGATAATGTCTATTGGTTGTAGGAACCTCCACAATGACACCTTTTTTAGGCTTTAGCTTTTGTTGAAGGAATTCGGGCAACCGCACCTTCCCGATGAAACAGAGCCCCTGGGAATCCTTTTTGTCCGCAGTCACCAACTTATGTTCGGCAGCTATGCGCCGCACCTCCGGCTTTGTCAGTTCCCCTATGGGAAAGAGGGACTTGGATAATTGGTCCTGTGATAACTGGCACAAAAAATAGGATTGGTCCTTGTTGCCGTCCCTGCCGGCAAGGAGCCGGTAGGTATTGGTGCCATCGGGTTGCGGAAGGGTTTCTTTACGGCAATAATGGCCGGTAGCCACATAATCAGCACCCAGCTGCATCGCTATCTTCAGGAATACATCAAACTTAATCTCCCGGTTGCACAGCACATCCGGATTGGGTGTCCGCCCTTTTTCATACTCACTGAACATATAATCGACAATACGTTCCCTGTATTCAGAACTCAGGTCGACCGTTTGAAAGGGGATACCCAATTTTTCAGCGACTATCAGGGCGTCATTGCTGTCTTCCAACCATGGGCATTCCTTTGAAATGGTCACGGAGTCATCATGCCAATTCTTCATGAACAGGCCTATTACCTCATATCCCTGTTCAAGAAGCAGCTTTGCCGCTACACTGGAATCGACTCCTCCTGAGAGTCCGACAACTACTTTCTGCATCGTTTCAATTGAATTGCAAAAATACAAAATTCGGCAAGAGGCAGGAACTTTCGGGTATTCCCAAAAAATCAGACAACATTTTCCTCCGGGTTAGCACACAATAACAGCTGCTTTGCAACTATTCTTTTCTATTGCCTGTTCAATTACCCACTTTAGTAGTCCCAAATCTTACCAAACATAACCTGGTAAATGAACAAAGCCCTGATACACTCTCAGGGCTTTGTCATTTTCAGGGCTGGTTCATCTTTAGGTTATCCTATCGTTTGCCTGTTTTTTTCTGGGCCTCTGCCTGTTCCATCATTTCCCGCATTTTCCTTTGGAACTTATTTTCTTTCTTGGGCTTCAATTTATTTTCCTGTATCTGGGCATGGATCTTATCCTCATCCAAAATGAATTTCTTGATGGCGAGCATAATAAAAATTGTGATCAGGTTGGAAACGAAGTAATATAGGCTCAATCCACTAGCGTAGTTATTAAAGAAGAACAACATCATCAGCGGGGATAGGTACATGATGAATTTCATATTCGGCATCCCAGGCTGGGTTGGCATATTTTGGCCCATGGTCATCATCATATAGAAGAATATGGCAATGGATGCCAGTATGGGGAACAGGCTTACGTGGTCTCCATAAAAGGGTATGTGAAAGGGCAATTGGGCAATAGTGTCATAAGAAGACAGATCCTCAGCCCATAAAAAGGATTTCTGGCGCAATGCAAAAGAGGTGGGGAAAAACATGAACAACGCATAGAATATAGGCAACTGCAGTAAGGCCGGGACACACCCGCTCATGGGGCTGACCCCTGCCTTATTGTACAATTTCATAGTTTCCTGTTGCTTTTTCATGGCATTGTCCTTATATTTTTCACCGAGTTCCGTTATCTCCGGTTTCAGGACTTTCATCTTGGCCTGTGACAGGTAGGATTTATAGGTTACGGGTGACATGAGCAATCGTACAATGATGGTCATTACAACGATAGCAATCCCGAAGGGCAAAAAGGAGGTGAGAAATGTATAGAACGGCGTGAAAATATGCCGGTTGATCCAGCCAAAAATCCCCCATCCGAAGGGGATGGAATCTGCCAGTCCCAGATCTTCGTAGGCCGAAAAGACTTTTATGTCAGTGGGTCCGTAATACCAATACATATTTTGGGCAAGTTCCCCGCCCTCCAGTTCAATGGGAATGGAACTTGCATATTCCTTGGTGAAATGAGAATCATCATCTTCCTTGCCAACCAGGTTAACGGAACTGAGCACGGCACTTTTAAAGGGTTGGTCTGAGGCCAGGATGGAACTGAAAAAATGCTGGCGGTACGAAACCCACTTCAAGGACTCTTCAGTTTCCTCGTCATCGCTGCCTTCTGAAAGCTTGCTTATTTTCCCATCTTCGTGGTTATAGGTGAGGCGGGTATACCGGTTCTCGTATTCTATGCTCTTATTATGCCGTATTCCCCGTAATTTCCATATCAGGGATACAGGCTGATTTGCATTGATAATACCATTAAGCCCCTCCGTCCGAATATTGAAATTAACAAGGTATTCCCCCGGTTTCATTTCATATCGGTATTCAAGATATTGGTTAGGAGATACCCTTGCTTTCATGGAAAGCACCTGGTTGTTGCCACTTTCGGACAGCGTGGGTTCAAAAAACAGATCCCTGGTATTAATTGTACGGTTGTCTGCGGTTGTGAAATTCAGATCAAAGGATGCGTTCCCTTCATGTACCAAGTAAACAGGTACCGAGTCATATGTAACGAATTCCTTCATTTTTGCTTCTACAATCTGCCCCCCCTTGTTGCTTATTTTAAGCAAAAGCACTTGGTTTTCAAGGGTTGTAATCCCTTCGGAGGCCTGTGAAAAGCCAAAATCCCCAATCTTCTTCTTGTATTCAGCAACGGCTGTAGAATCTGTGAGGTCAACCGGGTGGTCTTGTAATACGGGCGTTTTTTCGGGGATCTGGGCAGGGGCATTTTCTACCTGCTGCTGTTCCGTTTTCTGGGCTTCTATTTCTTCCGGTGTAGGCTGCTTGGTATAAAACCAAAAAATCAGTATTCCAAAAATCAGCAAAAAGCCGATAATTGAATTAATATCCAGTTTCTTTTCTTCCATTTATATGCTATTGAAAACCCATTGGATTGCCAGAAATCCAAAGGTACTTGAAATTAGATTGCTTTTTGAATTTGCAAATATATGTCCAATTGTGCAGTTTAAGCCAAACTGGCATTAGTTTGTTGTTTTTTGTGTTGTAGTACGGCCTTTACAAACCCAACAAACAACGGATGGGGACTCGCCACCGTGCTTTTGTATTCCGGGTGGTATTGGACCCCTATGAACCAGGGGTGTGAAGGTATCTCAATAATTTCCACAAGTCCGGTTTTTTTATTGATCCCTGAGGCAATCAGGCCCGCGTTTTCGAGTGCCTCTTTATAATCATTGTTTAATTCATACCGGTGCCGGTGCCTCTCAGAAATTTGGGTCTTTCCCTGGTAGACTTTGTGTGCCAGGGTATTTTCCACCAACTCACAATCCCATGCACCAAGTCGCATAGTTCCTCCTTTGTTGATTATCGTCTTTTGTTCCTCCATCAGGCTGATCACCGGGTATGGTGTATCTTCCATCATTTCCGTTGAGTTGGCACCTGATAGACCCAGTATATTACGGGAAAATTCTATTACTGCCATTTGCATTCCGAGGCAGATTCCCAGGAAGGGAATGTCATTTTCCCTGGCATATTGTACTGCCCGGATCTTCCCTTCGATACCCCTTTCGCCAAAACCCGGGGCAACCAGGATCCCATCCAGGCCTTTCATTTTATTTTCAAAATTGGTATTGGTAAAATGTTCGGAATGCAATGGCCTCACATTGACCTTAACCTCATTAATTGCCCCGGCATGGATAAAGGATTCCAGGATAGACTTATAGGAATCCTGCAATTCCACATATTTTCCAATAAGCCCGACGTTTACTTCACTCTTCGGGTTCTTGTGCCGATCCAGGAACTCGTGCCATTGTGTGAGGTCGGGTGGATTGTGGTCCGGGAGGGCCAGTTTTTTCAGCGCCACCGTATCCAGGCCTTCCTCCTGCATCATGATAGGGACGTCATATATGGTTGAGGCATCAATTGACTGAATAACCGCTTCCTTTTTTACGTTGCAGAAGAGTGCTATTTTTTGTTTGATTTCATCTGATATTTCATGCTCGGTCCGGCAAACAAGGATATCGGCTTTGATTCCGCTTTCCATCAGGGCTTTTACCGAATGCTGGGTGGGTTTGGTTTTTAACTCCCCTGCTGCAGAGAGGTAAGGAATCAGCGTCAGGTGTATAACAATGGCATTGAAATCGCCCAGATCCCATAACAACTGCCGCACGGCCTCGATATACGGCAGGGATTCTATATCGCCTACAGTACCGCCAATTTCGGTAATCACGATGTCGTATTCCCCGCTATTGCCCAATATCTGTACCCGTTCCTTGATTTCGTTGGTAATATGGGGCACGACCTGAACGGTCTTCCCCAAAAATTCCCCTCGTCGCTCCTTATCGATAACACTTTGGTAGATCCGCCCGGTAGTAACGTTATTGGCCTGGGACGTCCTCACATTGAGGAACCTTTCATAATGGCCCAGATCCAGGTCTGTTTCGGCACCATCATCAGTAACATAGCATTCCCCATGTTCATAAGGGTTCAGCGTTCCAGGGTCAACATTGATATACGGATCTAATTTCTGGATGGTAGTTTTATACCCACGTGCCTGAAGGAGCTTGGCGAGTGAGGCGGCTATAATTCCTTTTCCTAAGGACGATGTTACACCTCCCGTAACGAAAATGTATTTGGTATCTGACATTGTGGGATTCTTTGTTACGGGAGTCAAAGATACAAATTGCCTGAACAAATCACCGGGTATCTCCCGGAAAATCTTTCCTGATCCTTCGGATCAATGGTTCCAATCCGTTTATTTTGATCTCAAGCATCTGCTGCATCTGGATCCCTGATTTACCTGCGGGAAATCCCTTTTGTTGGAACCAGAGCAGGTATGATTCGGGAAGATCCACCAAATAGCGGCCCTTATATTTGCCGAAATGCATTTTATAATGTGCCAGGTCGATCAAATATTGTTTATCCGGGTATAAGTTCATTTTTTAAATCTAAATAAATTATATTTAGTATCTACTAAACCATCAAAAAATGAAACGCAGATCATTTATAGGGACAACAGCAGCCGCTACGGTAGGTGTATTGGCAACCCAAAGCACTAAGGCAATGCCCGCACGGAGTAATAAATCTCTGGAATTGAACGGAAATATCAATCACAGTGCCTGTTTCTGGTGTTATAATCCCATCCCACTCGAGGAGTTTCTACAAAATCTGCAGTCGCTTGGGGTTAAAGCAATTGATCTGGTGGGCCCGGATGACTGGCCCCTGCTTAAAAAGTATGATATCCATGCATCCATGTGTTGGGGAGCACAAATCAGCCTTACGGAAGGATGGAATGATCCTCAGTATCATGAGGTCCTGATTAAGAACTATACGGAAATGATTCCCAGGGTCGCAGCGGAGGGTTATACCAACCTTATTTGTTTCAGCGGTAACCGACGGGGAATGGATGATGCTGTTGGGTTGAAGAATTGTGTGGATGGAATAAAGAAAATTATTCCTGTTGCGGAGGAACATGGAGTGGTCGTTCAAATGGAACTCCTGAATTCCAAGGTAAACCACGAAGATTATATGTGCGACCATACTCTTTGGGGGGTGGAACTTTGCAAGCAGCTGGGTTCCGAGAATTTTAAATTGCTTTATGATATTTACCACATGCAGATAATGGAAGGGGATATAATCCGGAATATCCAGGATTACCACCAATATTTTGGACATTATCACACGGGGGGCAATCCCGGCAGACATGAGATCAATGAAACCCAGGAATTGTATTACCCGGCTATTATGAAGGCTATTGTGGAAACTGGTTTCAAGGGGCATGTGGCACAGGAATTTATCCCTACCTGGGAGGATAAGATCGCTGCGCTTAAAGAAGGTATCACTATTTGTGATGTTTGACAACCTCTTTCTTCCCGCGCTCCACGCGGGAATTCATTCTCCTCCTTAAAAGGAGGCGGTTTTACTCACAACATGAATTATGTTCAGAGAGTCCCCCTCCTTTCAGGAGGAGCGCCCCGCTTCAGTGGGGCGGGGTGGTCTCGGGGCGGGGTGGTCTCATGAATGATGTTCAGAGAATACCCTCCTTTCAGGAGGGGTTGGGGTGGTCGCACGGGAATTCATTCTCCCCTTAACAGGAGGAGGTTTACTGATCCAGG
>JBGTLT010000094.1:0-1516 GCA_041743975.1 Zeaxanthinibacter sp.
CGTATAACGAGATCTTTAACACTTTATACCCTGACACCATAAGGATGTCTTTTCATAACCGGTAACAAAGTCACTGGCCTTCCCCTTGATTCCTAGACTAAATCTTATCTTTGGGCGTTTGTACTAACGAATGCATAAAATAAAACAATGAACGCCTCCGGAAAATTTGTCATTTCCCTTGATTTTGAATTATTATGGGGAGTTCGGGATACTGCAACGCCTGAGAGCTATGGAGGGAATATTTTGGGCGTATGGCAGGCTTTGCCGGGGATGTTAGAACTTTTTGACGCCTATGGGGTGAATGCAACCTTTGCTACAGTAGGTATGTTGTTCGCATCCAGTAAAGAAGAACTGTTATCTTTTTTACCCGAAGACAAACCCGCCTATGCCAATCCCAACCTATCCCCATACAATGGGCATTTCGACCTTATGAGGGATACGGAGGCTGAAGACAAATACCATTACGCGTCGGAACTGATCGGATTGATCCGCCAATATCCCGGGCAGGAAATATCCACCCATACCTTTTCCCATTATTACTGCCTGGAGCAGGGCCAGGACCTGGATGATTTCAGGGCGGATATGCAGGCCGCAATTAATATTGCGCGATCCCGTAACATTGAATTAAAAAGCCTCGTATTCCCGAGGAACCAGTTCAACAGCAACTATTTAAAAGTATGTGCTGAACTGGGGATCGATTCCTATCGGGGGAATGAGGAAGTCTGGTTCCACCAGGCTGTTAACGGACAAGGCGAGAATTTATGGAGGAGGGCTTTCAGGCTTGCAGATGCCTATGTGAATATATCCGGCCACCGTTGCCATGCCCTGCCGGACATCGCCAAAGAATATCCCTATAATATCCCTTCAAGCCGGTTTTTAAGGCCTTATAGCCCAAAATTAAGGTTCCTGGAAGGACTTCGTTTGAGGAGGATTTTGAAGAGTATGGAATATGCCGCCAAACATGGGAAGGTGTACCATCTTTGGTGGCATCCCCATAACTTTGGTTCTTTCCAGGCTGAGAACCTCGCATTTCTTCAAAAAATCCTGGAACAGTATCAGGCACTGCACCAAAAATACCATTTTGAAAGCATCACCATGCGGGAATTGGCGGATAGCATTAAGAAAAAGGAACATGCGTAAAAAAATTGTTATGCTGGCCGGAGGCGGCGATAGTACAGCCTGTATGTACAATGGTTTAAAGGAGTCCTTCGAAATAGACGCCGTGATCATTGAAGGAGGTACAAGCCGAAGCGTATTCCTAAAACGGCGGATTTCCAGGCTGGGGGTATGGGAAGTATTCGGGCAAATGCTGTTCTCTGTACTCTGTGTACCGGTATTGCGCAGGTCTTCCGGACAAAGGATTGAAAAACTCAAAAGTGATTATGGCCTGGATTATACGCCTATCGACCCTGCAAAGATAAAAATGGTCACTTCCGTAAACTCAGTTGAATGCCTGGGCCTCCTGAAGGATATCAACCCGGACGTTATTATTGTAAACGGGACCCGTATCATTTCA
>JBGTLT010000095.1:0-23446 GCA_041743975.1 Zeaxanthinibacter sp.
GGGAAGACCCCAAAAAAAAGGGCTTGCTTTATGCCGGGACAGAGACCGGCATGTATATCTCTTTTGATGATGGGGCCAGCTGGAAGGTGTTTCAGTTAAATTTACCCATTGTACCTGTTACCGACCTTGCGGTAAAAGAAAACAATCTGATCGTGGCTACACAGGGCAGAAGCCTGTGGATCATAGATGACCTTAGTGTACTGCATCAATTGGAAGATTGGGATACCGATGCGGAAATGATATTGTACAAACCAAAGGATTCCTACAGGACCAAGGGGAGTGCGGCGGCAAAACCCTCCTTAACAGAGGGGGCCAATCACCCCAATGGCGTCATTACCCACTTTTATATAAAGGACCTGGTGGAAAAGGACAGTGTATCACTTACCTACTTCAATAAGGCCGGGGACACCCTTGCAAAGTTTAGCAGGGGGGCAAAGGACAAGGACAAAAAACTGGAGGTCAAAAAAGGCGGTAATACATTTGTTTGGGATACCGAGGGAAAAGGTGCTGAAGAATTGGAAGGGATGATATTGTGGTGGGCGAGTCTCGATGGCGCCAAAGCGGTGCCCGGAAACTATAAGGTTACACTGAATGTTAATGGGATCAGTACTTCACAGGATTTCAGGATCATACCAGACCCCCGGGCAGAAGCCACGGTGGACGACATGCAAAAGCAACACGACTTTATCAGTGACGTCAATGCGACGATTGAAAAAGCTCACCAGTCCATCAGGAAGATCCGAAAGATTACCGACCAGTTGGATGCTTTTATTAAACAATACAAGGATACAGAACAAACCAAAGATTTGGTGGAAAAGGCCAAAAAAATGAAGGAAGGGTTTGGGGATATTGAGAAGGCACTATATCAAACCAAAAACCAAAGCAGCCAGGATCCCTTGAATTTTCCGATCCGGCTGACGAATAAACTCGGGCATTTGAATAGTTTGGTAGCCCTGGATGATTTTCCTCCAACGGACCAGGATATTGCCGTAAAAAAGGAACTGACAGCTGAAATTGACAAGGAACTCAATACTTTTGATACCATGGTAACCCAGGAGATCAATGCATTCAACAAGGCGTTTAATGAACTGAGCCTGAATTACCTGTTTATAGAGAAATAATTATATGAAGGCATGGTTATCGAATTAATGGGTTTATGGAATGTTGCAGGGCCCAAAAATAAATACAGTTTCCATCTGCTATCGGAAGGGTGGCGAATTGGAAGTGACTTTGAAAATTAATTTTTTTTAAAATTTCGGGGCTTATCCCTCATGCATATGAATAAGATTATACTATTGCTTGCCGCAATCCTGGCGGTTGGCACAACTTCAGGCCAGACGGCTGAGACCTATTTTGAACCGCTGACATACCGAAACATCGGCCCCTTCCGGGGAGGGAGGTCGGTAGCCGCCAGTGGGGTGGTCGGGGATCCCCTCACTTATTATATGGGCACAACCGGTGGTGGGTTGTGGAAGACCACGGATGCAGGGCAGCGATGGCTGAATATTTCGGACGGGTTTTTTGAAACCGGGTCGGTTGGTGCCGTGTCCGTATCGGCATCCAACCCCAATGTGGTTTATTGTGGAATGGGGGAACACGCTATACGTGGGGTAATGACTTCCTATGGGGATGGAATGTACAAATCTACCAATGCCGGGAAAACATGGAAAAAAATCGGTTTGGAAAAGACACAGCATATAGCGCGGATCACTATCCATCCAACCAACCCGGATATTGTATATGTAGCAGCCCAGGGAGCCCTTTACGCCCCGAATGAAGAACGCGGTATTTTTAAGTCTTCCGATGGGGGAGAAACCTGGGAAAAGGTATTGTATGTAGATGACCGGACAGGCGGGATAGAACTTTCGATGGACCGGCAATCCCCCAATGTTTTATTTGCATCCATGTGGGAGTACCAGAGAACCCCGGATAAAATTGTCAGCGGAGGCCCGGGAAGCGGGCTATACAAATCTGTTGATTCCGGTAAAACATGGCAAACGATCCATGAAGGATTACCAGAGGAAAAAGGTAAAATGGCCATAGCGGTGAGTCCGGCCAACCCCGATAAGGTATATGCTTTGATCGAAAGTGATTCCAATGCCGACAAAGGGGGCCTTTTTGTATCTGATAATGCGGGAAATTCGTGGAGCATGGTCAGTGGGGACAACAGGCTGGTTCAACGTGCCTGGTATTATATAGAGGTATTTGCAGATCCCAATGAAGAGAATACCGTCTATGTCCTCAGCGCACCAGCTTTACGGTCCACCGATGGGGGGAAAACGTGGGAAACCCTCCCCGATTCACACGGGGATTACCATGACCTCTGGATCAACCCCGATAATTCCAACAATATGGTGCTGGCGGATGACGGGGGTGCGGCTATCTCGTTCGATCATGGAAAAACATGGTCTACACTGGATAATATGCCAACGGCACAGTTTTACCGTATCAATGCAGACCTGTTATTCCCTTATAATATATATGGAGGGCAACAAGATAATACATCCGTGAAAATAGCCAGCTTGTCTGTAGGGCGGTCGGGGATCACAGATGAAGACTGGACATATTCAGCGGGCGGGGAAAGCGCTTTTTTGGCGTTTGATCCTCAAAATCCACGCTATGTGATGGGGGGCAGTTATCTGGGGACCATAGATGTGCTCGACTCCCATAGCAAATCGGGTACCAATGTCATGTCCGCCCCCATCCAATACCTCGGACGGGCAGCACGTGATATGAAATACCTCTACAACTGGAATGCCCCTATTATCTGGTCCATGCATGAACCCGGGACATTTTACCACGGGGCACAACTCGTCTTACGAACCCGGGACATGGGTGTAACCTGGGAAGAGGTTTCCCCGGACCTGACACGGAATATAGATGCAAAGCAAGGATTTGGAGGGGGCCCCTATACTATTGAGGCTGTTGGGGCTGAGAACTATGGAACACTCGCCTATATGGCAGAATCCCCCCATGAGAAAGGCGTGATCTGGACCGGAAGCGATGACGGGCTGGTGCATTTAACCCGAAACGGGGGCCAATCCTGGGAGAATGTGACCCCTAAAGGGCTTGCCGAATGCCTGGTCAATGCCATTGAGGTTTCTCCCCATGATCCGGGGGCAGCCTATATTGCAACAACAAGGTATAAGTTCAATGATTATACACCGGCACTCTATAAAACAATGGATTATGGGACCAGCTGGAGCAACATCAGCTCCGGGATCCCATATGGCGCTTTCACCAGGGTGGTACGGGAAGACAAACAACGAAAAGATCTCTTATATGCGGGGACCGAAAAAGGGGTGTATCTGTCCTGGAATGGTGGAAAATCCTGGGAATCCTTTCAGTTGAACCTTCCGGTAACCCCCATCACAGACCTCTTGGTACATCAGGGGGATCTTGTAGTAGCCACTTCAGGCCGTTCCTTTTGGATCCTGGATGACCTGCCAGCAATTGCACAGTACAGTCAGAGCCAGAAAAGCCTGCAACTGCTGCAACCGGAACCGGCATATAATGCCGACTGGGGAAGTCCATTGGATAGCAATACCACTAAGTTTAAGGGTATGGACCCGCTCAAAGGTGTGAACCCGGCGAATGGGATGGTGCTTTATTATATCCTTCCGGAACAAAGGGATTCAACTGTTATTGAAATGGAGATAGTGGATTCCGGGGGTAAACCTGTTCGGACTTTCAGTTCTGCGAAGGATAAAACGTATAAAAAACACAACGGTGGCGGCCCCCCACCAGCCCCTGTATTGGCAACCAGGGCAGGCCTCAACAGATTTGTATGGGACCTCCGCCATCCGATACTGCCAGGCATTCCGGATGTGTACATGGAAGCCGGTTTTATGGGCCACAAAGCCATCCCCGGTAAATATACTATTCGGTTGAAAATGGCCGGGGAAGTGGTTTCGACTACAGGGGAAATTGTAAGCACCCCGGGATGGGAAACAACCCGGGCACTTTATGAGGATTTCGACCTCTTTATGAGCGATATGGAGTTGAGACTCACCGAAATGCACACTTTAATAAATACGCTCTATGATGCGCAATTGCAATTGTGCTCCCTGATGGAGGATTTGGATAATGGCCCGTTGCGGAAGGAAGGTGAAGTACTTAAAGAGGCCATCATAGCATGGGATACAGAAATGGTTCAGCGGAAATCCAAAGCGTATGATGATGTGGAGAATTTCCCAAATAAATTTACAGCGGAATATCTGTTCCTGATCGATCAATCCAACAGTATCATACCCAGGATAAATGAAGGCTCCCGAAGCAGAAAAGCAGAACTTGACGCCCAATGGCTACCGTTAAAGAAAAAAGGGGAGGCTTTCCTGCAAACCGCTATTCCCGCATATAATTCCAGGTTATGGGAGTCCGGTATCGGTGCAATCCATCTTAAATGACTATGAGCGAAGGATACAGTTATATAAAGGCACTGCACCTGATCTTTGTGATCACCTGGTTCTCGGGCTTATTTTATATACCCCGCCTCTTTATTTACCACATTGAAGCCAATGATAAACCTTCACCGGCAAAGGAGATCCTGACGGCCCAGTTCAAAATTATGGCGAGGCGGTTATGGTATATCATAACCTGGCCTTCGGCCATCCTGGCTACCCTATTTGCCGTTTGGTTGCTCATCCTGATGCCCCAATGGTTACAACAACCATGGATGCACGTTAAATTGCTATTTGTGGCACTCCTTATAGCCTACCATTTGAAAACAAACCAGATATTTCGCCAATTACAGCAGAATACCATTCGGTATACCTCCAGGTTCATGAGGATCTGGAATGAAGGATCCACCCTCCTGCTCTTTTCAGTGGTATTCCTGGCAATCCTTAAAAATGCGGTTGACTGGATATACGGTCTTATCGGTATAACGCTGCTGGGCATTCTGCTGATGCTTGGTATTAGGCTCTATAGCCGGATCCGGAAGCGGAAGGGTGAACTATGAGTGGCAACGCAATCCTCTGATTATTGAATTGAGCGAGTCAATGACCCGGTATTTTTACCTTGGGAGTTATACTGTGAGGGGTTATAGACCAACCACTTTGGACCGATAATTGCTATCTTTAAGGCCAAATTGAGCACCTTTGTTAAAAAATCTATCGCTGCGTTCCCGGATTTTTATCACGATGATCCTGCTTGTGCTTATTGCCTCGGTACTGATCGCGGGGGTTACCATTTATCAATATCGGGAACAATCCAGGGATTACCATCAGGACCGCCTGGAGCGTAAAGAGGCCCAGATAAAGCAAAGTATAGATTACGCTATACAGGCAACTACCTACCCCGCCACCACGGAATACCTCGGGCTTATTTTTAAGGATGAGATCTATCGCATTGCCGATGTACAAAATGTAAACTTCAATATATACGACCTGGAGGGGCAGCTTATAAAAAGTTCAAGGCCCAAATTCAACAATGATTCCATTTCCATCTGCCTTGAACCGGAAGTCCTGAACCATCTTAAAAGCAGTGCGACAAAAAGGTATGTTGAAGTAAATTCAGCAGCGGGTTTTAAATTTCAGGCCTCTTATATCTACATCACCGACCGCATGTATAAGCCAATTGGGATATTAAACCTTCCCTATTTTGAAGATAATTCCTTTAACGATATGGAACTCAGGGAATTTCTTTTCAGACTGGGAGGGGTGTACCTCTTTATGTTGTTGATCGCCATAGGGCTTGCCTATTTTATTTCGAAATATATAACCCGTTCCCTGCAGACTATTTCCGACAAGCTAATGGAAACTGACCTCAGCAGGAGGAATGAAAAAATATTAATCACAGATACCAGCCATGAGATCGGTAAACTGGTTGATGCATATAATGGGATGATCGATGAGTTGGAACAAAGCGCAGCTAAACTGGCCAGGGGGGAACGGGAGCAGGCCTGGCGTGAAATGGCTAAGCAGGTGGCACATGAGATAAAGAACCCCTTAACCCCCATGCGCCTGACAGTACAAAGTTTCCAACGGAATTTCGACCCAACAGATCCCAATATTAACAAAAGGATTGCCGAGTTTTCAAAAACGCTCATACAGCAGATCGATACGATGAGCAGCATTGCATCGGCCTTTTCCAATTTTGCGGAAATGCCGGCACAGCAAAATGAAACGCTGGATGTAGTGAAGGTCGTTAAACTGGCTCTCGATATTTTTAATGAGGAGTACATTCATTTCATAACCCCGGAAGAGGTGATCATTGCCAAACTGGACCGGACACAACTTATTCGCGTGATAACCAACCTCATTAAAAATGCTATCCAGGCACTTCCTGATGTGGAATCGCCCCGCATACTGGTCTCCGTTGTCTCAGATGGCGATTATGTTAAAATCTCGGTAGCGGATAATGGAATTGGT
Organism: Zeaxanthinibacter sp.; assembly: GCA_041743975.1. Taxonomy (GTDB): domain Bacteria; phylum Bacteroidota; class Bacteroidia; order Flavobacteriales; family Flavobacteriaceae; genus JTS-RE37. The sequence goes on from JBGTLT010000095.1 coordinate 6,372, forward strand.
ATTGACGATGAATTCCGCGACAAGGTCTTTGAACCCAAATTCACCACTAAATCGAGTGGTATGGGACTTGGGCTCGGAATGGTTAAAAATATTGTGGAAACGTATAGAGGAAGTATCGATTTTACGTCCCACCCCGGCAAGGGAACCGTATTTACTGTAAAATTACCTAAGGAGTAATATAAAAATTACTATGATGAAATTTGAAAATATTGTAACAGACAAGGACGACAATGTGGCTGTGATCACTATCAACCGGCCCGACAGACTGAATGCATTGAACGGGGATACGATCAGGGAATTGCACAAGGCCCTGGACCAACTGGACAAAGATGCCCACACCAGGGTGATTATAATAACCGGTGCCGGAGAAAAGGCATTTGTCGCTGGCGCGGATATTTCAGAATTCTCCCAATATTCCATGAAAGAAGGAAGCAACCTGGCCGAAAAGGGACAGGAACTGCTCTTTGATTTTATTGAAAACCTGTCAACCCCCGTCATTGCCGCTATAAACGGTTTTGCGCTTGGAGGAGGACTGGAACTGGCCATGGCCTGTCATTTCCGTGTTGCGAGCCACAATGCAAGGATGGGCCTGCCCGAAGTTTCCCTGGGCCTCATCCCGGGATATGGTGGTACGCAGAGACTGCCTCAGCTGATAGGCAGGGGCAGGGCAATGGAAATGATCATGACGGCGGGGATGATCGATGTGGAGCGGGCCCTGGAGTATGGACTGGTGAACCACATGGTTTCACAGGAAGAACTCTTGTCTTATTGCAAAAAACTGGCAGGTAGAATATCGAATAATTCACCCATTGCCATACGCCATGCAATAAAATCTGTAAATGCGGGTTTTAGGAATAATGCCTCAGGTTTCCAGACCGAAATAAAGGCCTTCGGGGCCTGTTTCGGTACAGCCGATTTCAGGGAGGGAATTAGCGCATTCCTGGAAAAGCGAAAAGCAGATTTCCCGGGAACATAATAAATCAGCAATATCCATTATGAAATGCATCGGAATAACATTTATGGCCGTCTTGGCATCTATTGTAACCCTGGCCCAGGAACTTCCCATAGCCTATCAATTCGGTGAAAAATATAACGATAAGTATAAATATTCAAACCTGGCCTCTATTTCCGATGACGGTCAGGGGGGATATATTCTTGTAAGGGCCTATTTTAGCGGGATGATCTTAAAACCTAAGGGTTATTTTATAGAACATTACAATGAGCAATTAGTACTTACCGGGGAATATAATTACAAAATAAAAGGGCCGGAATTTGTAGCCGGATATGTTACCAACGGGCAGTTACATCTGCTGTTCCTGGAGTACGACCTGCTACGGGAATCGTATGATTATGTCGTACACAGGAGTCCGATCACTGATTTTAGGTTTACACAGGAAACCATATTGTCCGTTCCTTCAGAGCAGGTTGACAACCCCCTGGATAAAAATTATTACAACCGGGATTTTAATTCCGGTTTTACAACCACCGCCCTCTTTAATGAAGATAAATCTGCGTTTGTAATAAGTACCCATTTCAAAAAGAAGAAAATTAACAAGCACCATATCTATTTGTTCAATGCCTCCCTGAACAAATTGATCGAACACGATTTTTCCCCGGAGGTTGAGGATAAGAATTATGCTTTCGAGGATATCGTGGTTTCCCATGACCTGGAAAATGCATATATTGTAGGGAAAGCCTATTTTAAGAAGAAGCGGTTTTCCGCCCTGGAAAGGAAGTTTCAATATGAATTGATCAAATTATCCAAAACCGGGGTCAGTGCGCAGACATTCGATACAGAAGGAAAATATTCTGAAGGTTTAAAGCCGGTGCTGCGGGACGGGAAGCTGATATGCGTCGGATTTTATGCGGACAGGAAGGACAACCGGTACAATGGGCTCAGTTATTTCAGCCTGGATCCGGCAACATTAGCCATCAAAACAAAAAAATACCAGCAGTTTTCAGAGCAATTCATGTTTGACAAATACGGGAAGGAAAATGCCGAAAATGTGCAGGACCTTGTATTTAAAAATGTCAGTTTTACGGATAAAGGTGCCATACTTTTCAATGCCGAGGAATATTTTGTGACCACCAGTGTGCAGGCAAACTCAAGTGGAGGACGCCTCCGCGTTGAGCGGTTCCATCATAACGATATCGTCAGCGTGAAACTGAATGCTGTCGGGGATATGGAATGGGCCCGGAATATCAATAAATCAGAAGTAACCCAGGGGGATGATGCCTATGCTTCATACAGTTCCTATACGAAGGGGGATAATACCTATTTTTTTATCAGTACTGCGGCTGAGAACCCCCAACTCCTGAGCAATGAACGCCTAATTTTTAAGCAGGGCCTCAGCCGGAACCGCAATGTTTTTGTAATACAACTCGATGAGGAAGGTAAAATCAGCTACGAGAAGATGATTGACAGCGCGGAGGCCCGTTTGCCCCTGATGGTTTCCAAACCACTGAAGGACCGCATGGATGATACTATTCTGTTTTATGCGAAACGTGGGACCAAAAAACAATTGGTCAATGTATCTGTTCAGTAATGTGCAATATCGCGGTGGTACTGAGTTTGCTTCCTGGGCCCGACGGAAATCCTTTCTACCTTCTTTTGTTTCCTTGAAAATTCGGGATGCATACAAAATACTATAATTTTTATGCCTCCATATTCTATAAAATGGAATAAATCCATATATTTGGAATAAATCCAAAATTGGACCCGAATCACTACATCAAAGGGCGGGGTGCTCAAGTTCATGTTCCCAACCGGTTCAGCAAACAGACGAATGCATTCAGGGCTGACTTCCTGGAGTACTGCAGAGTGGAAGGGGAAGACGCCGACCATAACAAAACCAGCTACCTTCCTATTTTCCCCAAAACCATAGTCAATAAAGTGACGAGCCCGGATGTGGGAATGCAATATTCCATGAACCCTTATCAGGGGTGCGAGCACGGATGTGTCTATTGCTATGCCCGGAATTCCCATGAATTCTGGGGCTATGGGGCGGGACTCGATTTCGAACGAAGGATTTTGGTAAAACAGGATGCCCCTGGATTATTGGAAGAAAAGTTAAAACAAAAAAGTTGGCAGGCCTGTACCATAGTCCTTTCAGGTAATACGGATTGCTACCAGCCTGCCGAGCAGCATTATGGCATTACGCGCAAATGCCTGGAAGTATTTTTAAAGTATAAGCATCCAGTGGGGATCATCACCAAGAATGCGAGGATACTGCGCGATCTGGACATCCTGAAAGAACTGAATAAGGACAGGTTGATCGGGGTGAATATTTCTGTTACCTCGCTTTCAGAGCAAACGAGGCGCCTGCTTGAACCAAGGACGGCCACCATCGCCAAAAGGCTGGAAACAATCCGTGTCCTCTCTGAAAACAACATCCCTGTAAATGCCATGCTGGCTCCTATCATCCCAGGCATAAACAGTCATGAAGTATTGCAACTTGCTAAAGCTGTTGCTGACCATGGTGCTTTGTCGTTTGCCTTTACTATAGTACGCCTGAATGGGGCTATAGGGCAGATCTTTACAGACTGGATCAGGAAAGCGATGCCCGATAAGGCTGAAAAGGTCTTGCACCAGATTGAGGCATGTCATGGCGGGTCCCTGAACGACAGCCGGTTCGGGGTGCGTAACCGGGGGGAAGGTCAGTTTGCAGAGCAAATCCATCATATGGTCAGGATTGCCAGGCAATCGTACTTTAATGGACGCTCATTTCCGAAGTTGAACCATGAATTGTATCCGCACTATAAGGATGGCCAACTGAGGTTATTTTAATAAAAACAGCCCTATAAGACCAAAGTTCATCTTGCCGGCAGACCATGGCATTGGTAACAGCTAAAGCCAGCTTAACTGGGCGTTTAACCGAATTGTAAAATACAGGACTGCCTGCGAGGGGAGGCCTTGCGGACAGCCTGGTTAATTGCCTGTAATTATCTGAATAAAATTATGGCGATATAAAATAACGCAGCTCCTTGGGATTCCAGGTTAGCTCAGGTCCCAGCCTTCGCGATAATTGCCTTTTACCCACTCATTTGCTTTTTCATAATTGGTGACCCTCATGTTTTCACCATCCCAAAGTATTTTGCGCCTTCCAGGGTAGTCGAACGGATCCCAATCCCCGGCTTTTTTCCCCGGCTTGAATTCTTTATACTGAAAAGCTTTTATGGCCAGGTTGCCCATAAGGACAGCTTCCGTCAGTGGCCCGGATCGTTTAAAGTCGGATGAGGTTTCGGCACCGTTCAGGCATCCTTCCACAAAGTTACGCTGATGTCCCCCGGTATCGCCTTCTATACGTTTTAAATAAGGTACAGGAGGATTGAGCATTTTCATGGTTTCGGATGGCAGTAACCTGGCATTTCTGGAATAGACATCGCATACCAGAATTCCGCGGGTTCCGTATAAAATGGAACCTCCGCCAGAGTCGCCAATGGTCTCCCCATCTTTCAATTCATCCGGAAGATCCGGCAGGATGCCGCCATCATACCAGTTCAAAGCGATATCCCCATGTTCAGCGGTGTTGAACTTGAGCCTAACAATGGAAGAGGAGGGGCAGGAGTGGCTGTAATCAGCCTCCACAAAGTCGCCTACCCAATTCGTGGTACAACTGGCTTCAGCTTCGGACGGGTACCCGAGGTCCAGCACGCTGAAGGGTGTTTCCATTATATGGCATCCCATATCCCCCAGGGCCCCTGTTCCAAAATCCCACCATCCTCGCCATTTAAAAGGTAAATAGGCATCGTTATATTCTCTTTTGGCTGCCACGCCCAGCCACAAATCCCAATCAAGTCCTGCAGGGATGGGGTCTTTCCCTGTGGGTAGCGGCACCCCCTGCGGCCATACCGGGCGGTTGGTCCAGCAATCTACCCTGTGCACCTTTCCGATTATTCCCGACGTTATCCACTCCTTCGCTTCCCGGCTGCCATCACTCGAGGCACCCTGGTTCCCCATTTGGGTTACTATTCCATTTTCTTTCGCCACCTTCGTCATCATACGGGCTTCATTGATGTTATGCGTCAGTGGTTTTTCCACATAGGCATGTTTTTTAGCCTTCATAAATGGCAGGGCAATAGAAGCGTGCATATGGTCCGGTGTCGCTACCATTATGGCATCGATCTCGGAAAGGTGTTTGTCATAAACGTGCCTGAAATCCTTGTATCTCGCTGCCTTTGGATATTTCTTATAGGTATCGGCAGCCCTCTGGTCATCCACGTCACAGAGTGTCACAAATTTAACTTTCTGGGTTTCCTCAAGCCCCTGTATAACTGATTCCCCTCGGCCACCCACACCAAATGCACCTATATAAAGGGTATCGCTGGGCGGTATGTGGCCTTTACCCAAAACAAAGCTTGGGACAATGGAAAAAGCAGCCGAGGAAGCCGCGGCATTTTTGATGAATTTTCTTCTTTGCATGTGAATTTTAATTGTGGATTGAAATTGGAAGGTACAAAAAAATATAAATTTGAGACCCTCACCCATACCTAAAATTTGGTTTCTCAGGATGGGATGTCACAGGGGATCCCATTCCTTATAGAATTGTTCCAGATACAGCAACATAAATTGATGCCGTTCTGCGGCGAGCCGTTTCCCGGCAGGCGTGTTCATCATATCCTTTAATAAGAGCAATTTTTCATAGAAGTGATTGATGGTGGGGCTGCCTGAGTGCTTGTATTCTTCTTTGGTCATATTCAGCTTTGGGGGGATCTCCGGATCATACAGGGACCTGTTCCGGAATCCTCCGTAGTTAAATGCACGGGCAATTCCTATAGCTCCAATGGCATCCAACCGGTCCGCATCCTGGACCACCTGCAATTCCCTGGAATTAAATTTCTTTGATTTCCCTCCCAGGCTATTTTTAAACGACAGGTGCGCCACAATTTTCCGGACATGGTTAATGGTCCGGGAAGGGAGCTGAAGCGAGCGTAAAAATTCGACTGCCTTTTCAGGACCCCGGTTTTCATCCCCATCATGGAATTTGGAATCGGCTATATCGTGCAAAAGCGCTGCCAGGCTTACCACCAGTATATCTGTTTCCTCCTCCTTTGCGATCAGGATTGCATTCCGGAATACCCGTTGGATGTGGAACCAGTCGTGCCCCCCTTCCATATTTTTGAGGGTATCTTTTACAAATTCAATGGTATGTTCTACTATTGCCGAATCGCTCATCAAAAAGAATTTACTCCCCCGGTTACTTGTTGCTCAACTTGTGAAATAAGGCCGTCCAGGTCACTGCCGATCTCTAATGGCTTGTGTACCCTAAATCTTAGGTGGTTACCAATCCCAAACGGAAATTTTCCATAGCGCATCATTTTCCAGGAGTTGTTGATACTGATGGGTACCACCAGGGCAGAGGGGGCATTTTTCATCAGAATTTTCAACCCGGTGGGCTGAAACCTTTTCGGGTGACCGGTCCTGCTCCTGGTCCCTTCCGGGAATATAACTGCACTGCGATGGGTTTTTTCTATATACTTGCCCAGTTTGGAAATTGCTACCAGGGCTTGTCTGCTGTCTTTTCTGTTGATAAGTGCGGATCCCCCGTGCCGGAGGTTATAGGAAACGCTGGGAATCCCCTTGCCCAATTCCTGCTTGCTGACGAATTTGGGATGGAACGCCCGCATATACCAGATGATGGGGGGGATATCATTCATGCTCTGGTGGTTGGCGACAATGATCAACGGCCTGTTAAATGGAATTTTATATGGGTTGTCAAAGGTATACGTTGTGCCGAGTATGTGGGTGCATCGCATCAGGCATAAATTGAGGATGCCTACACTCTTTTTGTGTGCCTCATACCCAAATACACGGTGGCACACCCATTGTACAGGATGAAATAGTAGGAGGATCAGTCCAAAAAAAACCAGGTATAGGACAGAGAGTGGGTATGCCAATATTTTCCGCATATCACAAAAATAAAAAACCGCCCATTGCTGAGCGGCATTATTTTGATTCTTTTGTAATTATCCCATATACTGGAGCCGGATCAACAGAATTCGTTATAGGCTTCCGTCAGATTTTCAGCAATAAGCTCAGCAGGTCTCCCTTCAATATGGTGCCGTTCGATCATATGGACAAGTTCGCCATCCTTGAACAGTGCCATACTGGGGGAAGATGGGGGAAACGGGACCATCAGGTTCCTGGCGGCATTAACCGCTTCGGTATCGACACCTGCGAAGACCGTAATAAGATGATCTGGTTTCTTGGAATGCTGCAAACTCAATTTGGCCGCAGGCCTTGCATTGGCGGCCGCACATCCACAAACGGAGTTCACAACCACCAGGGTAGTGCCAGACTGATGGATGGCCTTTTCCACGTCATCTGCCGTATATAATTCTTCAAACCCGACGGATGCCAGGTCTTCTCTCATGGGTTTTACTAATTCTGCTGGGTACATAAACTTTTCTTTAATTATTTTAGATAGTACAAAGATAACCAATTTGTCGCATTTCCAGGCAAAAGCTTAACTTCCCAACTGCCATAATTTTCAGGTGTAATAACCTATCTTTGCGAAAATTTTGAATGCATTATGATCAAATGGTTTGCCGCGATACTTGGCTATTTCCTTTTTCGGTTCCCGGGGGCAATAGCAGGATTTCTGATAGGAAGTTTTATAGATAATTTCAGCAGGGGGAATGGCCCGAAATCCATATTTCAGGATATGACAAGGCAGCAGGTATCACCTGCTGATTTTGAACTAAACCTGCTGTCCCTGTGCTCAGTTGTGATAAAGGCCGACGGGCAGGTTAGCCAGCGTGAACTGGACTATGTCCGCCAATACTTCCTGAGCACCTATGGCAAGGAGCGTTCCAACGCCATTTTCAGGACATTTAATGAGGTCATCAAAAAGAGGGAGATCTCCGCCGAACGTATCTGCGCGTTCCTGAATGTGAGGACCCGCTATGAAGTTCGACTTCAATTGCTGCATTTCCTGTTTGCAATCGCTAATGCGGATGGCAATGTTAGCGTGGCAGAAACAGAAAAAATAAGGGAAATTGCCGGGTACCTTAAATTGGGGAGTAGCGATTTTGAAAGCATTATGGCCATGTTTGTCAAATCTGTGGACAATTCCTATAAAATCCTGGAAATTGAACGGACTGCAACGGATGAAGAAGTTAAGCGGGCATACCGTACCATGGCCAAAAAATATCATCCGGACAGGGTGAATACAGAGAATGAAGCAATTAAGAACGGGGCTGAGGAAAAATTCAAGCAGGTTCAGAAGGCATACGAGCAAATACAGGGGGAACGGGGCCTGTAACCAATACGCGTTTGATGCTTATACTATGATAAACCAATACTGAGCCGGGCCCTTAAACAGGGCAGCAAAGAAAATCTATGTCCGAATTCTTGTTTTATTGTAAACTGGGGCTGAACCATGTCCTCGACCCCTATGCACTGGACCATATATTGTTCCTGTGTGCGCTTGCCCTCCCTTTTAATTTTACAAAATGGAGAAAGATAGTAGTGCTGGCTACCCTGTTTACACTGGCCCATTCTGTGTCCCTGGCCTTGTCTGTGTATGGCATAGTACGGGTAGCTGCAGACCTGATTGAGTTTTTAATCCCGGTGACCATCCTTTTGACTGCAGTCCTGAACCTCGTCAATTTACGGAAAGCGATAGTTGCCAATAACTGGATTGCGCAACTTGCGGCCACAACATTCTTTGGGTTAATCCACGGCTTTGGATTTTCAAATTATTTCAATATGCTCCTGGCCGCGGAATTAGAAAAGGCAATCCCCTTAACCGGGTTTGCAACCGGGATTGAAATTTCCCAGATACTTATTATTTTTGGAGTCCTAATCCTGGCACAGTTTGTGAAAAGTTTCGGTAATGTCAGACATGCTGTTTTTATCGGGGTTGGTTCAGGCGTCATTGCCGTGTTGACCCTTCCGATGCTGGTAAGGTCCTTCCCATGGTAAGCTTACTGTAAATACGGCAGCACGAAAGGGATCAGGGTAGGTGATCCTCTGCGATATTTACAGATATTGCAGGATATCGGATTTAATACAAAATTAACCGTTTTAGGTTGTAGGGCTTTGGCAAAGCCGGTATATTAGTGCTTTGCGAGAATTGATTTATTATAAGGATACTGCCCAGGTGAAAGAAAGCAAACAGGAAAAATATGACAGGGCCTATCTGCGGATGGCCTTTGAATGGGGCAAATTGTCATATTGCAAAAGAAAGCAGGTTGGGGCCATCATTGTGCGCGACCGGATGATTATCTCCGACGGGTATAACGGTACTCCCACAGGGTTTGAAAATAAGTGTGAGGATGAGGAAGGCTATACAAAATGGTATGTGCTGCATGCCGAAGCCAATGCAATTTCTAAAGTTGCATCCTCTACCCAATCATGTGAAGGTGCCACTTTATACATAACCTTGTCACCCTGCCGGGAATGCAGTAAGCTGATCCACCAGTCTGGTATAAAACGTGTAGTATACCAGGTGGCTTACAAAGATAACTCTGGCCTACAGTTTCTGAAAAAGGCGGGAGTGTCCCTGGCTTACCTGCCTGTAATTGAAAATGTGGTATAATTTGGCTTGGTTCCAATGAAGAAATATTATTATATAATGCCTACCATCATAGCCCTGGCGCTTGCCATAGGCATTTTTGTTGGCGGGAAGCTCCATTTCAATGATAGCCACGAAAAACTGTTTACCACCAATTCCAAAAAAGATAAGCTGAACCGGCTTATCGATTACATTGACTATGAATATGTGGATGACATCAATACAGACAGCATAGTTGATATTACCGTGAACAATATCCTCGATAAACTCGATCCGCATTCTGTTTATATTCCCAGGGATGAAATGGAAAAGGTTTCTGAAAACATGAAAGGTGACTTTGTTGGAATCGGAATCAGTTTTTATATGATCAAGGATACCATATCGGTTATCAGGACGATCGAAAAGGGCCCCAGTTATGTCAAAGGCATTCGGGCCGGGGACCGGATCCTCCTCGCAGAAACGGACACCCTGTTCGGGAAACGGTTTCGCAGTGATGAGGTGGTGAATAAATTAAAGGGGCAAATAGGGTCTACCGTAAAATTAAAGGTGTACCGCAAATCGGAAAACAGGTCATTTACCGTGAATGTAAAACGAGACCATATCCCCATTAAAAGCGTGGAAGCCTATTATATGCTGACCCCGGAGATCGGATATATTAAAGTAAACCGTTTTGCGGAAACAACGTATAATGAGTTTGTGGCAGCTTTGGGTAGTCTGAGGAAACAGGGTGCCAAAAAGCTGGCACTGGACCTCAGGGACAATCCCGGAGGGTACCTCAGTATTGCTGAACAGATGGCGGATGAATTCCTGCAGGACGGAATGCTCATACTTTTCACGAAAAATAAGAAAGGCACTATAGAAAAGAGCTATGCTACCAGGAAAGGCAGCTTTGAAGACAAACCGGTATATGTATTGATCAATGAGCGCTCCGCATCTGCCAGTGAGATTATTGCCGGGGCCTTGCAGGACAATGATATAGGCACCATCATCGGCCGAAGGTCATTTGGAAAAGGGTTGGTGCAGCGGGAAATGGAATTGGGGGACGGATCTTCAGTCAGGCTTACCGTATCCCGTTATTACACCCCTTCCGGGCGATCCATTCAGAAAGATTATCACAACGGCACCAAAGATTACTATCAGAAATTCACCGAGCGCTATCAAAGCGGCGAATTGGTTTCGGTAGACAGTATTAAGGTAAGGGATTCGTTAAAATTTACTACCCCGAAAGGAAAGGTGGTCTATGGTGGCGGGGGGATCATACCGGATGTGTTTGTCCCTATCGGCACCAATGAGGAAGAGGAGATTGAAAGCCTGCGAAGTTTTGGGTTCTTATCACGCTTCATATTCGACCATCTTGAGGAAGACAGGAAACGGTATGGTGATTACAGCAGCCAGCGGTTTGTAACGGAATTCAGGATTGATGATATCCTTTTTGAAAAATTTGTTGATTATGCTGTCGCCAGTAATATCCGACTGAATTTTTATGATTTTGAGGATAAATTAAAACTGTACATAAAAGCCGCGCTTGCGGAACAACTTTTTTCGGCAAACCTTCAGGCCCAGATCGGGGCAATGGAAGACCCCATGCTTAAAAAAATAGTAGCAATGGACAGGTTGGCCAACCTCAGGGTGGCCAAAAAGCCTGCTATCCTCCATTAGATCCTGCTGATCAGACAAATCAAAATTTCAGCAACAGTTCCCGGAACCTGGGATTTTGCCGCAGCCTGAGGAATTCCTTTGTATCGGCCAGTGCAGCCCGGTCATCCCACCCGTTTTCCACCGCCTGTTCCAGATGGGACAGGGATTGATCGATTAAGTTTAATGTGGCAAACCCCCTTGCTGCGATAAAATGGAAATTAGGGTTTTTGGGCTCCTGCAGCACCAGGAACCGGGCACAGTATATCGCTTTTTCTATTGCCATGTTCCTAACGTGGTTTTCAAAGGATTCCACTGCAAGGGCATACAGTTGATACCGCAGGCGCCTGCCCATTTGCTGCAAAAGGAACCGATCGCTATTTACGTAATCCGTATCTAGTTTCCCGATTTGTTTTTGCCACCATTTAAAATTATCGCTGCTGAGGCCGGCACTGAGGTCTTCCTGGAATTTTTTCAAATACCTGGCGGAAAGGGTATCCTCCAAATTGACAATGCGTTCCCGGTCCCTGTTGCCGGTCTTAAAGGATTTAGTTTTTTTAAGGGCCTGAACCCTGGCCGTTAGGGTGTCCAGGTTAAAGTATCCCTGATAATTACGGAGTATCCTTTTGTATTCTGTTACAGCCGGTACCATCTTTTCCTCCTCTTCAAATTGCCGGGCAATCCGCATATCCTTTTCAAAAGTTGAGTAGATGACATCGTCATCCTTTTTTTTGATCCCTTTTTTGAATGCCTGGAGTTCCATCCAGTCGAACGCCCTCATCAATTGTTCCGATGGCGGCCAGTTATGGCCATCCTCGTAGGTAAACAGTTCATTGGGCAGCCCGATGGTTGACAGCCATTGCGTTGCCTTAAACATTTCCTGATAATTCATATCGCGTTCGCCTACCAACCCGGCAAAGGAAAAATTACTCGCCTGGGTAGGGAGGTACATGGTATTGCCTGAGAATCCGGCCCCGCATCCAACCACCCCCTGTATGGCACCTGAGAGTACCGCTATGGTCATTGCAAGTCGGGACCCCCCTGAAAATCCGGTTGTATAAATCCTATTGGGGTCAATATTGAAGTGGGAAAATACATGTTCAAAAAGTCGCTCCGTCATGGCCAGGTTGGTTTCATAAGGGCCATTTTTAACCTGGTTGGAACATATCAGGATAAAATTGTATTTCTCAGCAATTTCAATAAAATTTTCAACGCCTAACCTGCCCCTGCCGGCAGGGTCAAAAATAAAAAGGATGGCAGAAAGCTCATTTTCAGAATATTCCCCCGGGAGGTAGAGTGCAAAATTTTCAGAGGAATTGGCATTGACAGGTATAGAATCCAGCACCCTGCTCTTTTCCGGGGAATTTACCTGGGAGATACAGGGGTGCAGGGAAAGCAGTGACAGGAATACTGGAAACCAATGGATTCTCATACCCCTTAAAGGTATATAAATTGAGCAGCTTCCAGTAAGGAGGACAGGCAGTTCAGTTGTCCTTTATTTTTTTTTCGATCTTTTTAGAAGTGATATATATCAATAAGAGCGCGATTGCACATAACGAGGCGACAATCCCAATTATAGCGATGATACTATTGCCATGTAAGGGGTCCTGGAAATCGATCAGCGTAGTATTATATACGATCAGGCCGATTGCGAATATTAATAATATAACAGTAAACGGCTTATTCATACGATACGATTTACTTTAAAGTATTCCGAGGGGCATTGCCCCGGCCCGCTCCTCCGGGGAGGTCGAAAACCCTTGCTGTACTGCCTAGAAAAGCTGATTGATATTTGTGGTGAACAATTTGACCGCGATGGCCATCAGGATTACCCCAAAAACCTTTCGGATGATGCTTAATCCGCTATTGCCCAATACCCGCTCAATCTTTCCGGATGATTTCAAAACAAGATATACAAATATAACATTTACGACAATAGCGATAATGATGTTCTCAACGTGATATTCGGCCCTGAGCGCGAGTAGGGAGGTCATGGTACCCGCCCCGGCTATCAGCGGAAATGCTATGGGAACGACCGAAGTACTTTCCGGATGGTCATCCTTATAAAGGACCACCCCCAGGATCATTTCGATGGCCAGGAAGAACAGTACAAAGGAGCCGGCAACGGCGAAGGAATTGACATCGATCCCGATAAGATTGAGTATTTCCTCCCCAATGAACAGAAAAGCCACCATAATACTGGCTGCAACGATAGTGGCTTTACCGGATTGTATATGGCCAACCTTACTTTTTAAACTGATGATGATAGGGATGCTGCCCACAATATCAATTACTGCAAAGAGGATCATACTTGCAGATGCTATTTCCCTGAGATTAAAATTAAATGTCATAGCCATAAATTAGCCGGCAAAGGTACAGCTTAATTCAATTTCTAAGGGTGCTCCCTGCAAAATAATGTGGTGGGTGTCTGCAAAAAAGTATCTTTGCGACTTGAAATAAAATTGATGTTTAAACTGGGTAAAACTTTAGTGTCTGAAGATATAATCAATACTGATTTTGTATGCAATCTCCACGCATGTAAGGGGGCCTGTTGTGTTGACGGGGAAGCCGGGGCACCGTTGGAGGAAAAAGAAACGGAGATCCTGGTAGACATTTACAGGGATGTGAAGCCATTCCTGCGGCCTGAAGGCATTGCTGCCATTGATAAGCAAGGGGCATTTATAAAAGGGGAGGATGGTGAATGGGAAACGCCCCTGGTCAACAATAGTGAGTGTGCCTATGTGGTCTTTTCTGAGACGGGGGTTGTAAAATGTGGATTGGAAGAGGCTTTTAGCAATGGTGCTACCAAATGGAAAAAGCCGGTTTCCTGTCATTTATACCCTGTGCGTGTAAAAGAATACAAGGAATTCACCGCTGTGAATTACCACAAATGGCATATTTGTGATCCCGCCTGTGCCCTGGGTACGGAACTACAGGTTCCCGTATTCAAATTTGTGAAGGATGCGCTGATCCGAAAATTTGGGAAAGGGTGGTATGCGGCGTTGGAAAAGGTAGCTGCAAAGCATCTCAGATAGTGGGGATATGAAGGACGACCCGGGTGCCGGCTGAATTTCCTTCGGGATCATAGAGGTCATTTATTTCCACGTTAAATGAACCCTGGTAATCCCTGGAAAAATTAGCCAGCCGCTCCTTTGTAATATCAATACCTACCGACTTTCGTTTGAGAACCCTGCTTTCCTTCAGTTTTTCAGACATCGCCCTGCCAATACCGTTATCGGTTATCGCAATTTGAATAAAGCCGCTTTTCTCACGGCAAACATGGACCTCGATATGTTTTGCACCTTCTTTAGAGGAAAGTCCATGCCACAGGGCATTCTCCAGAAAGGGCTGGAGGATAAGGGATGGGATTTTTATGAGATGGGGGTCTACCGCGTCACACACATTTATATCAAAATGGATCTCGTTGGAAAAACGGATATTTTCTATATTCATGTACAATTCCACGGTTTCCAGTTCCTCTGCCAGCGGAATTTCCTTGAGGGAAGAGGCCTCCAGTATCTTTCGGACCAGTTTGGAGAATTTATTGAGGTAGTGTACCGCGTTTTTTTGTTCGTTGTTGATAATGTAAAGCTTTATGGAATTCAGGGAATTGAACAAAAAGTGCGGGTTCATCTGGCTTCGGAGCATACTTTGTTCCAGGGTGAGCATCTTTTTATCGCTTTTTAACTGATATTGCCGGTATAAAATATAGAGAATCAACGTGAATAAAGCCAGTAGCAGGGCACTTACGAGTAATATGTTCTGGTTGCGGCGCAGTTTTAACTCAACAATCTCGTTTTGTTTGGCAAGGACTTCAATTTGATTGCTCTTTTTCTGGGAATCATATCGGATGATCACATCATTCACATAACTGAAGTTCACTTCATTGGTAATACTTTCTTCGATATCTTTTGCCTTTTTGTAATAATCCAGTGCATTATTGTCTTCTCCCTTTTGGGAGGCGAGATCAGAAAGCAGCATATAGCTCTTGGTTAGGTAGATCGGGAGGTTATGGTTTAAGGACATAGTGCGACCTTCATCGAGGTATTGTGAGGCTTCCTGATAGCGATTGAGCCTGGTATGTACCCACCCCAGGTTGATAAGGACTCCTGCAATGACATGTTTGTCACCGGTAGCTTCAGCAGCTAACAGGGTAGGCTCTAAAATCTGCAAGGCTTCCTGCAGTTTGTTTTGCTTGATGTAGATCTGGGCAATGCTGTTTTTACAGATCGCCTTCCCATAGTCCGAATCATTTTCCTCATTATAGGCAAGGGAGGTCCTGTAACTTTTAAGGGCTTCATCCAATCGGCCCTGTTCTTCCATGCATTCCCCGATATTCTGGTGGTTAATGGCGATTCCCTGGAGATTGCCCAATTCCTCTTCCAGTTTCAGGGAGGTCCTGAATTGTTCCACAGCCAGGTCGTACTGCTTCAGGGAAATATAAATGTTCCCAATACTGTTAAGGGAGACATTTATACTCCTTTTGATACCTTCCGATGGATTCTCAATTTTTTCCGCCAGTTCCAGGGCTTCCTGACTATAATCGAGTGCGGTCTTAATGGCATCCAGCCGGCGATAGGCCACGGCAAGCATGTTGAGGCTGAATATCCGAAATTCAAGGTTATGGGCATCTTCCGCTGCTTCCAGCCCCTTATGATGCAATTCTATGGCACGATAGAACTCGGAAATGTTCCTGTATTTGGTACCCAATTGGTTATATGCATAGGACTGCCCGTCAAAATATTTGGATTTGGCAGCTTCCAGCAGGAAGTATTTCATGAGGGTGCTATCCCTCCGGTTAGGCCGCAGTGCCCCATCCAGTTCCTTATAGGTTTTGGGAGAGGCGCGGATAAGACTGTCCACTGTTTTTCGGAAAGATGCCGGTATATTCTGGGCCAATGCGCATTGCCAGGCCAGTAAGAAAAGAAGGCATGTTGTCTTGACTCGCGTTAAACTCATAAAAAAACAGCTTATAACATGTCCAGAAAATCGGACTTTTTTTGACGGGAGACCGGTATTTTATGGTTGGATTGCAGGACCACGTATCCATCGGTTTTTAAAAACTCCTTGATCTTGGTCAGGTTTATTATGTAGGAGTTGTGTATGCGGAAAAATGAATCTCCGGGAAGAATTTCATTGACCTCCTTTAATTTTTTGGTCAGGACAATCTTCTGCCCGTCCGTTAAGAATATTGTGGTGTAATTACCATCGGATTCGGCATACAAGATCTCATCACTACTCATAAAGAGCAGTTTGCCATCAGTATTAAATGTAATTTTCCTATGAGCCGGATTGGAATTGAACCTGAGCAATAATTTTTCGAGCCTTTCCGCACTGAAGTTTTTGGCGTTGTGTTTCTTGATTTTTGCGATGGTATCCCTCAAATCATCCGTATCTATGGGTTTAAGGAGGTAATCTATGGCCTCATTCTTCAGGGCTTTAATGGCATACTGGTTATAGGCCGTTGTAATGACCACCGGGAAATCCTTATTTTTCAGTTTTTGAATAAACTGGAAGCCGTCCATCGTTGGCATTTCGATGTCGAGGAACAAGCAGTCCGGGGTATTGGAATCCAAATATTGAAGGGCTTCAAAAGGATCGGTAAAGGAAGAAACCACATTGATTTCATCACTGAAATTGGTCAATTCCCAGGAAAGACTTTGAAGTGCCTTGATCTCATCATCAACAATTACGGCTTGCAGCATTGTGGCTTGAATATTAAGGTAAGATACTCAAAAATTGACTCAGTGAGAACGGGCATTGACTTAAATTGTGCCAATAGGTGCATATTGCGTATGGATGGTCAGAAATGGTACACATTCTACTCAATTTATCATAATCTGGCCAATAAGTAAGGTAAATCTTATATAATACTACCTTCGTAGGAATACATAACCTTATGTGTATCAGATAAATATAAAT
>JBGTLT010000096.1:0-10817 GCA_041743975.1 Zeaxanthinibacter sp.
ACAGTGCCCGGCAAGGCAACTTACGGGCAGACGCGGTGACCTACGAAATAGCTCCAAATGAAAAATATCAATATTGGGATCAACGGGTTCGGAAGGATTGGGCGTACACTGTTCCGGTTATTGCAAGACCAGCCCCATATCACCGTTACAGCCATCAATGACCTGGCAGACAGCAGAACCCTGGCCCACCTGCTTAAATACGATAGCATACATGGTGTTTTCAAGGGCGATGTACGCCACACGGACCACGGATTGCTCGTTCATAATGTGGCGGTCGCCCTGCTGAATATACCACACCCCAGGAACATTCCCTGGGCAGATTACAAGGTGGATATCGTGGTGGAAGCTACCGGTAAAATAAAGGCTGCCAGCGACCTGAACTTCCATTTGGTGAATGGTGCTAAAAAAGTGATCCTCACTTCTCCCCCCATAGAAGATTCCATTAAAATGATCGTAATGGGCGTAAATGAAGGTATTTTAAACAAGGAGGACCACATAATATCCAACGCCTCCTGCACCACCAATAATGCGGCTCCCATGATCAAGGTGATGGATGATTATTTTGGGGTTGAGCAGGCCTATATTACCACGGTACATTCCTATACCTCCGATCAAAGCCTTCATGACAGCCCGCATAGGGATCTGAGGAGGGCCCGGGCAGCCTCACAGTCCATCGTACCCACCACAACAGGTGCGGCAAAGGCGCTCACCCGTATATTTCCCCACCTGTCCAGTGCCATAGGGGGCTGTGGTATCAGGGTCCCCGTTCCCAACGGTTCCCTGTCAGACATCACCCTGAATGTAAAAAAAGCTACCTCCATACCAGAAATAAATGATATTTTTAACAGCATTTCCCGGAATGAGTTAAAAAACATACTGAATTACACGGAAGACCCAATAGTTTCTATAGATATAAACAATAGTTGTTTTTCCTGTACGTTTGATTCTCTGATGACTTCCGTTATTGGAAAGATGGTTAAGATCATTGGATGGTATGATAACGAAACAGGGTATTGCTGCCGGATTATAGATGTTATAAACCTATTGATCATAAAAAGATACGTTTGAGAGGCATTACCAAACATTCCGGAATTAGAGCCTGGCTTTTTGTCCTGGCCCTGACCGCTATGGTGCCCGGCCTCGTGGCCCAGGATACCCTGAAGCAAAACCGGACGGTGGAATCCTATATCAATGAGAGCAGGGTTTTTAAAAATGAGAACCAAATAGAGAAGGCCCTTGAAGCGCTTGATAAAGCCGCTGCAGCAGCCGAAGAAAATGAAAACGTAAAAGGACTGGTGGATTGTTTCCATGCCTTCGCCCTCCTGAACCTGGAACTCGACAATAAAGACAGGTCTATCTTTTACTGGGACCGGTCTACAGTACTCCTGAACGGGCTCGAATATCCACACGGCCACGCTATCCACAAATTCATTGAGGCCTTACTGCTGTATAACAGCGGAAATAATTTTATGGCTATTTATGTGTTGAATGAGGCCAAAGCCCTGAGCAATGACAGGAACCTGCTGAATAATATCCTGTTGCTTGAAGGTGATATTTATCTCAGTATCGAGAAATATGAAAGTGCGAGCACCAATTTCAATTCCCTCCTCGCCAATTCGGACCTCTTTGAAAAGGAATATTTAATGACCAAAGCCTACCTGGGCCTGGGCA
Organism: Zeaxanthinibacter sp.; assembly: GCA_041743975.1. Classification (GTDB taxonomy): domain Bacteria; phylum Bacteroidota; class Bacteroidia; order Flavobacteriales; family Flavobacteriaceae; genus JTS-RE37. The sequence goes on from JBGTLT010000096.1 coordinate 1,672, forward strand.
GGCTTAATTTTAAACAGGGAAACTATGCGGAGAGCGTTGAAAATAGCCAGAATGCACTTTCCCTCGCCAAGACCTATAAATTTATCCGGGAAATCATTGAAGCCAACCAACAGCTGGTAAATACCTTCGAAATGATGAAGCGATATGACCAGTCATTGGTCTATAGCCAGAACCTGCTGCATCTGAAGGATTCCCTTTTTACAATCGAAAAGGTCGAGACAGAGGTCAAAACGGCAGATCGGATCCAGTTTGAGATGATGACGGAAGTGATCCGCAAACAAGACGAAAAAATTGAAGAATTAAATGCCAACGTCAACCGGTCCGAGATCACGGCAATACTGACTTCCGCCTTTCTGACCATCATATCCCTGCTGGCCGTTTCCCTGTACCGGAACAACCAGATCAAATTGAAGACCAACGACCTGTTACAAACCAAGAACAGGGAACTTCAGGCGGCAAGGGATGCAGCAGTGCAGGCCATGGAGGCCAAGACCAACTTTTTGTCCACTGTCAGCCATGAACTCAGGACCCCCCTGTATGCCGTAACCGGACTTACGCACCTGCTCCTGGAGGAAAACCCCAGTGAAAACCAGAAGGATCACCTGAAATCCCTCAAGTTTTCAGGGGATTACCTTTTGAATTTTATAAATGACATCCTGCAGATAAACAAGATCGATGCAGATAAACTGGAACCCTTAGCCATTGAATTCAGCCTGAAAAAAGTACTCACAGAAGTAATCAACTCCCTGCAACAGACCGCCAAAGAAAACAAAACAACGTTGATACTCAATTATGACAACCATATCCCGGGCCACCTGATGAGCGATCCGCTAAAGCTGTCCCAGGTATTCATGAATTTAATAGGCAATGCCCTTAAGTTCACCAGACAAGGGGAGGTTGTTGTCACAGCCAGGCTACAGGAAAAGGTGGAGGAGGATGTAATCATCTATTTTGAGGTCAAGGACAATGGAATCGGGATTTCCATGGATCAGCAGGAAAATATATTTGACAGTTTTGAGCAGGGATCCGTGCAGATCAACAGGGAATATGGCGGCACCGGTTTAGGGCTCACGATCGTGAAGAGCCTTTTGGGGTTATTCGACAGTAAGATTTACCTTAAAAGTGAACTTGGGAAAGGCAGTACCTTCTACTTTGAGCTCAACCTCAAAAGCAAGACCAGCCTTGTGGATGATATCCCATTTGAACTCAAGCACAAAGAATATGAACTTGCCGGGCTCTTCCTCCTGGTGGTGGAAGACAATAAGATCAACCAGGTGATCACCAGCAAAATGCTGAGCAAAAAAGATATACGTTGCGATATAGCCAGCAATGGTACGGAAGCCATAGACCTTACCAGAAAGAACGATTATGATGGCATCCTCATGGATATCCACATGCCGGGGATCAGCGGGGTGGAGGCCACCATACAGATACGCAAATTTGACAAGAATATCCCCATTATTGCATTAACAGCCATTTCATTGGACGATAGCCTGGAAAATTTCTATGCGGCAGGCTGCAATGATGTGGTGACCAAACCCTTCAAACCGGAGGTATTCTACCAAAAAATCGGGGAAAATATTATGGAGCACAAACTTAATAAATCTGCATCATAGGGATGCCAGCCACGCTTCCATCCTTGACAGCCCGTCAAAAAGGAAGCGGTGTCCTACCCGGATGTAATAGAGTCCGGGCACATTTCCCCTCAGTCGCATAAAATCCTTTTCCGTTGTGAGCACACATGGTTTACCCTTGAGGATTCCAACTTCCTTTTCATTGAAAATATGGTGGTCCCGGTAGGCCAGGTGCTCAAAATGAAACCCTTCCGCCTCCAGGTAAACCACCAGCGGTTTCGGGTCAGCTATCCCTGTAACCAGCGTTAGCTGCTTCGCTTTCAGTTCATGCAACGGCAGGTTTGCCTTAAGCCCTTTTGCCACGGTATCATATTCAAGGGAACTGAAGAGCACCGTTTGCCCCTCCCGGGGCCGCAATTTTCGGATTACCAATTGTCGCTCTTTCTCCCCGAAGTCTGCAGGGCATTTGGTCACCACGATCAGGTCTGCCCGCCGCGCTGCACTTTTACAATCGCGAAGCGAACCGGTTGGCAGATACCAGTCATCAGGATAGAGGTTGTGATAAGCCGTCAGGAGGATGGCCCCGGATGGGTTTACCTTCCGGTGCTGAAAAGCATCATCCAACAGGATGAGGCCGGGTCGTACCATTGTTTCCAGGGTGCTGATGCCCCGCTGCCTGTCTTCATCGACCACAACTGTGATATCGGGAAATGCCTGGCTCAACTGAAGGGGCTCGTCCCCTATTTCCGTTGCGGTGCTTTCCGGACTAGCCAATACGAAGCCCTTTGTTTTTCGCCCGTATCCCCTGCTTAAAACGGCCAGCTTGTGTGAATCCCGTAACAGGCTGATCAACAGGGCCACCATGGGGGTTTTCCCGGTGCCTCCAACACTGAGGTTGCCAACACTGATGGTGGGGGTTGCAAAGGTTTTGGAACTGAAAATACCGAGGTCGTAACAAACATTGCGCAGGCAGACTACCAGGGCATACAATACCGAAAAAGGAAAAGCTATTTTTCTGAGCAGTTGCATGAGTCACGAAATTATAATATTTTATCTTTGGAACCCTTAAAACCAGCAAAATGATTGTCAAAGAAGTCACGGATATCCTCGAAGAACTTGCCCCCCTGGGGGATGCGGAAGATTTTGACAATGTAGGGCTGCTGGTAGGGAACCAAAACCAGGAAGTCACCGGGATACTCGTAACGCTTGACACCCTGGAAAATGTAGTGGACGAAGCAGTTTCAAAGAACTGTAACCTCATCGTGAGTTTCCATCCCATTATTTTTTCAGGATTAAAAAAAATTACCGGGGCCACCTATGTGGAACGGGTAGTGCTGAAGGCTATACAAGAGGGAATCGCGATATACAGTATGCATACCGCGCTCGATAATTCATCCCGGGGGGTCAACGCCAAAATATGTGAGGTCCTCGGAATTACCGGTGCCGGGATCCTCATCCCGAAAAAAGGCACCCTCAGGAAGCTGACCACCTATGTGCCGAAGGCAGCTGCCCGGGGGCTGTTGGATGCGCTGTTCGCAGCCGGCGCCGGATCCATCGGCAATTACAGCAACTGCAGTTTTACATCCGAAGGCCTTGGAAGTTTTAAACCTGGAAGCGGGAGCAATCCCGTAGTCGGCAAAAAAGGGGAAATACATTTTGAAGAAGAAACACAGGTACATATAACCTATCCCCTGGCAAAGGAAGCTTCCATCCTGGAGGCTTTGTTCCAAAACCATCCTTATGAAGAAGTGGCCTTTGAAACCTATGAGCTCCGGAATGCCCATCAGTACAGTGGGATGGGGATGGTGGGGATGCTCCACGAGCCGGTTACGGAAAAGGATTTCCTGGAGCTGCTAAAGGAACGGATGCACGCATCCGTCATCCGGCATTCCGTCCTTTTGGGAAAACAGGTGCAAAAAATTGCTGTCCTGGGCGGCAGCGGGGCCTTTGCCATAGGGGCTGCAAAGTCTGCCGGGGCTGATTTTTTCGTCACTTCCGATATCCGTTACCATCAGTTTTTTGAAGCGGAAGGGAAACTGGTAATAGCAGACCTTGGGCACTATGAAACTGAGCAGTTTACAAAAAACCTGCTGGTTGACTTTCTTACGAAAAAAATGCCTAATTTTGCAATCTCTTTATCCGAGAGTAAAACAAATCCCATCAAGTATTTTTAAATATGGCTATAAAAACAGAAATAACGGTAGAGGAAAAGTTAAGGGCATTGTATGACCTGCAATTGATCGACTCCAGGGTTGACGAAATCAGGAATGTTCGGGGCGAACTCCCATTGGAAGTCCAGGACCTGGAAGATGAAGTATTGGGCCTGAGAACCCGAATGGACAAGCTCAAAACTGATTTGGAAACCGTAAATTACGAGATTACAGCCAAGAAAAACCTGATCGACGAATCAAAGGTCCTGATTAAGAAATATGCCGACCAGCAAAAAAATGTCCGGAACAGCAGGGAATTCAATTCCCTGGCCAAAGAAGTGGAATTCCAGGAACTGGAAATCCAGCTGGCAGAAAAAAATATAAAGGAATTCAAGGCGCAGATCGACCAGAAAAAAGAGGTCATCGCCGAAACCAAGGAACGCTTAACGGAACGGGAGTCACACCTGAAACACAAGAAAAGCGAATTGGACGCCATCCTGTCCGAAACTGCAAAGGAGGAAAAGGAACTCCTTGCCAAATCGGAAAAATTTGAAAAACAAATCGAAGACCGCCTTATCCAGGCCTATAAACGGATACGGAACAACGTAAAGAACGGATTGGCAGTGGTGCCTATTGAAAGGGGTGCTTCCGGTGGTTCTTTCTTTACCATTCCGCCACAGGTTCAGGTGGAGATAGCCTCCCGGAAAAAGATCATTACCGATGAACACAGCGGCCGAATCCTGGTCGATCCTATCCTGGCTGAAGAAGAACAGGAGAAGATGCACAAGTTGTTCTCAAAAATATAATTTCTCCTCACCCGAAACCGCTTAGGCGGTTTCGACCTCTCCAGAGGAGAGGTAGCCCGGGGAATTCTTTTGATTAAAGGCCCTGTACCATTTGGTACGCGGCCTTTTTTTTATGGCCTCAATAGCTTCAGAATCTTTTTTTCCACTTCCGGGCTATCCCATTTTTCTGCTATCCGGGGCATTTTCATAACCTGCTTCATGATTGTTTCCTGCTCATCCCCTATAGCGAGGGCTTCCGTATAGGGCCTATCTGAAAACGTTACCCTGGAATAGACCGGCACCCAGAGTTCCGGGTACTTTTGGGCAAAATGCTTTTCGATTTTTTTCTGGAGCAAAAATAGCGGATCTGCCGTTTTACTGCTCATTTCTATAAAATTGCGGTAGCTGAGTTCGGCTATGGCATCGGCATTTGGCTTCCTGATCTTCTGGTATTCCTGAAAGATAAGCCCCCATTGGTCCCCATATTGCTGCATCAGTTTATCCAGTTCATAGATATCTTCAAAACCCGCATTCATACCCTGCCCGTAAAAAGGCACTACCGCATGGGCGGAATCGCCTACAAGGGCTACTTTGTCCCAGTAGGTCCAGGGATAACATTTCATGGTCACCATGGCGCTCGTGGGGTTCCGGAAGAAATCCCCGGCCAGGTTCTCAATATCCCCTGTCACATCCGGAAAATAATAGGAGAAGAATTCCCTGGCTTCTTCCTTGCTGGTTATGCTTTCAAAGGAAACCTCCCCCTCAAAAGGCAAAAACAAGGTACACGTAAAACTGCCGTCCAGGTTGGGCATGGCAATAAACATAAACCGGCCCCGCGGCCAGATATGGAACGAATTTTTATCTAATTTATGACTCCCGTCCGGGTTTGGGGTTATGGTGAGTTCCTTGTAGCCTACATCTATAAAATCCTGGCTGTAATCAAAGCGGCTGTGGCGCTGCATTTTATGGCGTATCCTGGAAAAAGCCCCGTCGCAGCCAAAAATTATGTCATAGCCGTATTCCTTCCACTCCGCCTTTTCACTTTCCCCCGTATACAACTGGGCTTCGGGGAGGTTTACATCCCATACCTTTTCATTGAACCGGAATTCAACCCCCGCCGCTTCCGCAAGGTCTATCATGGTCCGATTCAGTACACCCCTTGAAATAGACCAGATCGCTTCCCCTTCCTTCCCGTACTTCTGGAAGTAAACCGGTTTATCAATAACATGCATGGCCCGCTTGTCCAGCGGCAGCCCGATTTTGCGGATGGCATCTTCAATACCAACCTCGGCCAAAGCGTTCCAGCCCCTGTTGCTCATGGCAAGGTTGATGGAGCGCCCGGAAAATTCGACGGTTCGGATATCCGGACGCCTGTCAAAGACCGTGATGCTATGTCCTGCTTTTCTGAGGTAAATCGCTAAAAGAGACCCAACCAATCCTGATCCGGCAATAGCAATGTTTTTGGGTGTTTGTATCATGAAATAGTTGCAACGCGATGCCAATTGCCGCCTGATCTATAAAGTTACTAAAATCCAGAGGTTGGGAGGGGAAGAATTTAATCCTTTTTTAACATTGTGGGCAAATCCGGCCCTGTGCGATAATTCGTATATATTATAGTTTTCCGCTTAGGCGTCCATATATATCCAAAAAGGTCCTTCACAAATAAATGCGAAGGACCTTTTTTATAGTTTAATAGCCAGATGGCAACCGCCCAGCCTGTCCTGTTATTTATTCCAGGATGCCGTCCACGATGCCATAGGCTACCGATTCTTCAGCTCCCATCCAATAATCCCTATTGAAATCCTTTATGATGCGCTCATAGCTTTGCCCCGTATTTTCTGCCAGCAACCGTGCGCCAAGCTCTTTTGTCTTGATGATTTCGTTGGCCTGTATTTCGATATTTGAAGCCTGGCCCCGGGCACCCCCGCTTGGCTGATGGATCATCACCCTGGCATGGGGCTGTATAAACCTTCTCCCCTTCTTACCCACAGACAGCAAAATAGAGCCCATGGAGGCTGCCAGGCCGGAGCAGATGGTAGACACAGGACTTTTCAGGTTGGTAATGGTATCATAGATAGCAAAACCGGAGGTAACGTAGCCACCGGGACTATTGATGATTAGCTGTATTTCCTTGTTATTCTGAAGATCGAGGTACATCAAACGGTCTATCACATGTTTGGCAGAATTATCATCCACCATCCCCCATAAAAATACTTTCCGTTCATCCAGTAATTTTTCATCGATTGCCTCCTGTACTTTTCCTTTTTTAGAACTCATTTTTCCATTTTGGTTAAAAATCAAAATTAATCAAATTTATTGGGAATTCCTGCTCCAATATTCTGGTGGAAATTGGGGAATTTAGGCCTTAAACCCATTATATTTGAAAAAACTTTATCATGAGCCGAAACATACTTGCTATCCTCCTGATGTACCTGGTATTCACCGCGTGCAAAAACGAACCGAAAAAAGAGGTCCCCGTGGCCGAAACTGAGCAATCTGTGATTGACAAGATCGCGCATGCCCATGGAATTGAAAATTGGAAAAACATTCATTCCCTGAAATTCACCTTTAATGTGGACCGGGATACCATGCATTTTGAGCGGCACTGGACCTGGAATACGAAAACCAACGAAGTAACCGGGACTTCCATGAAGGATACCATCACCTATAACCGCAAGGCGGTAGACAGTTCGGTAACCAATGTTGACGGGGCATTTATAAATGATAAATTCTGGATGCTGGCACCGATCAATATTGCCTGGGACCAGGACAATGTAACCCAGGAACACAGCCAGAAAGCGATTGCCCCCGTCAGCGGGAAAGAAATGCAAAAACTTACCGTTGTCTATGGTGACCAGGGTGGGTATACCCCGGGGGATGCCTATGATTTTTATTTTGGGGATGATTATATTATCCGGGAATGGGTATTCCGTAAAGGAAACAAGGCCGAACCCGCGTCGCCTGCTACCTGGGAGGACTACCAGGATGTAGCCGGGATAAAAGTTGCAACGATGCATAAGAACAAGGACACTACCTTTAAATTATATTTTACGGGCGTTGAAGCAAAAACCCGCTAAGGATCACCGCTTTTTTTTACCCAGTACGGCAGTGGCCATGAGTACCAGGAAGGAAGCGGCCAACAGTACTATAAAACTTGTTTTCAGGGAAGCGCTTTCCGCCAGGAAACCGAGGACCGGGGGTGCCAGGAGAAATCCGGCATAACCTGTCCCTGCTATAAACGCGACCCCCTGGGAGGATTCCACCCCTTTGACATTCCCGCCAATCCGGAAGAGTTCCGGGATGATTACCGAAAACCCGAGTCCGATCAGCCCAAAGCCGGCAATAACAACATAGGTTGTAGTGGTCAGTACCGCCAGATATCCCAGGATGGCTATGGCAGTGCCCAGGGCTACGCTCCTTACAGACCCAATCCTGGCACTGATACTGTCCCCCATGAACCGGCCAAGGGTCATGGTGGCCGAAAAGGCCAGGAATCCTGTCCCGATCAAAACTTCAGGGGCCAGGCTGATCTCCTGCAGGTACAACCCACTCCAATCCACTATGGCACCCTCGCTGCTCATGATCAGAAAAGACACAATCCCAAGCACAAGAAGGGGTTTAAAGAGGCCCAGGCTAAACGGTTCCTTGGCCACCGGGGCAGCCTTGATATGGATATAGTTCCGGTGCAAAAGATAGTTTACCAAAAAGACCAGGGCTACCGCTATCCCCATATGCAGTGGCGGGTTGCCGATAACCGTGATCAAAAAACTCCCCAGCCCGGCCAGGACACCCCCAAGGCTGAAAAAGCCGTGCGTGGCGGACATAAAATGTTGTTTGTCCTCCTTTTCTATTTCCGTGACCAGCGTATTCATGGATATATCCAGGAAGCCATTGGACGCGCCAAAAAGAAAAAGGGAGGCCATCAGGAGGTAGTAATTGGGAACCAGCAGGGGCAGCATGGCACAGACACTCGATACCAGGACACCATACCAGGTAGCCCTGCCTACGCCGAGGGCATTGATGATACGGGCGGCCACCGGAAAAATGGTAAAAACACCCAGTGACAGAAAGAACAGGGCTATCCCAAGGCTCGCTTTGTCAATATCCAGTTCCTCTTTAACGATGGGGATATAGATAGCCCAGGTACCAAACCATATATTGAGGCTGGCAAATACAAATGCAGGGGCAAAATACCGGGGGTTGGACAGGATCAGCTTCAGGGATCTCATGGATGGCAACAACTATTCAAAGGGCGAATATAGGCTAAATGCAGCCAATAATAAAAGTTGTTCTACCCGTATGCCCCGGGTGGTTGCCCTTAAAGGGCCACAGGCTTTAATATCCCGCTTTTCAGAACCTGCCCGAACCGGTAAATATCTCCATAACTGCAGTACAACGGTGCCGGAGCCAGCCGGATCACATTGGGTTCGCGCCAGTCTGTTACCACCCCGTTTTCCATCAGGTGGTTAAAAAGGGCCTTCCCTTCGCCGTGCAGCAGTACGGACAATTGGCAACCCCTGTCCTCCGGGGTGATGATTTCAAAGGAGCTCTCCACCTCTTTATCAATTTCATGAAGCACAAATTCGAGGTAGGCCACTATGGTCTTCCTTTTGGCAATAATGGCCGGCATCCCCACC
>JBGTLT010000097.1:0-13423 GCA_041743975.1 Zeaxanthinibacter sp.
CCACTCAGGTGGAATAGCACCTGGATGGTCATTACCTCGGAGAGGGAAAAGGCAGCCTTCCTCTTACGCTTTTTCCCCTGACCGATCAGGTGTTTTTCAAACAAAGGCACAAATTCTTTACAAAAATCGTCGATGTAACAGTAAATTTCGGTAATTTCAATATTTGAAATCATGGTAGATTATTTAGTTATATAATTGAATATCAGTACTTTAATTTACTAAATTTTCTGCTTTTTTCATGCATAAAATCCAACTATTTTACGTCGACTCACGTTAAATTATTAACTGTCAAAATCATGCAGGTATGAAAACAATTCAATACCATTCGTCCAGCCCCCCGCTAATTTTTAAATGTGACCGGAAATTTACCAGGTATATGTCGGTGTTCCTGGCCTTCTGCATGTTGCACCTCAGCCTGGGATGTTCCTACTATAAGGTTCGGGAAGTACCTGCATCCATGGATGACATGGCAGGTCATATCAGGGAATTCAATGATCAGCGGAATTATGCGATCATCAACCAGTCATGGCACTTAAAAATGCTTTCCATAAACGAAGATACCAGGACCCTTTCCGGTATAGCCGGATCCATATCCCCCCAGCACCAGTCCGATAAGTCCAGGGTCATCAAGAAAACCTACCGTTTCAAATCGGAGCAGCGGGAGCCCTACAATGAACTGCATTTTATGGTCCAATCAGAAAGGATACCCACAGCCGGGGATAGTGTATCTATTCCATTTTCCGACATCAAAGCCATTACTGTCAATGATAAAAATACCGGCCGCGCAGTCCTGAATGTTGTGGCAGGTACCATTGGGACATTTTTTGCCGTATCACTGATCATAATCGCCCTAAAAAGTTCCTGTCCTGTTGTTTATATAAAGGACGGAGCAGGATATGTCTTTAAAGGGGAACTCTACCCCGGCACCTTAACACCCGGTATGGAACACCCGGATTACCTGCCCTTACCCGGTTTCTATCCGGAAAAAAATACGTTTGAGGTATTGGTAACCAATGAACTCAGGGAAAAACAGTATACTGACGTCCTGCTGTTATGGGTAGTGGACCATGAAAACCAATCCAGGGTACTTTTGAATGAACACGGGGAGCTGCAAACCTTTTCCCGCCTCATTTCACCCCAAAAAATATACAACGAATCGGGAAGGGTAGCCCCCGATGTCCTGCAGGAGAATGACGATCTGGCCTATACCTTCAACAATGAGCTGGCAACTACGAACAGTACCCGTGAACTGGTACTCCATTTTGAGAGGCCTCCGGCTGCCGACCATGCGAAGTTGTTCCTTTCCGCCAAAAACTCACTATGGCTCGATTATATCTATGGAAAATTCAATGAGCAGTTTGGGGCCTATTACAACCAGTTTCAGCAGGACCAACAAAAGCTAAGCGCTGAAAAAATTCATAAATGGGTCGATGAACAGGATATTCCCCTGTCGGTTTACCTGAAAACAGAAAATGGATGGGAATTGGTGAAAAAGGTCAATACTGTTGGGCCTATGGCTAACAGGGACCTGGGGATCGAACTCGACCTGGAGCGTGTCAGCGCCAAAAAAATTGAAGTCAAACTGGTATGTGGATTTATGTTCTGGGAACTCGATTATGCCGCAATAGACTATGATGAAAAACAAATCAAATCCCAGCTGATAAAAATTACGCCGTATCAGGCAATGGATGAAAACAATACCGATGTTACCACCCTGCTAACCATGGTAGACAAACAATACCTGGAACAAGCCGAGCGTGGCAATGCCGTAACGGTAAGCTTCCATGCCCCGCAACAACCGGAAGGGACGGAGCGTTCCGTTTTTCTGGTCAGCCAGGGATATTACAATTATATCCGGGATTATAAGGGGATACCAGACTTCAAACGGATAAAAACCTTCCGGGAAAAGAATGCCTTTACCCGTTTTTCCGAAAACAGCTATAAAAGCATACTTGCCATAGACAAAACAGCAGACCCAACCCTAACAATCCAATAAGATGGAAGCAAGCTATACAGGCCACTTAAAGGGCGAAGAACATACCGCAAAACGCACGTCGGTTGCGGAAAAGGCAGAAAGGCCCCGGATGATCACCGGCCGGGAGATGCACATTGTACATTTCAGGTTGCGCTTAACGTTGTTGATTATTATAATGGGATGTTATAACAATCCGCTGGACTGGGTAAGGGCCATACGCTATCTGATACGGTTACGCCTGAAATTCCTCGGTGATTCCGAAATCCTAAAATTGGCCTATGCAGGTGGCAAATACTATATGGGATTGTATACACCGGGCTGGAACGGGAAGGGTTACAGGCAATTTATCGCCTCCCAGCTAAATGATTTTAAACCCATTCAGGGCAAGGCGAACCGGTTGAATACCGTCTTTCTGGCGGTGACAAAAAAGTGTGCCCTCCAATGTGAACATTGTTATGAATGGGACAACCTCAATAAAAAGGATATCCTCTCAGCGGAAAGTATTGGCAGCATGGTTAAAAGGATCCAGCAAAGCGGGGCCAGCCAGGTGCAATTCCTGGGAGGGGAACCGTTATTAAAGATCGACACGGTATTACAGGTCCTGGAGAAAGCAGACAAGACTACAGACTTCTGGGTAGTTACCTCAGGGTTTAAACTGACGGGTGCAAATGCAGCCGCCCTCAAACAAGCCGGACTTACCGGCGTGATCGTAAGCCTGGACCACCATGTGCCTGAAAAGCATAATGCGTTCAGGGGGTTCCGTGATGCGTACTATTGGATGGAGGAAGCGGTCAAAAATGCACGGGAAAACAACCTTGTGGTAGCCCTGAGCCTATGTGCCACCCGGGAATTCATATCCGAAGGAAACCTGCTGGACTATATGGAACTCGCCAAAAGATTGGGGGTTTCCTTTGTGCAGGTCCTGGAACCAAAACCGGTTGGCCATTACAGGGGGCAGGAAGTTTTATTGCAGCCTGTACATATCAACAAACTGGAAGCCTTTTTTATACGCATGAATTTTTGCAAGGATTATGCAAGCTATCCAATTGTTACCTACCATGGGTTCTATCAAAGGAGATCAGGATGTTTCAGCGCCGGTGTCAAAGGAATGTATGTGGATACGAATGGCGACATGAATGCCTGCCCGTTTTGTCAGAAAAAGTCAGGGAACGTACTCGATGGAAATTTTGATGGGAATCTGAAGGCCTTGGCAGACCTGGGTTGCCCGTCCTACACCAATCAATACGGTGTATCATGAACTTATATGGATATACTCCCCTGGAGCTCTGGATGTATGGCACCCTGCTGTTAATAGCGCGCTATCTTTTACTCGCCGGATTGGCGTACCTGATTTGTTACAGGTTATGGAAGAAAAGGATGAACAAATGGAAGATCCGGAAAAAATTCCCGGGCGGCACGGAGATCCGGACAGCCATCCGGTTATCCATCCAGACATTTATATTGTATGGCGGCGGTATCTGGCTCTTCCTGTACTGGACAGGGCACGGGATGACCCGAAGCTATGAGACCATCGAAAACTATGGAACACCGTATTTTGTATTCAGCATCTTCCTGATGACAGCGTTTCACGACACTTATTTTTACTGGACCCACCGGCTGATCCATCATCCCCGGTTGTATCCCTATATCCACAAAACGCACCATCTGTTCCACAATCCAACCCCCTGGGCCTCTTTTGCCTTTCATCCCCTGGAAAGCATACTATCCATGGGGATCATCCCAGTGATCATTTTTGTGATCCCATACCACCCGCTGGCCCTGGTTATATTTATCACGTTTATGGTAGTGTATACCGTATTCATCCACCTGGGATACAGTATCCCTGGTTTATGGCTTTCCGGGATCCGGAATGAGAGCCGTGACCATGACTACCACCACCATAAAGGACACGGCAATTACGGACTTTATTTTACTTTTTGGGATAAAGTGATGGGGACATACCGTGAGAAAAAGATCGGAAAGGACCTATTGGGATAGCCAGAGCCAGGGTTCAATCTGCACTGGGCTTCTTCTCCAGGTGGAACCGGTAGATCAGGTCGAATTTGAAAATAAAGTTGTCCTTGAATCCTGTGTTTAAAACGGTCCGGTTATCCCCGATATAAATGGTTGCCAGTGATAAATCTACCTTGTCATCGCGGTCATATACCTTATAAGACCGGAATACCGAGTATCCGGCCTTTATATTCAGCAAGACAGACCGGGTAAGGGGGAAACGTATATAGGAAAATATTTCATTGGAACTTTTTGTGACATAGGCGTGGCTGAAATTGGAATCCTGGAGAACATAGGTGGCCCCCAGGCCGTCGAAATTCATGCCAAGTCGTATTTTAGTGCCCACCGCATAATTGATCTCCGCTACGGAAGGCAATAGTAAAGTAGCCTCAAATCGATTGTCCGGACTCAGGTAATAGCCGCCAAATAGGGGGACTACCAATTGGCCATACTCTTCGGTATTCGTAAAAACCCCGAAAGTGAATTTCAGGCGCTTGGAATAGGTCTTGCTGAAAAGTGTAGCCACTCCCAGCTGGAAACCATCGCGGAACCCATTTGAAAAATCGGAAGAGAATTTAGGGAGGAGCAGGTAGGTGGCAGACCATGTATCTGAATAAACCTGGTTCATACCGAGCCGTATCCCCAGGGTATATAATTGCGACCCGTCCGAAAGAGAGGGATCGAGCCCCACATTGAGGCTGTTTCCGGTAAATCCGGTTATCAGGACGGATTTCTTATCCAGGACCACCGGCAGGTCTATCTGCAGGTTCCATTCGTTAATGGGATTGCCATCCTGCCCATTATCAAAATTGTTATTCGGGGTTACGGCATACGACAGTTTGGCAAGGTCTATATAGGTCTGTGACGCGAGAGGGGCAGCCCACAGGAGGGCTATAAAAAGCATCAGGGATCCGCGGGCAACATAGGACGGAAGGCGTACTCTCAACATAAAATAACGTGATCAATCGAGGGCCTCATGAAGCGGGTTTTTACGTTGCGGTCAAAGATAGCGTAAATAACGGATTTGGGAACCTTTTCGAAACCAGTGCAAAACGGAAATGGACGGAAATGGTTGACCAGAACAAGGATCTTCTTCAGAGGAATTACAGATGGTTTTACCATGGATACCCACACGTATGAAAAATTCATTTCTAGAAAACTTCAAAAACGTACCCCAGCAACCAGTACAATATTAAAAAAACCACAATGGTACCAATACAACCACATTTGCCCCCACCGATTTTTTTGGCCCCGATCCCGGCAATGACGGCCCTGATTATATTCTTCATACTATTTCTTTAAGTTTTGATCAAAACTACATAGAAAGCAAGTGTAGAACGTAGTCCATTTCAAAAAAAAATAGCGTGATTGCACCAAAACTGGTGTAAACGGTATAGAAGTCGTATTTTTAAGAAACAGCAGGGGCCGACTAAAATTCGCCCGGAATGGACTATGAAGATCAGGATAAAAGGAAATACGATACGCTTCCGCCTTACACAGTCGGAAGTGGCCACTTTAAGCGACCAGGGCTATTTAGAGGAGATCACCGCTTTCAATTCAGGAAGATTGGTGTACGCGGTGCAGCTAATGGAGGGCATTGAAAAACTCGAAGCTGCGTATACCGGGGACCGCATTGTTTTGAGGGTACCTGAAAGTATTGGCAGGGGTTGGGATTCCAGTGACCTGGTAAGCCACCGCCATATCACGCAGCTGGATAGTGGCGAACGGCTGGAGCTATTGCTCGAGAAGGACTTTGCCTGTCTGGATGAAAGGGAAGAAGACCAGTCGGATAACTACCCCAACCCCAAAGCTGAAGATCATAAAAATGGGTAGCAACAAAGTGATGAAAGGAGTCCGCGCCCGAAATGTATCGGCTACCGGGCCCATAACATTTTCCGGTTTACAGATCAAGGATCCGATTCGCTATGCAGGTGGCAAGCTGAGCGTATATGAAACATTAAAGCATACTTTTAAGGAAATGGGGGTAGTTCGTTCCATGCGTGCCCTTTTAAAAATGAACCAGCAGCATGGATTTGACTGCCCCGGCTGCGCCTGGCCAGATCCTGAACACCCCTCTAAAATTGCGGAATATTGTGAGAATGGGGCCAAAGCCCTCGGCGATGAAGCGACCCTTGCACATATTGGGGCCGGGTTTTTTGCGGCCCATTCCGTGGAGGAACTTTCCCGTTTATCCGACTTCCAACTGAATAAGTTCGGACGGCTCACGGAGCCATTGATCCTTCGGAAGGGTAGTATCCACTATGAGCCCATCGGCTGGCAGGAGGCGTTTGACCTTATTGCTGCTGAACTCCACCGATTGGATAACCCGGATGAGGCAATCTTTTACACATCAGGGCGATCCAGCAATGAAGCTGCCTTTATGTACGGCATGTTTGCAAGAGCGTTTGGTACAAATAATATGCCAGACTGTTCCAATATGTGCCATGAATCGAGCGGGATAGCACTTTCGGAAACCCTGGGGATAGGGAAGGGGAGTACCAGGCTGGAAGACCTGTACAAGGCAGAAGTAATCATTGTGGCCGGGCAGAATCCGGGGACCAACCACCCCCGGATGTTGAGTGCACTGGAAAAATGTAAGGAAAATGGCGGTTATATCATCAGTATCAACCCCCTGAAGGAAACAGGACTCGTCAATTTTAAAAACCCCCAGAATGTAAAGGGAATGTTGGGGCCCGGGGAAGATATGGCCGACCTCCACCTGGCTGTCAATATCAACCAGGATATACCCCTGATGAAATTGATCCTCAAAAAACTGGCTGCCTGCGATAAGGAAACAGGAAAAGTATTCGATCATGGCTTTATACAGGAATATACCACGGGCTATGACGCACTGATGGCAGACCTTGAAAGTTATACCGAACAGGAATTGCTGCAGCCTACAGGGGTGTCCGAAGCCAAGGTAGAGGAAGCTGTTGCGCGCCTTGCGGAAAGTGAGAAGATCATTGTCTGCTGGGCCATGGGGCTTACCCAGCATAAGAACGCTGTAGAGACCATTCGGGAATACGTGAACCTGCTATTGCTCAAAGGTGCTATAGGAAAACCGTTTAGCGGCACCTGCCCGGTACGGGGACACAGTAATGTACAGGGAGATCGGAGCGTCGGGATCCATCATTTTGTGGATGAAGGAATGAATAAACGCATAGCAACCCATCTGGGGTTTACACCACCTTCTCATGAAGGATTGGATACGATGGGGGCCAAGGAAGCCATGTATGAAGGCCGGGCCAAGGTTTTCATGTGCCTGGGCGGGAATTTCCTGATGGCGGCCTCAGACACGGACTATACGGCAAAGGCACTGCAAAGATGCCGGCTTACAGTACAGGTAAGCACAAAACTGAACCGAACCCACCTGGTCACGGGGGAGACGGCACTCATACTTCCAACCCTCGGGCGTTCTGAAAAGGATGTAAATGAGGGTACTACGCGCTTTCTTACCATGGAAAACAGTATGGGGCAGGTACGAAGGTCCAAAGGCCTCTTAAAACCGGCATCCGGGGATATCAAGAGTGAACCCGGGATCATCGCGGAACTGGCCCATACCTATTTTAAGGGCCAACACCCTGTCGCATGGAAGGCAATGGGGCAGGACTACAGCCTTATACGGGAAAAGATAGACCAGGTGGTCAAAGGGTTTGACCAAACCGATGAGCGATCAGAAGGCTCCGGGTATTACCTCCCCAACAATACGCGGGAGCGCGATTTCAGTATGCTACCACATGGAAGGGCCCGAATCACGGTAAATGACTTGCCGGACCACCACCTGGAGCCGGATGAAATGCTATTGATGACGATTCGTTCCCACGACCAGTTCAACACCACTATTTATGGCCTGGACGACCGGTATCGGGGGGTCTACAATGAGCGGCGGGTCCTGTTTATGAACCCAATTGATATGACATCATACGGGTTATCAAAACAGAACGTGGTGGACATGCGCAGTACCTATGACGGGGTAACGCGAACTGCCCGGAATTTTAAGGTGGTGCCCTATGATATCCCGAGGGGTAACCTGGCCGCCTATTTTCCGGAAACCAATGTGCTGGTGCCCTATGACTGTAACGCGGAAAGGAGTAATACCCCGATCAGTAAATCTATAAGGGTCAGGGTTATAAAGCATGTGATATAAATTAATAGTTAACATAAATAATCCAAATTGAAATTTTAAAAATAAAGAAAGAAACATGAGCATTCCGAATAAAAAAGACCATGCAGATTTTCAGGACCCTTACAGGAGGTCCTCCAATGTACCGAAGACGATTCGGATAAAAAACCTGCCGGAGTCGGAACCCTCCGGCTAAAGAAGGATCCCAAAAAGGGCCTCGAAGAGATCCGCAAGGTAGTGGACGAGCTCTCGAAGGAAGACAACGAGGAAGAATAGTACGCTGCGTCTTCCGGGCCGGAATAGGTTTACAAAGAGGGAGTATCCCTATGTTTGCAGGTAGTAATCGAATATATCTCGTATATGGCAAAAAAAGATGACCGCAAAGCCCGGAAAAAAGAGGAGAACGCCCGGGTACACGAGGAGGTTGCCGCTGACAATACCGCAACGGAGCAAGATGTGGCAAAAACGCACGGGGAGATCCTCAAGCAGCAGATCATAGACGGGCAGGAGACCTACGACAAAGCCCCGCTGAGCATCCTTACGAGTTCCTTTACAGCCGGTCTGGAGATTGGGCTGGGATATTTGCTGCTCTGCAGCATGTATTTTTTTCTGCAGGGCAGGGTAGCAGAAGATACTTTGTTCAAATCCCTTGCCTTGGTCTACCCATTCGGTTTTATCCTGGTGGTCCTGGGGCAGTCGATACTTTTTACAGAGCATACCTCCCTGCTTGCCTTACCTGTACTGAACAAAAAAAGGTCTTTTGGCAGTCTCCTGAAATTGTGGGGGCTCGTCATAGCAGGAAATTTAGTGGGTGGCTACCTCATGGCTGCCTTGCTCATCTATATCGGGCCCAAAATGTACTTGTTTGAATTGTCTGCTGTTACGGATATTGCAATCCACACCAGTGATGTTGCCCTTCACGTACTGTTCATCAGCGCTATCCTGGCAGGCTGGGTTATGGGCTTGTTGTCTTGGCTGGTGGCGGCTTCAAAGGATACCATTAGCAGGATCGTTATCATCTTTATCCTGATGGCAGCCTTATCCTTTACCGGTCTGCACCACAGTATAGTAGGGAGTGTAGAGGTCTTTGCCGGAATGCTTACTTCACCTTCCATATCACTTGCCGACTATCTTGAGTTCGAATCAGTTGCCTTGCTGGGCAATGCATTCGGCGGGGTTGTATTTGTTGCCCTGTTAAAATACCGCGCCTTTGTATACGAGGTTCGGGGTTAGCAATAGGGCACGGGTATAGGTTCAGGCTTCCAGGTACCTCAGGGCTTCATAGACCATAAAAGCGGGCCAGAGCAACGCTTTGATAAACCCTATGATCCCGGTCCAGAAACTGGTGGCCATCTGGATATAGTAAATAACTGCCCCGATAAATCCCAGGCCATACACGGCATTGGATGAATGGGAATGCCTGTTTGTTTTGGTGGTTGTCATCCTATTTTGTTTAAGCCTTTAAATTACAATATAAATCCGGCAGGGGCAATGACCAAAATCATGATAAATTCCTTCGTTGCCGGATATTTCGGCAGACAGTGAGCCCATACCGGCAATAGGATGGTTTATCAGGATTCCGGCAAACGTTTCAGGCCCTTTCGGGATACAAACACCATAAAGCCAAAAATAAGGAGCAATCCCAGGACGGATGGCAGATACTGGCTGTGGGGTTGGTATTTATCCAGTACGGTACCGGTAAAGGCTGATAAAAGTGCCGAAAAGGCGCTTGTCATTTTGTAAATATGTTCATAGAGCCATATACTGTGTTTGGCATATATTCCGGATGGGATCAGGTAGCGGAGGAAATCATAGAGGATTACAAATAACAATGCCCCAACCGTGCTGTAAATGATAATAGGCGACCAGATCATCTCAATAGTTTGAAAATAAAACAGGAAGTACCCCAGTATGATAAGGGCAAGGATAGCCGCAGCCATATCTGGTATTTTTGGGGCATTCGATTTGGATCTGATGATCCTGTAGCCCGAAAAAGCTTCGTATCCGCTGAGTATGGTTATGACCAATAAAAAGGTATTTACCCCAAAAACAAATACGCCAATGAGTCCGGTCAGGATCACTATTGAAATAAACCAGAGGAAATAACGGCCACTTTTCCGGTGGATTGAGCCACCTTTTGTTGTTAGCAGGGCAGTCAGTCCCAGAATAAGGGCAAATGAGCCGGTTGTGACATGAAGCAGGATATTCAGCGTATGAAATTCTTCCATCGAATTGGTATATGCGTCTAGCTGGGTCCCTGTACCAAAGGATAAGCCCGTGGTTTATCCATTTAAGGTCGGTTTGTCGGCTTTAGGGGCACGTGACAGTTCGGATTATGGTAAATTTAGGGAAAATGTGTAATTTGGTGGGGAACACTTATGAACACCCTATGAAGAAATTGTTGGTAAACTGGCTGGTATTGGGAACATTCCTGTTCTCGATACATGCGGTATACGGGCAGGAAAAGCCACAAAAGAATGCCCTGATGCAGACAGAAGAGGAAGCAGAAGAAACACCTTTGATCCTAAAGTTCGAACCCCAGTTTGCTGCTGCAGAAGCAGCGCGACGGGAAGAAATTGAAACGAAAAGAGCGCTGATAGATTCCCTTGATATATCCGAAACCAGGCGCCAAAAACTGCTTCGGGACCTCTACAAAAGTGAGGGATCCAGAAGGCTTAACAAGGTTTTGCTGGCTGATACGCGGATTGAAGAGGACCCGGACCAGTAGCAGGCAGGTCCCTCTCCAGAGGAGAGGTGCCTCGGGGAATTCTTTTGATAAAAAATAAATCCGAATGGAGAATCATTTGGAAATCAATCCAGGTATCCGCACCCCTTTCAGGGAAGCAGTTTTGTAATACAGTGACCAAACCACCTGGGACCGGGTGGTTTCGTTTTATTCGTGTCATTTTTATTTTTTAATACTGAATTCATGAATGCTGCGCATTTCTTTGGGCAAGCAAAGAAAATGAAAAAACATACCCCCGGGATCTTACATTTTTATACACTTATCCTGCTCGGTTCCTGCTTTGTCAGGAAGTACCTTGTTCCGGGGAGGGGTTTATTGCCCCATCGAATAAAATAAAGAATTTCCTAACCCGAAACCGCTTTATCACAGGGATAAAAGACAAGGAACGAAACCACACCGACCCCCGGGATCTTACATTTTCATACCCTTATCCTGCTCGGTTCATGCGGTGTCAGGAAGTACCTTGTTCCGGGGAGGGGTTTATAGCCCCATCGAATAAAATAAAAAAATTCCTCACCCGAAACCGCTTAGGTGGTTTCGGCCTCCCAAGGGGAGAGTTGACCTGGGGAATTCTTTTGATTAAAAATCCCGGATCGCGCGGACCCGTCCGGCTTCAGCCAGCCGGGCTGGTTTCAGAATCCGTGCGAAGTATATAATGTTATTAGCATGGAAACTCCATCGTACTGATCTCCAAAGGCGGCCAGGAATTCGAATCCTGGCAACTATCGCACCGGATTTATCACAGGGATAAAAGACAAGGGAGGAAACCACACCGACCCCCGGGATCTTACATTTTCATACACTTATCCTGCTCGGTGCCTGCGGTGTCAGGAAGTACCTTGTTCCGGGGAGGGGTTTATTGCCCCATCCAATAAAATAAAAAAATTCCTCACTTGAAACCGCTTTATCACAGGGATTAAAGACAAGGGACGAAACCACACCAATCCCCCGGGATCATACATTTTCATACCCTTATCCTGCTCGGTTCCTGCGGGGTCAGGAAGTACCTTGTTCCGGGGAGGGGTTTATTGCCCCCTTTCACGAAATTAAAGAATATCTTGAAACCATCTATCACCTAACCCGAAACCGCTAAGGAGGTTTCGACCTCGCCAGGGGAGAGGTGCCCCGGGGCAAAAGCCCCGGGGAATTCTTTTGATTAGAAATTCTTTAACATTTGGTATGTAATTTGTGCCTACCTTAATGGGAATAAAAAATTGAAAAATATGCTACTTACTTTATTTAATCGGATCGGAATCGCGCTATTGCTTCTAGGTATAGGGGCGTGTGGCAGTGCCCCGGTTTCGGGGCTTCAACCGGAACAAACTATGGAGGTGGACAGGCTGGTGGACAACAAGACCTTTCGGATAGAATCGGATTGGGCACAACCCTTAGTGACCAATAGCATGGCCCAGATTGGGGGGCTGTTGCCTCCGGGAAGTACGGCAGGGCGGATCAACCTGATTGGGAACAGCAATTTTTTTCTGATGGAAGGGGATAGTGTCTCTGCCTATTTGCCCTATTATGGTGAACGGCAGGCCGGCGGGGGATTTGGAGCCAATGGCGCGATACAGTTCAATGGCATTCCGAAGGGTCTGGAAGTAAAAAAGGACCCAAAGACCCAGGGGTATCGTATGAATTTTAATATCAACGAGAAAGGGGAGAATTATAGTGTTACGGTACAGCTTTATCCCAACCTGAAGAGCCACATAACCGTCAACAGTTCCCAGCGCTTTTTTATCCGCTATGATGGCAAGGTGGAGGCATTGGAGGAAAAAGAAACCTTTTAGGGGATCAGGATGCGGAATTTCCCTGGGTTCCATGGCTTTGATATGGCAGAGGAAAACCATTTTATTGCGAGCTCGAATTTAAGTACCTTAGGGCCCTAATAATAAAATAAATGAATGTCAGATATAGTGCCATTACGGTGATTTTACTGCTTATTATGGCCTGCAAAGGGCCGGTAAAGGAAGCGAACGAAACGGAACACCAGGTGAGCAGACAGGCAGGCAGCCAGTTTGAGGATATGGAAGGGAATGCGGTGGCATTGTCTGATTTCAAAGGCAAAAAGGTATTGCTGAACTACTGGGCTACCTGGTGCAAACCCTGCCTGGAAGAGATGCCGGCTCTTCAGCGTTCCAGGGATATCCTCGAGAAGGATAACTACATTTTTTTACTGGCATCGGACCAGCCCCTTACTACCATCCAAAGCTTTGTGGCAAGGCGGGGCCTCGATTTTAATTTTATCAAATTCAATGGTTCCCTGGCCACCCTGCAGATATATGCATTGCCCACAACTTTTATCTACAACGAAGAAGGGGAGCAGGTTGATAAGATCGTTGGGGGAGTGGAATGGGACTCTCCGGCAATGATCCAAAAATTAAAAGATGTACACTAAATGAATACGCATAACTTCTTGTCAATCATTATTTTGCTTGTAATAGTATCGTGCGGAGAAACGCCGAAAAAAGAAACGGAAAAGGCACAGGTCCATTCCGTCGATTCGCCACCAGGGCAGGGGAGTTCCCTGCCTTATTTATTTTCAGGTGGCAAGGGGATGTGGTTGTCC
>JBGTLT010000098.1:0-5155 GCA_041743975.1 Zeaxanthinibacter sp.
CCACTATGTTAGCTACTACCGGGACACCTATCAGCACGGGGGGGTTTCGCTGGAAGAAATGATTGTTCCGTTTGTGGTCATGGAACCGAGATAAGGACGGGGATATGGAACTCACATTTGAAGAAAAAGACTTACCGTCCGTTGCCAGGCAGATCATCCGGCATTCAGATTCTAAAATCCTTTGTTTTTACGGGGAAATGGGCGCCGGTAAAACCACCCTTATCAAAGCATTGGTAATGGCCCTGGGAGGGGGATCAGGAACTAACAGCCCTACATTTGGGATCGTCAATGAGTATGAAGTGGCGGATGGTTCGCTGCTGGCCTATCATTTCGATTTCTACCGCATCACCGATGAGACGGAGGCGCTGGACCTGGGCGTGGAGGAATACTGGGACAAGGACGTTTGGGTATTTATTGAATGGCCAGAACACATTGCTTCCCTCCTGCCCCCGGACTGTGTTAAACTGCGCCTCGAAAGCATTGATGAACGGACCCGCAAGATCACCTTTTAAGACAGTTTCCCTCCGATGTGAACCGTCTTATAACTTCATACGATTTTAGTAAGCTTCAACCGGAAAAACAGTGCAGGTTTACCAAACGAGCTGATCATCCGACCGGTTCAAAATCCAGTTCCATAAACCTTTCAACGGAGGGGATCCATATGTCCCGGACAAAGGTAGTATGGGCCGGGTGCTGATTATACACTTCATATTCCTGCATGGATTGAAATTCCATTGACAGTCCATAATCATATTCATTTTTGGGACTTATTTGACGCATTATTTCAAAATTCCGGACCCCGGGGATGGCAGATAATTTAGCAACGGCAGCAAAAAAAGCGCTTTCCCCCTGGGACCGCCTGCCATGAATAAGTTTAAATACTACGGTGTGACGGATCATAATCTGAAGTTGATGGATAGTACAGAAAGGTACAACTACTATCAGAAAAGTGAATATAACAATTTCGGTATTTAAAAGCTGCCAGCCAGGTAAGTGGGTCAGGAAGGAACGGTGATGATCACCAAGGTTCCAGCTTCTTAGATGGATCCGGGCCCAGTTTCGCCATTATGCAATTCCACAATTTTTTTTACAGAATGTTAGCACCCTGGCCGTCCCCTTCTTCCTGATGCGGTTTCCGGAACAACTGAAATACCCGGCTCTCATACTTATTATCAAATCCCGTTCCTTTCTCAATATCTGCTATGCTTACATATAGCCCGACTTCCTATTTCCCTACAGTGGCCTGTAAAAATTCGGCATTCGGGTTTTAATGTGCATAAAAACAATAGACCCCCGGCACAATAATAGTTCCCGCCGTATATCCTTCCTGAATACCATTTACTTATTAAGAATGCGCCTCAAGGGACTGGACTCCGGGAAACAGACCCGACCAGAGCTATGCGGCACCCCGGGGACGCTTACTCCGTAAATCTGAATATATTTGATATCTTTAAAGTAGCCCGTAGCTGGCTGATTAACCACACCAGAACCATGAAATATCCATTAGTTATCAACTCCGGCAAAATCTTTCAACTTGCAGTCTGTTTAATAGCCTTCCTTCCCGTCTGCTTGGGGCAGGGAGTACCGGAAGAAGTGCAAAACAATATCGATTTACGTGTTGAGAATGCCTTGAATCCCGGCATTGTGGTTGGGATTATTGATGAAACGGGAACCCATTATTACAGTTCGGGGCTGAAAGCGATACAGGGAATTGACAAAGTGGATGAGCATACGGTATTTGAGATCGGTTCCATTTCCAAAACATTTACGGGAATCCTTTTGGCGGAGATGGTTCTCAAAAAAGAGGTAAAACTTGATGATCCCCTGCAGCAATACCTGCCGCCAGGCGTGACTGCCCCTACCCGCAACGGGCAGTCCATTCAACTGGCAAACCTTTCCAACCACTCTTCAGCCCTGCCCCGTTTGCCGGATAATTTCAGTCCGGCTGATCCTTCCAATCCGTATGTGGATTATTCAGAGGAGCAATTATATGATTTTTTGAATTCATATATCCTTACCCGGGATATCGGTTCCCGGTATGAATACTCCAATTATGCAGTAGGCTTGTTGGGGCATATCCTGGCGGCCAAAAGGAAGACAAATTATGAAGCCCTTATGGTTGACGTGATCGCCAAACCCTTGAAAATGGATCATACCCGGGTGACCTTAACCCCTGAAATGAGAAAAAACCTCGCAAAAGGTCATAGTGGCGGGATCGAAGTCAGAAATTGGGACCTTATTACCCTTGCAGGAGCAGGGGGGATCCGGTCTACGGCAGTAGACATGGTAAAATACGTATCGGCCAACATGGGAAAAGCTATAAGCGGCCTGTATCCGGCCATGCAATTATCCCATACAAACTCGGGTGGCACATCGGATGGCCCCGTCGTGGGCCTTGGGTGGCATATAAGAGCTTTCGGGGATACATTTATCATTTGGCACAACGGCGGCACCGGTGGGTACCGCAGTTTCGCGGGGTTTATTAAAGGAGGGGACAAAGGGGTGGTTGTCCTGACCAATTCGGATATGGGTGTGGATGATATCGGAATACATCTGTTGCATGCGGAATCCCCGCTCAATACACCACTGCCATCGATTGGGGTAGCAGTGCGTAAAATTTTAGATGAGCAGGGCATCTCCGCTGCGGAAGCTGCCTACTGGAATTTAAGGGAAAAGGAACTTGGGAAGTTTGATTTTACGGAACCCCAGTTAAATAATCTGGGGTATAACTATTTAGCAGTTGATTCCATAGATAAAGCGCTGGCGGTGTTCCGCCTGAATGTCAAAGCCTACCCCAAATCTTCCAATGTCTATGACAGTTACGGGGAGGCCTTCCTGGCAAGCGGTGATACACTGCAGGCCATAGAAAATTACAGGAGGTCTGTGGAGATCAACCCTGGGAATACCAGTGGGATTGAAGTTTTAGAAAAGCTGGGCGAGGATACGGACAAGCTGGTATCCGCCGTGGAGGTGGCTGCTGAACGGCTGGAAAGCTATGTTGGCCAATACCAACTGGCACCGGATTTTATACTGACAGTTACCAAAGAAGCCACCCAGTTGAAGGCGCAGGCAACAGGACAGCCACAGTTTGATATATTTCCTAAAACAGAGAATGTCTTTTACTTAAAAGTAGTAGAGGCGCAGCTCACCTTCAACGTTGATGAACAGGGCACTGTAATAAGTGTTACCCTATTTCAGAATGGGCAGGAGATGGTTGGTAAAAGGTTGCAGTACTAGGGGAAGCATTCGAATGATCAAAAAAATGCGGTTCGGCAACCTAAGGGATATTGATTCCTCCAGCCTGATAAAATCCTATTGTTTACATCAAAAATCATTGTTAAAATAGCTGCCGCCAAAAAAATCGGTGGAACCATTCTGATTGACCACGGAAACGGAAATACCGATGGCCAATTTAAACTCCTCCCTGTAATAATAGGTTTTCCTGCTACGGCTGTAGGCGACCATGGCATCAAAATCCCGGAGCTGTTCCAGCAGGAGGTATACCGAGCGTTCGCTAATCGTCAATTTGCCTGCGAGTTCCGTTGGCGAACCCGTACATTCGTTTTCGATCAGGCCATGCAACTGTTGCAGGCGTTCCAGGTTTTTGATTGTTTTCATACTGTAGAGTTTAAAAGATTGTTGGCTGTTAATGCTCCTTTACCAA
Organism: Zeaxanthinibacter sp.; assembly: GCA_041743975.1. Lineage (GTDB taxonomy): Bacteria > Bacteroidota > Bacteroidia > Flavobacteriales > Flavobacteriaceae > JTS-RE37. Next base: position 3,665 of record JBGTLT010000098.1, read on the forward strand.
GGCTTTACTGCCGGGGGGCATGATAAAAGATACTTAAATATATAGATTATTTTCTATATAAACAATTATTTTATAGATTTTAATCTCCATTGTATGTCCTTAACTACAAACTCATATATTAAGGCAGTTTTGACATAAATTTTTTCCATAAATTGTTATTTTGAATTAAATTTGTATCTTCATATAGATTATAATCTCATATATGTTAAAAACAATTGACCGGCTGATGTTGTTCATAGAGTATGCAGGGCTTAGTGCCAGGCAGTTTGATCTTTCCATTGGGGCCGGCAACGGTTACACGCTGCGAATGAAGAAGAACAGCGCTTCCATAGGGAGCGATGTCATTGAAAATATCATAAGGTCCTACCCGCAACTCAGTGTGGTATGGCTGATTACCGGCGAAGGCTCCATGTTGAAAGAAGATGAAGAGGAGGATATACTCGATTTTGATCGGCTTCCGAAGGACAAGCAACTTGAAATTGAACAGATCATTGAAAAGAAGATCAAAGAGCGGCATGAGGAAGAATTGCAGCGGCTGCTAAAAGAAGTAACAGCGGAAATTGAGAAAACCCAGGAAAAGTTAAAACCGTAGGGTTTAGGTAGCCCCTGTCTCCCTTAGATACCTCGTTCCACCATCTGAAGAACAATTCTTATAATTCCTTGGAGTAACACTATGTTTTTGAATACCCCACCGCGGAATTCCGTAGATCTTTTAGCAATTCTTCCTTCAAATGAATCAATTGCTCTAAGTGCTTTCCATTTTTTTCTTCATTTCCCTTTTCCCGCAATTTATTGAATTTCAAAATGTTTTCTTGTAATTGAATATTGTTTTCTGAATAATGTGCTAGCAACAGGGTAATTTCATGGCATAATTCTTCATAGATATCCATAATTTTAGCTTGATACTTCACCGAATCAGACAAGAAAAAAAGCAGTCCTAATACAAGGAAAATAGAAGGTAAAGATTCAATATATTCAGCTTCGTCTACTAACATTATATCTGCTTTTAAAACTTCCCATAATTGATAGGTAAATAATATGATGGGACACAGGATGGAATACCGCCACCAATCCCTGCATGTTACAAACCAAATGGAGAGGGCAAAGACGATACATATCTTTAAATTGCAATACCAGATAAAAGTATGAACGTCCTTAAAACCGTTACTAGTAATTGTAAGCAAACTTAAGTCCAGCGTTTTTATTCCTTTAGGTATAAGGAGGTGCAAATAGAATAGAACAGGGATAAAGCATAGTAAAACGCAAATAGTAATTACTGCAGATTTGGTGAGTTGTGAATGCACCACAGGAATATACGGATCAATAAATTTTTGATCTAAAATCGATTTTATATTTAGCAGTTTTTTTACATAGTTTTTGGTTTCATAATGTGATTCCTTTTTTAGATTTTTATCCAGATTATATTTTATTCTTTTATAGAATGATTTATAATTTTTAATCCATAAAGTATTTTGAGAATTATTGAATCTC
>JBGTLT010000099.1:0-32278 GCA_041743975.1 Zeaxanthinibacter sp.
CCACTCAGGTGGAATAGCACCTGGATGGTCATTACCTCGGAGAGGGAAAAGGCAGCCTTCCTCTTACGCTTTTTCCCCTGACCGATCAGGTGTTTTTCAAACAAAGGCACAAATTCTTTACAAAAATCGTCGATGTAACAGAAAATTTCGGTAATTTTAATACTTGAAATCATGGCGGATTATTTAGTTATATAATTGAAAATCAGTATTTTAATTTACTAAATTTTCTGCTTTTTTCATGCATATTATCCAACTATTTTACGTCGAACTCACGTTACTTAAATACATTTTTAATGGGCGTAAATTGATCTTCATCAATTGATTTATTGTAGATAGATCGAACAGCTCTTAGATAAATACCGGTTGTGTTGACACTGGTTCCTTTTCCTTTATGATGGGATTCAAAATTTTTAAGAAATGTAACGGTCAGGTCATATAGCATTATATCACTTCCATTATTGTACTTTATAATCTCATCAACTCCTTGCTGATACCAACCTTCTGTACCAGGGCTATCTGCGTTGAGGCTCCGCTCGATAATTACCTTAGCCCAGTCCTTTAAAGAAATCTCGTTTTCAAGTTTTTTCTTAATCTCAGATTTAGGATTTTCATCCCATTTATTCTTGATAAGTTCTACCAATCGATCTACGGATATTGTATCAACTGTATTCCCTGTTTCCCTGAGAAACTCCCTGGCCATAAAGAACTTTCTATCTAAGACTGTATTTCGCGTATATGGCGGTTAGCTTTATATTACGTTTTGTTCTCAAATTCAATCTCAAAGGCCGCACCATTTTCATTCCTGTACGAAAATTTTGCACTGATCTGTTTGCAAAGGGATTGAATGATCTTGAAGCCCAAACCCGTAGTATTCTTTAAATCCATCACTTGGTTTAACCCTACCCCATTATCTTTTAAAACTATTTTTACCCGGTCGGCGGAATCTTGTGAAACTATTATTTCAAGTTGCGGGTCAGTTATAGTCTCCGGGAATGCGTGTTTGGATGCATTGGTTACCAGTTCAGATGTAATCAATGCCAGTGGCACCGCCTTGTCAAGATCAATCAAAATTTCGGGTGAGGAAATGATGTAATTGACATTGGCGAAAACCTTTTTCTGGTTTGATACCAGGTCATTCAGATATTCCTTCAAATTAACCGCCTTGGTATCACTGTCCTGATAAATCTTCTGATGTGTAAGGGCAATGGCCAATATGCGATTCTGACTGTCAGTCAGTGCTTCAATCGCCTCGGGGCTGGTGAGCTTTCGCTTTTGCATGTTCATTAAACTCGAGGCAATCTGCAGGTTGTTTTTCACCCTGTGATGGATTTCCCTAAGCAGGTTTTCCTTTAGCTTATTTGATTCTTCAAGTTCAGCCGTCCGTAAGGTTACTTCCGAGAAAAGCCTGTCGCTATAATCGTCTCTTTGCATAAGTACCACGATTAAAAGTATTGTAGTGGCAATACCCAGTAGCAATATAAAATAAGCCTCAGCCGCATGTGGATACACTACATACTGCGCGCGGGGTTGTATACGGATAAGCCAGGAACGGTCGCCGGCTTTGAGCCGCACCTGTTCTTTAGTTCCTTTGTAGTACTCCTCAATTCTATTAGGTGCATACAGCAAGTTCAGTGTATCCCTTTCATCGGAAATTTCAATATTTAGAAAAGGTAATTCAAATTGCAATGTTTCCTCCACAAACTGCTTCATATCATACTCCGCAAGCAGGATCCCCTTCGTTTGTTTGGTTACCGAGTCAATTATGGAAAGGAAAGTGGTGAACCCGCTGGCTTTATCCTCTTCCCGGCGTGAAAACAAAGCGTGGGCATACGCAATTCGTTCAGTGCCCAGGATTTGATCAATTGCAGTCCTGATTGGCAGGTGTGAAAAGATGTCATGGCCTATGAATTCGGACGCGTTGGAAGCCGGGCTTACAAAAAGAACAGAATATCTTCTGTCTTGCGTCTCCCCAGGTTTTAAAGCAGTGGTAAAGGTGCCGGATGTATTTCCCTGGCCATTTAGTCCCGGAATTACCTGGTCTGTTTCAATGGTTCGCAGTACGGGAGCATATGCAACGGAGAGGATTCCGTATAATTCATCGAGAAAAGGATCACTGATTTCGGCGTAAAGTTCTTTGTTTAGTCGAGGGGCGTTTTCCATAAACACGCCTATAGTTTCCATTGCTAAATTAATTTTTTCAAGTTCCCTGGTTAGCTTTAGTTCTACTTTGATCTGTGCAGTCTCGATCGCGGTATTGTTCCTTAAGAGGTATTTTTCATTAATTGAATAAAACAAATACGCGGAGATGATTAGACCCACCGATAAAATGAGAAGGTACTTACCACTGTTGGCCATATTCCATTTCGTCATAATCCTCAAATTACGCCAAAGTTGGCATAATTAGTTGCTTATTGTATAAGAAATTAAATTGATTAGACCGTCAATTATGAAATCGCCGTATCTAAAAGTCAGGAAATTGGGCTGTCGTCTAATCGATGGAAAAAGCACAAGATAGAATGCAAAACACTTCCGAAGGATACCTCTCGGGATGTGTTTTCATGGCCCCCCATAATTCTTTAATCGTCCAAATATCCTGCGATAAGTAATATAAAGGGGAGGTAAGATTAGGGAGGACTTCCAGCGTGAAAGTAGCATCACTCGCCTCCAACAGGAAATCAAATAGCTAATTTACCAATACGGCAATTTGGGACTTTTATTGCCGTAACTATTACGGCATTTAATATAAAAACCATGTATCTATACCAAAGAAAAGACTGGCCAGACTTTAGCTGGGATAACGATACCCTCCTTCCCTACGTGAGCCAGGCGCGTGATTTGCAAGGCAGGTTAATAGGAAGAATGGAAGGCATAGGATTTCAATTAAGGGAAGAAGCCGTACTCGAAACCTGTATGGAAGACATTGTTAAAACCAGCGAAATTGAAGGAGAGTTATTGAACCCGAAAGAAGTAAGGTCCTCCGTTGCCCGAATGCTGGGAATGGAAATATCGGGACTACCTAATGTCAGTCGTGATGTGGAAGGCGTTGTCGAAATGATGTTGGATGACACTCAGAAATATAAGGATCACAACAAGGCTGGTCAAATTGGTGTCGTTGTTTAACCTGTGAATAATCCTTAAAATTAAAGAACTGAAAGCAATTCACAACTCTTTTCCCCTAGTAGTTCAATTTCAGTTACCTGTGAATAATCCTTAAAATTAAAGAACTGAAAGCAATTCACAACACGTTGAAACAATCACGGCCGTGGGTCATTTAAGACCCGTGCGATTAATTGGTTCCCTTAATTTTGTAAGTTGACAATAGATATATCGAATTGCAGGACTGATATATAAGGAAAGGGATTTTGTGTACATTTATTGCTTGTGACGAACGCGGAACTAGTGAAAGATTTATCTCCAAAACAAGAAGTACGGCTCAGGGCCAAAATCGCAAGGATCCGGAAAACCCTGGCCGCAGAGAAAGGCAAATTCGGGGGCTATGACGACAGCCGGGGGTTGCGATACCTGCCCCCTGAATTGTACATTAAACTGCGGGACTATAAGGGTGGTTTAACCTACCTGCGCTGGTTTCAAAAGAACTTTCCGGACGACATGGGATTCCCAGATTTTCTGTTCGAATGGACGCTGATCCTCTTTAAGAACAACAAGGAGAAAGAGGCACAGCGCAAGGCCCTGGAAACCTGGTTTTCCAACACCTACCTTTTCGACAAGTTCTTTGGTCGGCTTGTACAACCTATAGATAAATATGAAAGTTCCAATCTGAGCACCGCAGCGTTCACTGATTTTTTATCGTATTCTGCAGGGCAACCAGGTCTGAAAGACTTCACTTTTTGGTTGGGACAACTGGAGCGGTCTGAAGAATTCCTGAACCGTACCAACCGCTTCCTTGCCCTCCGAAAACAGCTGAAAACAGAAGACGACCGGATTAAGCGCATGGCGCTACAGGCGGAGGAGCGCCAATTACTGGAAGACTACTAAGGAATGCAATGATTTTTACAGCTACCGGAAATACGCATCATCTGACCATGGTGTATGAGCTATTCCCCGATACTTTGAAAACGTTACATGTAAATTTGGTGAATACGTTCACCAAAAAACCGCATATTTGATAATTAGGAATGTATATAGGATAATATTTTCAATAACTTCAAAATATGAAAGTCAGAAACACTCCAAACGAAACCACTTTAACGGCTATAGAAGCAGCCCGAAAGAATACAAATCTGGAATCTATTGAAGACCTGGAAGATTTCCTGGACCGACTCTAGGGTTTGAATGTAATCACTTCAGATTGATGCATTAGAGTGAATTGAATATTTAGAAGAATCATTTCGCCTTTTTTGCCCAAAAGAGGATGAAAAACGCTTCATAAAAGTTAAACTTCTGTTAAAACGTTCCCCTCCCGGTGCCTCCAAAAACAGGCCCTTTCGGAGGCCTTTCAGACAGGGTGAAACCCGCAAAATTGGCACCCCCACCCATCGGGCCGATTTCGACGCGCAGCGGAGAAAGCAATCCCCTCCAGACAGTCAATTTGATTGAAAATCCTCAATGAAAATTTGATTTTTTAAACCAATGCCCTTTTCCTGATCCTTACAATCCTGAAAAAACTTAGTAATCGGATAAAATAATATCCTAAGTCAAATTCGTACCATTTATAAGCGTGGTTTAGTTTCCACGGATGTTTATGATGATTGTTATGATAGGATTCCCCCCAAAACAAAACATCTAAAGCTATCAGGTTTTTTGAGTTATCAAGAGTGTCAAAATTCCTATACCCAAAAGAATGGGCCCACCAGTTGATCAATGCACCCTGAAGAGCTCCTATCCCAACAGTGATTGGTAAAAATAAAAACATCCACCAGGAGGTAGCAAGGATTATATATAAATAGACATAAAAAAGAACCCAAAGTGATCTTGTAATCCAACTGTGAGCAAACTTATCAAAAGAATGCCAGGCCGGAATACCTTTTACGATAGATGAATCCACCTTCGTCTTCCCAATAAATAAATTGAAATAACTGTTTCTTGCCTGCATTAAGGTCCCAAAATAACCCGGAGATTTTTTTGGCGAATGCGGATCCAATTCTTTATCGGCATAAGCGTGGTGAATCCTGTGCATTGCTCCAAATGCATATGCACTCATATAGGATGAGCCCAAAATTAAAAAGGTGAAAAAATAAAAAATCTTTTCGCATACCGGACTCATCTCAAAATTTTTATGGGCGGCGTAGCGATGCAAAAATACAGACTGAATTAAAAAACTTAAATACCAGTGGCCAAGGACCAATAACGCTATGCCCATACAATTGGAATTAGGTTTGTTTCACAACTTTTCTTGCATCGTTTACTTTTGCCCTCAACCTGTTGAAAAACATTAACCTGTCTTTTTGATTTTCTACACTTATAGGAGTCGACTTATTGGCAATATTGTCAAAGGTTTGCTTCATATAAGTATTGAAAGCAGGATCTGCAGTGGTTATAAAATTTATTATGCTATGGTTAATATAGGTTAATTGCGTGTTCCCCAATCGAATTATTTGCATATTATCTCCCATAGTGATTTCATTTACAAACATTCTGTGTGTCGGGCCACTTGTTGTGCTCTTCTGTCCCGCTCTTAATTTGAATCCGCATTCTGCCTGTTTTTCAATATGACTGATCAATTCATCCAGCTTCTCATATAAAATTAAGGCATCTTCATTGGACTTTAAGGATCCCGTAAGGCGGTAAAACTCGATTTGTTGGAGTGTACTTGTAACATTTTCAATACTCCATATTTCAGTACTGGGAACAGAGGCAAAAATGTCACTAATCTTTTTACACAAATGCTGGTATTTGCTATAATCATCTTTGACAGAAAACTTCGCCTGCCTCCAGTCTTCATAATCCAGGATAGATTTCATAAAGAAGAAGGATTTTAGTGCAGCGATTTCCGGAATTAGAAAATAATAAAAGAAAGGAATCTCCTTGGCCAGATAATACATATGATTTGGGGTGTACTTACCTATGGTTTCCAAATGGTAAATACAGGTTTCAAGCCAATTCTCATATTTAAAATCAAAATTATTGGTTATCCTTCCATTAAAAATAAAACTGTCACTTTGCATAAGAAGCAATTCGTCCAGGGAAATCTTAAAGTGCTTTGAAAGTTTCTGCAGCTCCTCAAGGGACAGTTGTTTTTCGCACCTTATTCGTCTATACGCACTATCATTACTAATATTTAGAATTTCTGCCACAGCCACCACCAATGAAATATTTGGAGGTAATTTCACCTTTATTTTCTGAAAAAACCTGTACTGAATGTGATCTGTATCCATCACCAGGATTTATTGGTTAGGTAAATAGGTGAAAAAAGAAACGCCCTGTAATATAGCCACTTATGCACTTAAAGATAAATCTATTTTCTAATTTTAAACCTATCCCCATACTTAATCACAATATCTACGGAATTTTCTTTAAACATGAGGGGAAGGTTTATTCAATAAAATAATTGCATTTTATGCAACTTCCCAATCAATATTTTGCGGGTTTTAATTTATAAAATACTAAATAGGATATAAAACCTATAGAATCACAAAATCCAATTCTGAATTTTAAAATTCATTAGATTCTTACAATTTCTACTACAATTAAAAATTTCCACGCAATTATCAATTTTAGCAAAGAACTGATTATCAGGATATTTACTTAGAGAATAAGTAAATCGAAAATCATGTTAGTCGCAATGTTTATTTTATTAATGAGAAAGCTGAACAGAAAATATTCTGTTTTAAGCAAGTTCAAAAATATAAAAGGAATCATTTTAAAAACAAGAATCCTTTTTATAGCTCTTCTGATCTTTTGGATAGAAAGTAGCCCGGCTCAGGATCAAAATTTATCCTTTGAAGTATGGAAAAATAAATCCCTGATTGGGATTATTTCAATGACAGAAAAAGTCAATTCCGATTCTGTAGTTTATCATTCGACTTCAGAAATTAAGGCCAAAGTCATTATAAGCTTTAAGGTTACCGGAATTGAAAAAGCTATCTACAAAAATGGGGTGCTGGTGTATTCTTCAATTTACAGAAAACTAAATTCGAAGGAAAAAGTTAACAAGGAACTTCACTTAAATGATGGAAAATACTATTTGATAAACAAAGGCAGAAAAAGAGCCTTAACCTTAAACAAAATTATGGACAACCTGGTTACGCTTTATTTCTACGAGCCAATTAAAATTTCACAGGTTTACTGTGATAATCATCATTCCATGGCCAGCGTGGTTTTATTAGATAGTGGAAAATACCAGGTGATCTTTCCGGATGGCAGTTATAATATTTTCTATTACCAGAATGGTAAATGTAAAAAAGTGGATGCTTTCACTTCCCTCTATGAAGTACAATTAATTTCAACTCTGTAACCATGGAAACTTTCTTAAACAGCCATGCTCTTATGGTATCAAGTTATGTCGGGTATTTCATTATCAGTTATAAATTCAATTTGGTGAAAATTAATTCCCTGATGGATACTCTTACATCTGTGAAGGCATTCAGCTTGATAAACCTCAAACATTTATCAGGCATCCTATTATTTGGGACCGGGTTTTGGGTGTACCTGCAGGATTATCAATTCTTGATAATTAACTTTGGGTTTAATAATGTATTCAGCATTATACTATTGTTGATGTTCATAATTCTTTCATGTCTCCTTTCTAAAAGATCGGCTGAGAAATATTTTGGGGATCTGGACACTTCGCGTAATATAAGACCTTCTGATCAAATCCTGTATTACTCCATCCGGATTCCATTTTTGTTCTTTTATGAACTCTATATTAGAGGACTATTACTGCATACCAGCTTAATTTATACCAATTTAATAATCGCCATTTTAATCAACCTGATATTTTACACCCTACTTCATTCCTACAATTCCAAAAAGGAAATTATCGGGTGTATTCCGCTCGGAATTGTACTGTGCCTCTTTAGTTATTATACCAACAGCATTTGGCCTGTCTTCTTAATTCATGCAAGCCTATCTATTATGTATGAATCTACTCTATTTAAAATAACAAACTTCAAAACCCAGAAATCATGAAAGTCTTCTTAACTGGTGCAACAGGATATATAGGGAATCGATTGGCTTTACAGCTCGCCGAAAATAATTATGAAGTACACGGACTTGTGCGGGATCTCAAATCAGAAAATATTCCTGTTCATCCCAATATCATTTTGTTTGAAGGAAATTTGAATGATACTATTTCGATAGAAAAAGCAATAGCCAACTGCGAGTATGTTTTTCATACTGCAGCTTTTACAAAACTTACCTGTTGTGATGTAGAGGAATTTTACAATGTGAATGTGCGGGGAACCGCCAATGTACTAAATGCAGCTAAAAACAGCGGAATTAAAAAATTCATTTTCACAAGTTCTGTTTCAGTCTTTGGCCCTTCTCAGCCCAATTCACTAATTGTTGAAATTCAGCCCAGAATGAGCTCGTATGCCAATGATTATGAACTAACAAAGACTATGGCAGAAAATCTTGTACTTGAATATAATAAAAAGGGGCTTCCGGGGATTATTTTAAATGTTTCCAGGGTTTACGGTCCCGGTAATACAGGTTTTTCCAATGGAGTGAACAGGTTTATTACGATGTTGTTAAAAAACAGGGTTGTATTTGTTCCATCAAAATTACACATAGAATCAAATTACGTGTATATAGATGATGTTACAAAAGCGCATATACTCGCATTAAAAAATGGCAAGCCCGGAGAAAAGTACATTATAGGCGGCGAAAATGCGTCCTATGAAAAATTGTTTACGACTATTTCTGAATGCAACCAAACGAAAATTCCGATGGTAAAGATCAATTATATGGCATTGAAAACTGGACTATATTTAAAAACTTTTCTGGATAAGCTCCTGTTTAATGAACCTTCCCTAACCCCAAAACAGCTTGATTATTTATTTACAAACAGAAATGTTTCCTCCCTAAAGGCTATATCACAATTAGGTTATGAAATCACTACTCTAAAAATAGGATTGGATCAAACTCTAAGATTTTTAAAAACTCAAAATCATGAAAACTAAATATTTTACTTTGATCACCGGGGCGAGTCAGGGATTTGGTAAAGCAATGGCAATTGAATGTGCAAAACGTCATATGAATCTTGTTCTGGTTTCGTTACCAAATACAGGTTTAAATGAACTGGCTGATGTTTTGAAACAGATTTATAATGTTTCTGTATACAGCATAGAAATGGATTTAAGTACTTCCGGAAATTGCATCTCACTGTTCGGGATGGTAAAAAAGGAGCAAATTTCAATTAAATATTTTATCAACAATGCAGGTGTCTTAAGCAGGGGATTTTTTAAAGATTTGGATACAAATTATATTCTGGGTCAAATAAGTCTGAATATCTGCACCCCTACCCTTCTGATAAAATTATTTCTGGATGATCTGAAACAAAATGCACCATCGGGCATCCTGAATGTTGGAAGTATGACTAGTTTTTTCTACTTGCCAAAAAAACAGGTATACGGTGGTACAAAGGCTTATTTACTTTCCTTTTCAAGGAGTTTACGCAGGGAATTAAAACCGGATAATATCTCGGTATCCATAGTTTGTCCCGGCGGAATGAATACTTCTCCCGTTCTTACCTATCAAAATAGAACTGGCAGCTGGGGCTCCAGAATGTCTATAATGAATCCCGAAAATGCCGCTAAATTTGCTATTGACGGAATGCTACAGGGAAAAGAAATTATTGTCCCGGGGATTATAAACCGATTTTTCATGTTCTTAAACAGCATCTTACCAGAACTTGTAAAAGAAAAAATTACAGATGTGGAAATGAAAAAGTTTAAGACCGAAATGCTTTGTACAAGGACTATCTCATAAACAGTTCAAATAGAAAATAGCGGGGGCCGGCCCCCGCTATTTTTTTGATAAGTTTTAAATTTTACACAATGATGAAAAAGGCAGAATTGTTCAATGAAGAATTTTTAAAGCAGTTCAAGACCGGTGATGAGCTGAACGGATAAGAGGACCAAGGCTAGTCCATACCTGTGAGTTTCTTCTCTGATTTGTTATATAGTATCATAACTTTAATTTTTAGAGAAACAAAGAAATCATAAAAAGCACAGTCAGAATTATGAATGTAATCAACCTAATTTTAAATGGCCCCAGTGTGATTTCCTTCATAGTTATGTCTTTATTTATTATCGTACAGTACTCAAGTTGTTAAACAAGTTATTCAAAGAGCTATAGCTAAAGCATGCTTTTTTTAATTAATTAACAAAGGCAATCTGTTCCTTGAAATTAACCTCCCCCCATTAAATAGCACCATTTAAAACCAGAGAATTTCGGGCAAATAATTGGTTAACTTTAAGTCGATAAATGGCCTATGAAACCCTCAAAAATTACAGAATCCCAGATTGTATTTGCGATTAACCAAGCGGAAACCCGAATGCAGGTTGCCGAGGTTTGTCACAAAATGGGTATCATCGAGGCGATGAACTACAATTGGAATAGAAATATGGTGGTCCCGGGGTCTCGGAATTGTGCAGGCTCACCAACCTGGAAGAGGAGAAATCATGGATCGGATCCCCGAAGATATCCGTGATTTGAACCAGTTAGAAACGGATTATTTATTTGATGACAATGTGAACAGTGTTGGGTCCATGATCATGCATTTGGTGGCGACGAAGCATATTGCCATGTTGAAACTTTAGAAGAACACCAGTGGTCTGGTGAAGAAGGAGAATTTTGAGCTGTTGCGACTGGTTTGAGCTCAGTATCAAGAGATTAGCTAAAAGTGTAACCCATATAATATTATTTGGATCAATTGGATCAGGTCCGGGAAAAACACTCGCCGGGCTTAAAGCCATCGATTATGCCTGGTTTGCGGCCAGAATAGATGAGAGCATGAACAACTATTGGGCATGGTTTCATATTTTAGAACATCAGGCCAATCATATGGGACAGATCGCCTTAGTAAAATAGAGGCTACCTCAGTAATACGGTATAGTCTAATTGCGGAAACTTCATATAATTTTGGTAGAGATATAAAAAGGAAAATGTAACTTATCATTCGTATTGAGTATATGGAGCGCACCAACTATCATACTAACAGGCGCAATGACATTATCACAATAGTGCTCATAGGGGCCTTGTTGGGGCTTATTTATTCATCATTTTCCGATGGTTTTGGGGTACTATATCCACATATTAACACGATAATTATAGGAATATTAGTCGGTGGATTACTTTCCTATCTGGAATTCTATTTTTTCCCGGAAAGAAGCCGGAATTTTAAGTTTATCAGCCTTGTATTGCTTCGCTCGGGCATCTATATTCTGCTCATCATCTTAATTGTATTTTCTGTTTTGATGGTTTCACGGATGATCAGATTAAATATGGGCTTCCGCGAAGTATTGGCGAGTGATGATTTTCAATTCTATCTCATTCATGAGGATTTTAAAGTGGCGGTAGTGTATACGGTGGCCTTTGCGTTTATCATTAACTTCAGCCTGTTGATGAGCCGAAAAATTGGCAGGGCTACCATGTGGGATATTATTTCGGGAAAACATTATAAACCCAGCTCGGTGGAGACAATCTTCATGTTCCTCAGTATTCGTCATTCAGATCGGATCATACGCAAAATAGGCCGACTGAAATATCATCAATTCCTGGCAGATTTCTTTCACGATATTACCCAGCCCATATTGGCATACCATGGAGCAATTTATGAATATGTAGAAGATAACATCGTTGTTTCATGGAAGCCCAAAAATGGATGTAAGAATTCCAACTGTATCAGGGCTTATTTCCAATGTAAAAATAGCATCAGGGAAAAGCGGGAGTACTACTATACAGAGTATAGCTTCGTCCCTGAATTTGTTGCGGGATATCATGTTGGAAATGTGGTTCGGGGCGAGCTTGGAGTAATAAAAAGTCCATTGGTCTATTTCGGGGATGTAATGAATACAACTTCCAGGATTAAAGATCACAGCCTGGGTTTGGGAAACGATCTCGAACTTTCGGCACATTTAAGGTACCGTCTGGATATTCCTGATATTTTTCATATTGAATCTTGTGGAAACATAAACCTCAAAGGAAAACGTGATGGCATGGAGCTATTTAAAATTTCCGAAAATCCGGTATCCGTGAACTATAAAGTATGAAGTATAGGGAAGATAATATAAGAAATCGCAGAATGGCCGCAATAATTACGGCCATAGGAGCATTTTTAGGCCTGCTTTATCCCCTTATTGCGGGACAGCTACAAAATCCCATTGCCATTTTGAACGGGTTAACAATTGGCCTGCTGGGTGGACTTATAGTCGCAGCTTTTGAAATCTTCCTGTTTACTTCCGTAAAACGGAGATACTCCTTTACGGTAACCGTGTTGCTGAAAACATTAGCATATACTATCATATTTATCCTGCTTATCCTGGTAGTTATTAACTTCAATGAAAGCTGGTACTTTAACATGAGTATTTCTGAAAACTTTACTTCGAAACGGTTTCAGTACTTTCTGTTTGAAGGGGATTTTAAGGTAATTGTGGCCTACTCCTTATTTTCCGTGCTCACTATAATTTTTACACGTGAAATGAGTCGAAAAATGGGGCAGGGGGTCTTCCTGAGTTTTCTTTTCGGAAAGTATCACAGGCCGCGTGAAGAACATCGGATATTTATGTTTTTAGACCAAAAATCCTCTACGTCACTTGCGGAAGAAATGACGTCTCTGGGATATTATGAGTTCTTGAAGGAATTTTACTCTGATATAACAAAATGCATCCTCAGTTCGGGAGGTGAAATCTACAGGTATGTGGGTGACCAGGTGGTAATTAGCTGGTCGGTCATAAAAGGGATAGCGAATGGCAACTGTATACGTTGTTATTTCAGAATTCGGGCAGAAATTGAAAACCAAAGAGAAAAGTTTGTATCCAAATACGGAAAACTGCCCGAATTCAGGGTCAGCATTCATGTTGGCCATGTAATATGCGGCGAAGTAGGAACTGCCAAAAGTCAGATTGTTTTTCACGGAGAGGCACTATACGAAACGGACCGGATAGAAAAGGTGGGCAGCCGCAATGATATCGATATACTGATCTCCGAAGATCTTGCCAAACTGGTATCCATGCCTGTTATTTACGAGCTGCATAAGGTGGCAAGGGTACCCCTTACAGATGGAGGTATACCCAAAAACCTGTATTCTGTCCGGGAAGCAGAATTAACTCCACTTTAATCTTTTCAGCTCCATTAGGTAAGGCGCAGATAATCAGTTTTTAGAATGGCACACTGTCAATAATGCAATTGCTCGCAGCCGGCTGGTCTGCCTGTTTTATTGGAGCAATGAGGCAGGCCGTAGCAGACAAGCGTGTAAGGTTTCCCGCCGATGCTTACATGGACACAGGGGTAGATCTGGTATTGGGTGAAGACGGATATAACCTACATGCCCGCCTCAACAGCCTACTGCCTGGAATCGAACGCGAAGTAGCTCTTGACATTGCGGAAGCTGCCCATCAAACCTGTCCTTATTCAAAGGCAACCATGGGAAATATTAATGTAGACATTAATGTATTGTAATCCCGGTATAGGGGGTTGTTTAGTTGGTAGACGGATTTGGAATATTCTGAATCCGTCTGTTTGTGTGTGCCCAGCATGGGCATCTTTTATTTACTACAAGACAGATAAGCGGGCTTTGAAAACCCATCAGGAATTACGGTCCAAAGTACCAGCTTCCCGTCAGGAGAAAATGCCGGCGCACTGTGCTCCATACCCTCGGTGCTGATAATGCCGGGTGCAAAGATTACGGCATGTCTGCCAGGAGGTTCCTGCCCGAGATAATTTATATCCGGACTATTATCCTCCCTGCTGGCGCAATTCACAAGAATAATCAGGGCCAGGATTCGGCTTGCGAACAGAAAAAAGTACCATGGGGCTTTTTTGTATGCTTCCATTGTTGAACAGGATATCCGAACTAAAAGCAGATACTTTAAATGTGTTTATAATCACCCATTTAGGGTGATTTGCAATAGAGTTGACTGGACCATTACTAATTTCAATCCTGTCAGGATCTTCATGCAAAACAATTTGAGCATCCTAAAAACTCCACCGAAAAACGGAGTATAAACAGTCCTTCATTCGAACATCACCTGCATTTTAGGTGCCATTGAATTGTTTGATGGTGGCCCACTGTTGAACCCGCGTGAGGATATAGCCCAGTCATACAGGCTCCAGTAGCAATTCAGGATCCATTGTTCACAGGTGGGTGTCATCTATTTTGGATGAGCATCCAACTCGTTTCAGAATGACTTGCGAATATAAAAGTGGCTTTCACCTCCTTAATTTTGACATATAGATGGTTGATAATATCCTCCCTATCCTTAAAATATCTATAAATGGTCCCCATTCCTGCGCCTGCCTTGTCGGCAATCATTGACATCGGTGTTCGTTCCAAACCACGTTGGATGAACAGTTGTATTGCCGCCGTCAAAACCCTTTCCTTTCTGTCCATAATAACATATAAATTTATTAATCTGAAAGGTCGTTGTTACATAAGGATCTTATTCACGGGTTCTATGGATTTGGGTAAATCAGTCTCCTCCAGCATTTCCCTCAAATCTATCTCTATAGTCCTTGAAAGTGCCGCCATTGGGATATCGTTTGCACCACCTTCAAACGGATTTTCGGTACTTTCCCCTACTTGTTCCAGGGATGTAAAAACCCAACCAACAATTACACTGAACGGAATCGTCAACCATATTCCATAATCGCCTAGTTTGGCAAATTCGTTTAGCATGGCAAAGGGTAATATGATGACCAAAAGATTAATGAAAAATAGGTTGATACTTGCAAACTGACGGGGATATGGGAAATTTTTGATACGTTCAGCCTTGCCTTGGTGCGTAAAAAATTCCTTAATGATAGCTTCCATTTCAACATAGGGGAAGGCATCAAGGAGACCTTCTTTCCGTAATTGAGCTAAATCTCTTGATTGCAAGCTCAATAAGTGGGTGGCCCTATTTTTCTTTCTCAACACATAATCCAGCTCAATTTTTGATAAAAAGGGTATTATTTCATCCTCTAAGTTGGTCTCCCATTCCGGGATGCTATAATTCCCACGATATTCTTTGGCATATGCCTTGTTCATATTTTCCCATTCTCTCGGTTGTCGCAATTGAAAACGCAAAGCAGTTAACCAGGCAATATGCCGATAGATTAACCTTTTATGAGCTGATTTTAAATCATCAGGCGTATTTGTTTTGAAATTGGGGGATGTAACAAAGTCTTTGGTCATTACTCCCCATGTCCGGCTATCATTTACAATAGCACCCCAAATCATTCGCGCTTCCCAAAGTCGGCTATAGGTTTGAGTGTTCTTAAAGCTAACAATAAACGCTGCGGCCGTACCCACTAATGCGACTGGCAGCCAGGGGATACCCAACCATTTAAAGCCAAAAGCCCCATATAGAACGGTTGGAACGATAGAGATGAACAAAAGCCAGTAAATTGATCGTCTTGTCCAGAGTAAGAATTCCTTTAATTTGTAGTGACTTCCTGTATGCATATCATTTTTGGTTATTGTTGAAGACGAATTTAATAATAAGAATTCTTATGAGTACCTCTGTATAGGATTGACTGGGGAATTCCCTGGGTCCTGATGGTGATTTTGGTCCACAGTTCGGTCCGAATGATAGTGATTCTTTCCCCTCACTCTTGAATAACCGGAAGTATGTATATTTATTCGATTCCCTGCACTGATTTTCTTTCCTGGGAAATCCAACATACCATTTACTGGTTTTCGGATTCGGGAAACAGTGGCACAGGTCCGGAACAATATCCGTTGATCCTGGAAACGTTGAAGTGGAACTATTTTTTTGCTACGCGAATGGTTATACTGTCTTCACCTTTGAGTCTCTCTTCGCCGGCCAGGCCATTATCGGTATAGCTCGCTGTGAGTACAAAGACCCCTTTCTCGTGGGAGCCCGCAGGTTTATTCAGAAGGAAAGAACCTTCCGTTCCCGCATAGTAATCCACACGATCCAGTGCCCCCTCATTGGTGATCCAGAGGAGCATCTCATCAATTTCCCGGTCGGACAATTCCGGATGGCCCGGCATAATTACAGGGCCCCAGATACCTGAGGAGCCGTTTTTAATGCGGGATGCCATCAGGTCCAAATCGAGTTTTCCGGCCCGAAATTTATTGAAAATCTCAAGGAAGGAAGGACCGATCAGTTTGCCTTTAAAAGCGTGGCAATTAAGGCAGTTGGAACCAATGATCCCAAGAAGGCCTTGGGGGTCAGTGCGTTGTGAGTGATCGGGTTTTGTAGAAAGAGTATCGCCTGCGACATACTGTACCTTAAGCAGTATCTGGTTCCTGGGAATTTCCTCATATTCAGACTCGCCATCCTCAGGATCGGAGACGCTCAGGGAATAGGGCACCCGACTATCCAAAGGGTAGGTTTCACCATTTTTTGGGGTCTTAAACTTCACTACCGGCCGTTGGTTACTTTGTTGGACATTAACTGTGGCCATAGGAGCAGGTTGAATTGATGTACTCCCCCTATAAAACAGGGAAAGGCACAGGCAACTACTACAAAAAAATATGATTGGGTTGTAGAAAGGTTTACGCATATGGAGGTTTGTCCGGAGGGTCAGATTTCATCAATTTCCCTGGTTACGCGTTGTGCCGACCGGATGCAGGATTCCATCCCCCGGCTCAGGGTATCGGCATAAGTACCTGCAAAAAAGATTCGCCCATCAGGTTGTAATACCTGTGGCCAGAACCGATGCAATTCACCTATCGGAAAAGCCTGCATTTCACAGGCGGGCGCAAAACGGTCTGTGGTCCAGTCGAGTGTCAATGCCTGGTAGATCGTATCCTTCTTCCCCGGATAAAGGGATCTGAAAGCCGCCAATACCCGCTGAGGGGAGAGGCCGCCAGGGCCATACGCCTTTAACAGGACCCGGTCCGTTGCCACATGGGTGGGTTCTTCCCAGATCATGGAGATATCCGGATGTTCAAAGAATAAATTTATACTTTTAAGTCCATCCTCTATCCAGAACCTGGAACTGGCCTCAAAAACATAGAATGGATGGGAACTGTAGGTGAGATTATCTACCACATACTGCTTCTGAGTCGATAAGGGTGGCTGCACGGGGATGTTCCTGAAAACTGGCAGGGTGATGCAATTGACCAGGTAATCGCCGCGCATTTCCTTTTCTTCATCATATCCATAGGCCGTAAAGGTTACTGTTACCCCTTCAGTATCGTGTCGTATGGATTTTATAGCATGCTGCAAGAGGAGCCGCGACCCAAGCCGTTTGGCAAATGCGTTGGGCAGTTCCTGATTGCCCCCCTGCAGCCGGTAGGTATCTCCATGGGAAAGGGGGATACCCCTGGATCGCGTTACATAATACCGCCAAATAGTATACAGGGCAGAAGTTGATTTCCCGCCCAGGAAACGCAGGGCCGTGGGAGAAGCACCTTCCTTCTTATAAATGTCTGCAACAGGAATGGCGTCCCAGTCATCATAACCCACTCCAAATGGCTGATCAGGATCATTAAAGGCCTTCAAATACGGGTCCAGGAATATCGAACGTAAGGCGTACCATGGATTTGCTGACAGGAATTCGGTTTCCCGGTCATTAAAACCGAATTCCCTGAGCACTGACGGGGTAGCCAGTTCGGCATCCGGGTAAAATTTACCGTCTATCATATGCAGCCCATTTCGTTCGGGTGCCGCATTCGAACCTTCCGAATGGGGATAAGGAAGGACCGGAAGGTCGAATTCTTTTACATAGTCAAAAAATTTCTCGTAGCCGGGAATAGTAATATGGTCGGCGCCATAGTCGGTATAAAGCCCTGCTGATAAACCGTCCCTTCCGGTGAACACATGACCTCCATGCCGTCCACTGGCTTCAAGCACCACTACCTCATGCCCCAGACGCATGAGTTCATAGGCACAACAAAGACCACTTATACCAGCGCCGGCCACAAGAACCCTTTTCTTTTTGAAACCGGCAGAGCGCTGCATTATTGTGGGTTCTGCCTGCCCTTCCTTCACGCCAGCCACCATCTGCAGAGGAGCGAGGGAGGTACTGATGCCTGTGATTAAGGCAGACCGGAGGAATTTTCGGCGTTTGATGTTTTTCATTGATTTGGTTTAGTTGTACCTATTTCCCCTTTAGGAATATATTAAAATAAATAGCTTCCAAAAAGAAAGGTTTTGAAATATAAAAATATTGTAATAACTTTCCTAGCATTAATAAAAAATAATGATTTCAGGAATTGACTATGAGGATTGACGCACATGTACATCTCAATGCGCCAAGGAATGCCTTATTATCCTATGGAATAAAAAATGATCTCCGGTTTTTATCAATTATTACAGACATCCCGGGCTTTCCAGTTATAGAAGAACAGCTAAAAACCATTGTCCGGCTAAAAGAGTCCTATACTCAGAATTTGCAGTTTGCAGGAACATTTTCCTGCAAAGGGTGGGGATCCGATAAATGGCTGGACGAAAGCCTGGATTCGATTCGCCAGTCAATGGATTCGGGGGCCGTTGGAATTAAGGTTTGGAAAAATATAGGAATGTCGGTAAAAGATGAAAATGGCAACTATATTATGATTGACCATCCTTCATTCGAACCCATATTTAAATTCCTGGAAGATAACGGGATAGTGGTCCTGGGACATAATGGGGAACCCAAAAACTGTTGGTTGCCCATTGAGGAGATGACAGTTGCATCGGACAAGGCCTATTTCTCAGCTCACCCTGAATTTCACATGTATCTGCACTCCGACATTCCGCATTACCAGTTACAGCTCGATGCTCGCAACAGATTACTAAGAAGGCACCCGAATCTTCGGTTTGTGGGATTGCACCTGGCAAGTCAGGAATGGGATACTTCGGAAGTGGCAGGCTTCCTGAACGAATTCCCCAATGCTATGGTAGATACGGCAGAAAGGATATACCATTTGCAATATCAGGCCATTGCGGACTGGCAGAAGGTATACGATTTTTTCATAGCTTACCAGGATCGGATTATTTACGGTTCTGATCTCATTGTCGATAATAGAATGGGGGATGAGGAATTGATAGCCGTTATGAACGAGAGGCATAATATGGAGTGGCAATTCTTAACACAAAATAAACCATTGACAATTCCCGGGCTTAAAAGCCCGGTAAAAGGTCTGGGGCTGCCTCCAAGGGTGGTTGAAAAAATCTGTAATACTAATGCTGAAAAGGCCTACAGGATATAATTCTGTTGTAATACTCCAACGTTTAATCAGGATAAATGAATCAATTTTTTCCATTAAAATTGCAGGGATTAATACTGGGTTTAATCTACTTGTTCGCTGCCGGCCTGGTTCGGGAACACCATCCCGCTTTAGGCAATGGCCCGAAAACCGTTCGCTATTATTCTCCTGAAGATTTCAAATCGGTTCAGAAATTTGATATTCATATCCACATTAATACCAAAGAAGAACATTTTATAAAGCAAGCGGTTGAAGATAACTTCCGCTTTCTGGATATTGTGGATGACCGCCCTTTTGGGTTGCCAATGGCCAAACAACAAAAGGTCGCCATTCACCATTTAAAAAACCATCCCCGGCAAATGGCATTCGCCACTACCTTTTCGGTAAGCCAATGGGACCGGAAGGACTGGGTTGACAGCACGATTGCCAGTTTGAAGCACTCTTTTGCCAACGGAGCATCCGCTGTTAAGATCTGGAAAAACATAGGAATGGATCTTAGGGACGCAGGCGGCAAATTTGTTATGGTGGATCATCCCAGGATCGATTCAGTACTTAATTTTCTGGCTGAAAATAAAATTCCCCTGCTGGGGCATAACGGCGAACCCAGGGACTGCTGGTTGCCATTGGAAGAAATGACCTTTAGCCAGGGTTATTACAAGGATCACCCGGAATATCATATGTATTTGCATCCTGAGTATCCCTCTTATGAGGATCAAATAAAGGCCAGGGACAACATGCTCGAAAAGCATCGCAACCTGAATTTCATGGGGGCTCACCTGGGGAGCCTGGAATGGAGCCTGGATGAACTGGCAAAAAGATTGGACGCTTTTCCCAGGATGCGGGTTGACCTGACGCGGATGTCGAACCTGAAACTACATGCCCTTAATGACCGGGAAAAAACCCGCGACTTTTTTCTCACTTACCAGGACAGGCTGATCTATGGAACCGATACAGCCATTAATGCAACTGAAAAGCCGGAAGAATTAAAACAAAGGATACACGATACCTGGGTTACCGACTGGAAATTTTATGTTACCGACGCCCCTATTCCTTTAGAGGGTTTTGGGGAATTGCGGGGGTTGAAATTACCGCGGGAAGTGGTGGATAAGATATACCGGAAGAATGCCGTCCGGTTTCTGGGCCTCGCAATAACGAATGACTAACCGTATAAGAATTAGGAGGTTATGAGTAAAGAAGACTATGATCGCAGAAAATTTTTAAAGCAATCGTCGGCCGCCATGGGCGGGTTGTCTTTGGCCGGCCTTAGCCTGCCCATGGGGCTATTGGGACAACAACAGGGAGCGGCCAATGCCAGGCCTGTCAGGCTGGGATTTGTAGGTATCGGGGGACGGGGCTCCTACCATCTCGATGTGGCTTTGGGGATTGAAGGAGTAGAAGTCCCTGCCATTTGTGAGATAAAACCCGATCGGCTTTACAGGGCCAAACGCTGGATCGAGGATGCCGGACAGCCAGCCCCACGGTTGTATGACAAAGGTCCTACCGATTTCGAACGGCTTTGTAAGGAAGAGGAGCTGGATGCGGTGATCATCAGTACTTCCTGGGAATGGCATGCCCCGGTATGCCTGGCTGCCATGAACAATAACAAACATGCCGCCTGCGAAGTGCCGCTGATTCAAACTGTGGAGGAAGCCTGGGAATTGGTGGAAACTTTTGAAAAGACCGGAAAATGGGCGAGCCTGGTATTAGGGGGCTTCGGGGATATGACCTTGCTTAATATGATTCGCAAAAATCTGCTGGGCGATAACATTCATGTCGAAAGCGGCTATATACATGACCTGAGAAGAGTAAAGTTTGATCCCGATGAAGAACCCTGGAGGTTGCAGCACGCCATTGACCGGAATGGCAACCTGTACCCAGACCACCCCATGAGGAATATGATGCCTGCCCTTGATATCAACCGGGGGGATCGGTTTGATTACCTTGTCTCGATGAGCTCCAAGTCGGTCATGCTGAACAGGTATGCTGCTTCCATGTACGGCGAAGCACATCCCTATGCCAGCATTAAAACGGCCCTGGGGGATTATAATGCCACCCTGATACGCACCGTGAACGGGAAAATGATAACCCTGAATCACGATACACATACCCCACACCCGCGGGAAAGTTTCCGCATACAGGGTACCCAGGGTGTCTACCTCAGAGACAGGGAGTATTCCAGGATCTATTTGGAAGGGCGCAGCCCGGAGGAACACCAGTGGGAGCCGGCCGAGGCCTATCAGAAGGAATTCGAGCACCCGCTTGTCAAAAATTATAACCCTCCCGAACGGAAGGGCGGGGCCATCCGCGGGCACGGTAGCAATGACACTGAGACCCCCATTAACTGGCACCGGTTACTGGAAGCCATCGCGAACAATACCACACCTGATTGGGACGTATACGATTCGGTAACCAGCAGTGTAATTTCGCCGCTTTCGGAAGCTTCCGTGGCTGCTAAAAGCAGGCCCGTAGACGTTCCTGATTTCACCAGGGGTAAATGGCAGGAACGTCCTCCATTATACAGTTCCTGATCCCGTTGGCAAGGGAAGGCTAACCGATAAACAAAACAACGCCTATGAGCAATTTACGGATCTTGTTACACCTGCTTCTCCTGATGGGTTTTACCCATTTGCTTCCGGCTCAGACGGAGGAACCCCCCGGGCGTATGATAGCCGAAATTAAAGCGCACACCTCGGGGGTGGCGGTCTGGTGGACCGGCCATAACGGCTGGCTGATTAAGTACAACGACCTGCTTATTGGAACCGATCTGGCGCTGGAATCCAAGGAGCGAGCGGTTTCTTCACCAATCTCGGCAGAGGAGCTGGCGGGGGAGCTTGACATCTTGTTTGTCAGTCACGAACATGGCGATCATTTTGAACGGGAGACTTCTGAAATACTAAGCGAAAAGGGCCAATGTGTGTTTGTTATGCCTGCAACCTGCGTGGAGGCTGCCCGGAAGGAACTTAATATCCCGGAGGACCGCATTCAGGTGGCAACTCCACGGACACCCTTCCACATCGGAGAGGTCCGCGTAGAACCCGTACGGGCCATCCACGGGAACCCAAAATTCGCGGTGTATTATGACGCCAACCTTGAAGACTGCGGGTATGTGATTACCATCGGTGGTAAACGTTTCCTGCAAATGGGGGATACGGTGCTGTTAGAAGATCACCTTTTCCTGGAGGATGTGGACGTCCTGTTTTTTTCCCCCACAGAGCACAATACCCATATAGATCCTTCACTGATCCTGATTAATGCACTGGAGCCGGCCTATATCCTTCCGCAACACCGGGCTACCTTTGAGGTTACACCTCAAAACAGGTACTGGACCAGCGGATATCCCCATGAAGTTAAATTCCGTTTGTCCAAAGCGCTTCAGCAACGCTACTATATTCTGGACATCGGGGAAAAGATTGTCATCCACTAAATGACGGATGCCCTTGCAAATAACAAATTACTTTTTACCCTTGTATGAGGAACAGTTAAATAAACTCAAATACCAAATAAAACAGAAGAATCATGAACCGAAAACCCGCACTCTCTGTATTGCTTTTTATAACCGCCGTGTTAATGCAGGCACAAACCGGGGATCTTAAACTGGTCGACTGGCAGCCTGTAAGTCAGCTGGTGACAAAGGAGACAAGAATTTTAAAGGCCAAATTTCCTGTGATCGACATTCATAACCATCTGGGTGACCTGGAAAATACGGAGCACTACCTGGAGGAAATGGATAAAGCCGGGGTTTGGAAATGTGTAAGTCTCGATGCACTTTCCAAAGAAGATTTTTACAAGGAACATATCCGGGTTTCAAAACGTGTAGGGGGCGATCGGTTTCTGCCATTCTTCAGACCGGATTTTAGTAAAATAGATGAACCGGATTTTGGTGAAAGGGAGGCAAAAAAACTGGAAGAGGCGGTAAAATTAGGGTGCAGGGGAATCAAGATATCCAAAGAACTGGGGCTTGGTTTTCAGGATAAAACCGGAAAATTTGTATCCGTGGACGACCCCAGGATTGATCCCATTTGGGCCAAATGCGGGGAACTTGGCATCCCCGTTGAAATTCACGTTTCAGATCCTAAAGCTTTTTTTACGCCTATTGATATGTATAATGAACGCTATGATGAGCTGGGTAAAAATCCTGAATGGTCGTTTAGCGGAGCAGAATATCCCACAAAAATGGACATCCTGCAGGCCCGCAACCGGGTAATTGCAAAGCACCCTAAAACCATTTTTATCGGGGCACATTTTGGAAATCTTCCGGAGGATCTTGGTGTTGTCGGTACCTGGCTGGATACCTATCCCAATTTTTACGTCGACATCGACGCCCGCATCAGTGAACTTGGCAGGCAGCCGTATTCCGCAAGGCGATTTTTCATAAAATACCAGGATCGTATCCTGTTTGGGACGGATACACCTTGCAATGCCGAGGCCTACCGCTTGTATTTCCGTTTCCTTGAAACAGATGACGAATATATCGACCCTACACCTGCCCATAAATTACAGGGGCGTTGGATGATCTATGGGCTTTACCTTCCCGATACCGTTCTTGAGAAGATTTATAACAAGAACGCGATGAGAATATTCAGTCTGTATGCGGGTTAGTGAATTACCATGGCACCCGGAATTCTGTCCGTAATTTCTATGGCATCAATGATTCTCCATCAAAGATTGCGAATGCTGGTTTGCACCTGCCTTACCCTAGGCGTCCTGGCATGTGTTTCCTGCGGGGAACATGGTGCGCCGGACCTTGTGGCGTATTATTCGTTTGATGGCACTGTCGCTGACTCCGGAGGCTTGAATAGGGATCTTCAGGTATCTGGCGCCAGGCCTGTGCCGGACAGGTTTGGCAAGGCTAACCATGCGTATGGCTTCGATGGTAATTCGGCTTATATGAGGGCCGAAATTACCGGGATGCCCGACCTCACCTTACCGCATTCCGTTATTTGGTGGTTTCGGGTAGCCGGTGCTCCGGTGTTCAAGGATTCTCTGGATGCGGGAAACATGATCGTTCTGGCCGACACTACCAAAAATATAGGGGTACAAATTGGCTACCGCGCAGCCGGGTATAAAACCCTTGGGTTTGATGTCTGGTATTGGGGCGGAGCCACGGTGCTGGATTCCCCCCATCCGGAGGTTTCCAAATGGCACCAGGCTGCCTATACCTTTGATGGGCAACGACATGTGTTTTTTATTGATGGATTACAGGTAGCGGAAGGTTCCGTAAGCCCTCAGAAGGGCATCCCATCCCTCTTGATGCTCGGGAACTACCCCGGCGGGAACCAGTTTTTTTCCGGTGTACTGGACGAGTTACGCATCTATCGACGTACCCTGCTTCCCGCTGAGATTACCGCCATGTACAGCCAGGAGAAGGCGCATTAAGCCGGGGCGGTGTGCGTGGATGCTCCTGCAGCCCGCCACAAGTGCCTCCCTCGGGATTTGGGAATGCTCACAAAACAAAAGGTTGACCTCCTTTATTTTATCAGTAGGTTTCCTTCATCCAGTTATAGGGTTGCCGCTTCATCCATAACCCCCTGGTAAAATCGGGAAAATCCTGAGGTTCCCCGTTGTTTTCGATGGATTGCTCAGATAAAGGGGTAACCGAGCTCCATGCCGCTGCATCATAGGCATCCATTGGAGGGGCACTGTTGGCTTTCGCCGATTCAACAAAGGAATTCAACACAAAAAAGTCCATACCCCCGTGACCCGCGTCTTCCGCATACGCCCCATATTTCTTCCATAAAGGGTGGTCATATTTCTCGAGCCAGGCATCGGCTGCGTCCCATTGGTGAGGCTCAGAAATTCCCTCAATATAAATACGGTTGCCATCCACCTCCCAGAGCCCATTCGCGCCATGTACCCGGAACCCGAGGGAGTAGGGGCGGGGTAAATTGCAATCATGGGTAATAATGATGGTTTCGCCCCTGGAGGTTTCGATGGTGGAGGTAATCACATCTCCCTGTTTGAACTTCACGCCGGCATTCGGATGATCTTCCCCGCCCACGGCAACCACATATTTATGCAGCCCTATGGCCTTGGTGGCATGGGAGGTCATGGAAACTAACCGATTCCCCCTGTTGATGTCGGCCATCGCGGCAATTGGCCCCAAACCGTGGGTTGGATAATCGTCCCCGTTCCGTTTAACGGAGTGTTCCGTACGCCAGGCCGCTTCGGAGATCCCTTTTGCACCGAACTCGGCTCCTTTACCATAGGCGGTTTTACCGTCATTGAACTTAACATGCCTGAGATCGTGCTGGTAGCCGCAGCGGAAATGTACCAGTTCGCCGAATACCTGTTGCCTAACCATATTTAGGATGGCCATGAGGTCTCTTCGATAATTCACGTTTTCAAGTATCATCATATGGGTACCGGTTTGCTCATGGGTGTTTACCAGGTCCCAGCATTCCTCCAGGGTGTTCGCAGCTGAGACCTCAACCCCGGCATACTTACCGGCCTTCATGGCATCGACCGTCATCCGGGTATGCCAGAGCCAGGGTGTAGCGATGATGACGGCATCCACATCGGCCATCTCCAGCAGCTTCCGATAGTCATAATCCGTGCTCCCAAAGGTTTTGGGCGCTTTTGCGCCGGCTTTATCGATCAGGCCTGTCGCGATCTTTATCCGGTTGGGGTCGGTATCGCAAACGGCCACCACATTGACGTCCTTACGCAACAGCAAGTTCTCGAGGTGGTTGGTGCCCCTCAGGCCTGCCCCAATAAGACCAACGTTAAGTTTGTCGTTTTGGTTTCCGTTAAAAAGGCTATAGGAGAACGAGGGGGCCAGCACGGTTACCGCTCCCAAAACGGACGTTTTTTGAATAAACTTTCTTCTTGAACTCATAGTGCTATTGGTTGTGGTTATATAAAGTTTATTTTGGATGAACTTCGAGCAATAAAAAATCCTTAAAAGTAACTTTCAAACCTGGGTCGGTTCCGGTGATTTCGCCCAAATCCACCTCATTGAAATAGTCGGTCACCCTGTAGGTCGTGTTCTCATCCAGCCCTCTGAGCTGGAGGGTATCGTTCCAGCTGTCTGCATAGAAGGCATAATACATGCGGTCTCCCTTTCTGATGGCATGGGATTCAGGCAGATCGTAGCCAATATCGTATAAGGCGCCCAGATAGGTTTCCCTTGATAGCATTTTATCTTCATAAAGGGTAAACCATTTTTTCCATATGATTTCCTTTTCGGGCGTAAGCAGGTAACTGCCCGATGCATGTGGATTGTCATGAGGCCAGGTAAACTTAGTGCCCAGGACAGCACCGATGCCAAAGGAACTGGCAAAATCACTGGCATTATCACTCAATTCCACATGGTCGCCATAATAGGCAGTATTTGGGATAAGGGCTTTATAAGTTTTACCCTTATGGCGAATTTGCCAGCTGGAGAGGGGATCCGAAGACACCGACTGATTCATCGAGGCCATATTGAAAAAGGACATGCAGGTGCCACATGGGCAATTCTCTACGACGGCGTTTGGTTTTATATTCCGCGCTTCATCATAAATCATCTGAAAGAATCCAGGAAGCGATTCCGGGGCGCTCTCGGGGTTTTCAAGGCTATGATCCGGTGCCACGGCATTCATATGCTGTCCATCCATTTTAAGACCGTCGAAATCCCATTCTTCAAGGAACAGATGAAGGATTTCTTTGGTGTGTTCAATGGTTTGTTCTTTGGAAGGAGACAGGTAATAGGCATCCCACCAACTGATAAACTGGGGCGAACCATCTTTCCGGGTGATTTGGCTATCGGGATGTTCCCTGAGAACCCTGCTCCCGGGATCTGCCGCAAGTGGGGTCCACCATATCTTGGCTTTCAGGCCATAGGAATGGATATTATCAACCAACTTTTTAATCGCTGCGTTCCCCTGGGGGAATTTTTCCGGGTTTGCATTCCAATCCCCTTCCGCGATTTGAAACCCATCATCGAGCACCGCCCATTTAATGCCAAGTTCTTTCACTTTCGGCAGTGTCCCTATAATTTCATCCAATGTAAATTGCCGTTCATATCCCCAGGCGCACCAGATACTTTCGAAGGCGTCTTCCTCGGGCTCGGCAAGTGTAATTCCCCTGGCCTGCATCAGCTGGGAATACCGGGACAGGTTGGCAAAGTAATCCCCTTTGGCTAGGGATATGAAAGTCTCCAGGGTTTCGATACTGTCATGCGCTTTGAACCGGGTACGTTCTTCAAATTCCTCAGACACCCCTATGGTCACATGGCCTGCTTCAACAGGCATCTCAGTAGGCAAACTGACCCGTTTAGGGACCAGGGCCAAATGGCCTGTGGCTACATTGATGTCTCGCCTCCAGACGGATGTCACGGGAATGCCCCCTCCGTAATCCGTGTCGTTCATGCCCATGTAATTTTTTTGGTAATAGCCGGGCTCCAGGGGTTTGATCCAGTCACTGCGGCTATCGGAAGAACTTCCCTGAAAGGCCCAGAAAAGAGGACTGTCGCCTTGCGGCATTAGGGTATAGCCATTGTTTAACCACCCCTCCAGAAAGATATCCTTTGAGGTCGCATTGATATAACGGACCTGAGTTGAAATCAGATCCGGGAAAGCGTCAAAGGCCCTTAGTGTGAGGACTTTTTGAATCTCAAGGCCGTCTTCCGTATAGGTGCCTTCCACCACCCATTGCCTGCCCGGAAGCTCCCCTTGCAAGCTGCTTTCGGTTGCTCTTACAAATTTAAAGGCATCGAGCACCTGATGAGCAATAAGCAGTTTTTCGGAGGCCTGAAACGTTTCCATAAGAGGCTTCGTTTCAGGAAAGTTGGCCCCAATTTTTGTTTTTAGTTGATCGTTGATCTCCAGTTGCACTGCGCCGTGCTGAATTCGTAGCATCACTTTGTCTGAACCACCCCCTCCTTTACAGGACAGGAACAGGAAGAACAAGCCGAAAAAGGTCACCGCCGGTACCCGGAAAAATAAATTAATCAAGGATCCTTTTGGCATTGTCATAATAGAGTTTCTTTAAAGTGATGTCACTCAGGCCCAGGCCATGAAGGGCCCAGTGGTACCCAAATAGTTCGTGTTCATAGAAGTGTTCATCCAGGGTTTCGAGGATGCGGAAGGTGGCCTGGTACATGGAGGCTTCAAAACCCATATCTGTCCCATAGACCAATTTGTCCTGATATTTCTCGTAGAACGCTTTGGTGGCTCTCGGGATAGGGGCAGTCTCCGCATACCGGGCTGAAATATCCGCGTAGAGGTTCTCATACGTGCCCAATAAGTTCCCCAGGATGTTTAAATCGTGACTGCAGTTGGCAAAATGACAGGCGACAAATATAGTTCCCGGGTTGTTCCTTACGGCTGTTTCCAGGGTATTTATGAGCCCGGCGTGCAACAGGATTCCCGGTTTTTCCACATCAATTTGCCATTCAGCGGCATTCATCAGTCCGTCATTGTATCGGTCAATGGGTTCATACATCCAGTAGGGTTCCGCCACATGGATGTTAATGGGCATTCCTAACTCCCCACAGCGCTGTAACAACGGCTGCATGCGTTCATCATCCAGGTGCATCCCATAGGCAGGCGTTGGCCTGGAATTAAGCAACCCCATTCCCTTGTCCCCAATTTCACCGACCCCTTTTGCACCGACCTTAAAGCAGCGTTCCAACTCTTTAATGGCTTTTGTTGCCCAGCCTTTCTCCTGATACCCGGTGTAATCAAACCCGCACCAAATTTCAAAGCGGTCGCCATATTTCGCATACATAGCATAAATGCTATCGAAGGCCTTGCCTGTCTGCATAGACAGGATAATGGTTTTTTCTACTCCATGTTCATCCATGGTTTTTACCCATTGCCGGATTTCTTCATCAGTTACGGCATAGTCGTGGGAATGCATGTCAATAACCGGATACCTGGCCTTATTCACTATAGTTTTTGGGATGTTGTAAATAGATTTTGGCTTGTAATCTTTCAACAGGATTTCGTTTTGAGCCTTAATACCTGTCAAAACAAGAAACAGCATAACAAAGAGTGTGGGATATCGGTACATGGCTATTGAAAATTTATGGTTCTTAATTTTTGTGATACCAGGGCGGTAGCGGCAGCCGTTGCTATTGGGAATACTTCCCTGAGATCGATATTTTCTGTGGTTTTCAGTTCCTGCTGCAGACGTTTCATAAAGGCATTCTTAATCTCCGTCGCCAGGTTGATTTTTGTGATACCCCTTCCTATGGCAGCTTGCAATTGATCATCCGGGATCCCTGAACTTCCATGCAGCACCAGGGCGGCAGGGGTACACGCGTTGATCTCTTCGATAAGGTCCAATTGAAGGACCGGGGTTTTTTTATAAAATCCATGGGCAGAGCCCACCGCTATGGCCAGGGCATTTACCCCGGTCGCCTCTATAAAGCGCTTTGCTTCTGAGGGTTGGGTGTAGATCATTTTCTGGTCCTGCCCCAGTTTGGAAATATAGCCGAGCTCGGCTTCCACATTGATGTTTCGGGTGGCGGCATATCGTACGATCTGCCGGGTAATGCGAACATTCTCCTCAAAAGGTTTTTCACTGGCATCGATCATTACCGAATCAAAGCCTGCATCCACGCAGGCTTTCACCAGCACAATATCCTGTCCGTGATCCAGGTGCAACCAGCCCTGCACCCCATATTGTGCGATGGCACTTCTTGCCATGGCTGTGGCTACCTTGAGTCCCATATAGCGGATGGAACTCTCAGAGAGTTGCAGTATGAGTTCCGACCCGGTATCCCGGGCTGCGGTCAATACCGCAGAAAGGGTTTCAAAATTATAAAAGTTGGTAGCCAACAGGGCCCGGCCGTTATGTTTGTTAGCATTAAGCTTTTCCTGTAATCTCATGGGTTATAAGGCATATGAAAAGGAGTTACGGGCAATTTCTTTAACGCGTTCAAGGTTTTCAAAGGCGGCGGTTCCTCCCGAAGCCACGGTGTTTATGGCGCCCATTATATTCCCTACTTCCAGGCAGCGCTCCAGCTTTTCCCCTTTCAGGTATTCACTGATAAAACCGGCATCGAAACTATCTCCGGCGCCAATGCAATCGGCTACCCTGGTATTGAGGAAGGCCGGTTTTGTCAGCAGCTTCCCCGAATGCCATAGGTGTGCCCCATTTACACCATCCTTGATTACCACAACCCGGGCGGCTGAGGAGATCCGTTCCAGGCCGGAGGCAATATCGGGGCATTTTGTAAGGCATTTGAATTCTTCCGCGTTGGGCAGGAAGACATCAATATGAGGAAGCAGGGAATCAAGGTCCAGTGCCCAGGTTTCGGAAGGATCCCATTGAGGGTCCATTGATGTGGTAAGCCCTAATTTTTTAGCTCGTTGAAACAATTCTGCAATTTTATCGATCAGGCCGGTTTGCAGGAAAATGGAACTTACATGCAGGTGCTTTGCCTGTATCAGGAGATTATCGGTAACTTCATTTCCAAAAAGGTGCTCCATGGCCCCCGGGAAGGTGATGTTCGCCCGGTCCATACCATAGTTCATCACGATGGTAAGGCCGGTTTTGTACTGATCCGATTGCAGGATGAAACCGGTATGCACTTTTTTAGTCTCAAGGGCTTTCTTAATAAATTCCGAGAAGGTATCGTTTCCTGTTTTTCCCATAAAGGAGACCGAGGTATCAAGTACGCTCAGGTTGCTGGCAAAGATGGCTGAACTGCTGCCCAGGGTAATATTGAGTGCTTTGGCCAGGATCTCCTTCCCGATCTCAGGAAGGCCTTGTATATCATCCAGAATGATATCCACATTAAGCTCCCCAACCACCAAAACATCAAATGCCTTCATACACTAAATTTAACCCTTTACGATGGTATATCCCCAACCAAAAAACGGCAATTACTTGTTCTGACAATCATGATCTATTAATTCCTCTGGCTGTATTTGAGCGCATTCAAAGAGCTCAGTATTACCCTCCCTGAAATTTCAGGACTGAAAAGCCATAGTTATGTACCAGGTGCTGCTTTGTGCATTCTGGTCATGGACAAAAATAAAAAATTAATACTATCTTGCAATACCTTTTCATATATATTAAAAAATCTTTTACAAGCTTATTAAATTAATCATTATTTTCATAATCACACATCTTTTAAGCTCTAAGATAAGTTTATCCCGGTGCGTGTGTGGGTAGGGATGAAGGTCGTATTCCCGTATATTATGAAGAACATGAATATAATACAACAATGTGCGTTGACTGAAGAAATATATTTATAAAGGTATATAATGTTATGAAAGATATTTAACTTTCAAAAACTTTATTATATTTAGGCCCAAAGAGTGCTGGATCCATCCTTTCAGGGATTTAAAATGACAGCCCAGGGGTATGCAGGTCCCAGCATGAGGAAGGTCAGCGTTCTAACCGTAAGAAAGTATAACTACATTATAGGATTGATGTGCTCAGCAGATCGACCGGAACTAAGGAATGAAACGCATAACATTTATTAAAGCAAGTGGGTTGGCAGGGCTCTATACGGGGGCGTCCTGGGCAATCCCGCCCGATAGGCAACCCCCTTTTAATTGGGACAGGCATGATTTTGGTCCTCCTCCGCCCATTAAGGACAGGCTGTACCAGGGTCCGTTCTCCAATTATGGACCGGAGGCAAACGTACCCGGAGGGAACGTGGTAATGACAACAACCCCATCGGACCAGCCTGTGCCTAACTATGGAATGGGCCTTGTAACGTATCTCTGTGATGAGGTTGGTCCTCCGAAAGTGCCGGGGGAAACATTGCGGTCTTCAATAGAAAAACTGGCCAAATTCCCCCTTGGGGATGTACTATATTGCCGCGTAGACTGGAGGGATATACAAAGGGAACCTGGAAAACTGGAGTTTCCGGAGCACTGGGAACTGGCCTTTGAAATGGCACAGAAATACGGAAAACGTATAGCCTTCCGGGTGCAGTTGATGAGCCCGGTGATTGAGGGACATTCCATGCCTGACTTTTTACTTCCCAAAGTGCCGCTGGTAAAACTTGGGACCACAAATGAAATAGGCATTCCCGGGAAGGTGCATTACGCTCCCCGCTATGACCACCCCGCT
>JBGTLT010000100.1:0-6199 GCA_041743975.1 Zeaxanthinibacter sp.
AGTCGAGTACCGGAATATCCGATTGAAAAACCTTTAAACCATATATTAAAAAGGCGCGAAATGAAAAATTTCGCCCCTTTAAACTAACTAACTCAAACAACATGGAGATTATCAGGCTCCATATATATATATATATACGATATTAGCGCAATTTTAGAACAGCTGCATCCTGTACTGTGCTGCTTTTAACAATGATTTTTGAATTTTACAATATCTTGCTGCCCCACACTATCTATATCCATTATTTGTCGGATCGGATTCCAATAAATTAGGATTAATTTGTAATTCTTGTAATGGAATTGGTAATAATACATGCCAAGGTCTAATGTTTTCATTGGGCTTCCAGAATCGATACTCTAGATTTTGTACCACATCCAGTAATATCCCCCATCGGATCAAATCATATCTCCTAAAGGCTTCCCCGGCCAATTCCCACTTACGTTCATCGTAAATAGCCTCCCTAAAACCTTGTTGATTTAGACCCGTTAAGTCCCACTCGGCTTGGGTAGCATAGGCGCGTTGTCTAACTGGATGGATATATTGATACGCATTTGCCGGACCATTGATTTCGTTCTCACATTCCGCAGCCATCAGGTACACATCAGCTAACCTAAATACCAATCTATTATCCGAATGGTTAAAACGGGGAGATAAATCTAAATTTAAGTTCATGAACTTCTGAATATAGGGAAATGCCAAATCAAAACCCAAATAATTATCCAAAATATTAGAGGGCCTTCTTAAATCGTTAATGGGAAACTTTTCTGCAAAATCCTTCGAGGCTATCTGCAATCCAGTACCATTAAAAGCTTCGCCTCTTGCCGTAAGTGCATCGGACAGCGCGGTTCTTTCATCCGTGTTGGCCGGTTCATCCCTTAAACGAGGATTGAACAGGCTCGGTCTCCAGTTGCCGTTACCTTCTATTCTAGGCACTCCTTCTTCAAACTGCCCTCTAATGTCCTTTGCAAAATCTAGTGACCAAATTACCTCGGCATTATACTCGTTTGCAGGATCAAATACGTCGGCATAATTGGGCAAAAGGGCATGCCCAGACTGATCTATGATCTCGAGACATTTATTAAAGCCCGCCTGCCAGTTCTTTTGCTCCATGTAAATTTTTGCCATGACCATGGCCGCCGCCCACTTCGAAGCCCGACCTCTTTGGGCATCTGGAATTTCTCCTAATCCGGGCAGGTTGTCTTGGGCAAATTGTAAATCCGTCAAAATTCCACTTAATATGGTTTCCTTCCCCACTCTGCCCAATACTTTGATTTCATCGATACCTAGAGGTTCAGTATAATAGGGAGCATCGCCCCAAAGATTTGTGATATGCCAATACGCCAACGAGCGCATAAATGTGGTCTCGGCAACGATGTCAATCTGCATTTCCGGTTGGATCGCATCGTTGCCTTCAACTTGATCGATAATGATGTTGGCGTTCAACACAATTTTATATAAATCTTTCCAGGTATCGGATACGCTCATTTTCTGTTCAGATCTATCTGCCTCGGCCTCGTCAAGCGTATAATTCCCGATAGGCTGAACAAAACCCGCGACACGATTTGGCTCAATAATATCTGCACCATTATCATAAAAATGGTCCAACCCTGCTTGCCCATAAATGGAATTATTCTTTAAAATGGCATAAATACCAATAACGGCCTGTCTTGCATCTGCTTCCGAGGCAAAGAAATTTTCCGGGGCAATAATGTCACGTGGTTCTTCTTCTAAAAAGGTATCGCAGCTTATCAAGCACATAAAGATGAGTAAGCCGTATAAAAAAGGGTGTTGTGTTTTCATTTGTATTTTTTTTATATTAAAAGGTAACGTTAAGTCCAAGGCTTAAAACTTTGGCATTGGGATACTCGCCACTTGAAAATCCTTGGGCAATATTTCCTAATCCGGTTCTTCCAAAATTACTTGTTTCGGGATCTATTAATCTAAAATCAGAGAATAGGAGCAGATTCGTTCCAGAAAAATAAAGTGCCATATTTTTTACACCGCTCCATCCTAATTCATCTACCGGTAGGTTATAGGTCAATCTTACGGTTTTTAACCGTATGTGCGAGCCATCTTCTACATACTCCGAGTTACTTAGTATGGACGTGACGGCATCAGATCCCGCCCTTGGCACGTTGGATGTCGGGTTCTCCGGTGTCCAACGGTCTGCTATGTCGAAATATTTTGGGTTCTCCCCACGGGTAAAGTAATTAGCACCTGTTCTTAAGTTATACACCTCGTTACCCGCCGTACCTTGAAAGAAAAAATTAAAATCCAGATTCTTGTATGAAAACGTATTTTCAAATCCAAAAATCAAATCTGGAAAAGGACTGCCTAATACCACATTATCCTCATTGGATAAAAGACCATCCCCGTTTAAATCCTCAAATCTAGGCCCTCCAACTACCTGCGAACCTGGGTTCAATCCGGATGCATCAATTTCTTCCTGACTTTTCCAAGTTCCCAAATATCTCACCCCAGTAAATACCGGAACCGTTTCACCAACAATAATCCGTAAGTTACCGGCACCCGCAACCTCGTCTACGACAACATCAATAAACTCCTGTCCCCCAAGATCCAACACCTTATTTTCGTTGGATGACAAGGTCAAGGTCGTTTTCCAGTTGAAATTGTCATTGGTAATATTCGTCGAATTTACCAAAAGTTCCCACCCTTTGTTTTCAAGAGACCCAATATTCTGTAATTGACTCGTAAAACCGGTCTGCCTAGGTATGGTTACGTCCAGTAGTAAATCTTCTGTTTTTTTATAGTAATAATTAAACTCGGTAAACAGTCGGCCTCCAAATAACGAGGCCTCTAAAGCGAGATCCAAAGAAGTCGTAGTTTCCCATTTCAAATCTGGATTTTCCGGTCTACCTAATGTCAAACCTGGTTGCTCGATACCATCGACGGTTGTATTTGCCTCTACTAAAATGCCTAACGTATTATAAGGGCTTATGGCCTGATTTCCAGATTGGCCATAACTGGCCCTTAGTTTCAAATCGCTGAACAGATTTTGGTTTTGCATAAACGGTTCTTCCGCAATTTTCCAGGCTCCGGCTATCGATGGGTAGAAATTATATTTGTTCCCTTGTGCAAAAACAGAGCTTCCATCACTTCTTCCTACCAGGGTCAAAAGATATTTATCCTTGAAGGCATAGTTTGCCCTTCCAAAAAAAGACGCAATTTGAAAACCGCTAAAACCACTGCCCACTACATTTCTTGTTGGGTCCGTACCTAATCCAATATTGTTGAATTCAGTGGCATCCGTAGCGATTCCGAAGGCTCGCGCCTCAAAAGTTTCAATAGAGGTTTTTTGGAAAGATGCCCCACCAAGGAGGGTTAAGCTATGATTCTCTCCAAAATCGTTCTGATATTGTACGGTGTTCTCGTTGTTCCATCCAAAAGATGAAATACTAGATATCCGTGCACTGCCATTTTCTCCAACCACTAAAAGATCAGGTCTCTGACTTGAAGTAAATTCATTTCTCTTTGCATCGTTAATTTCAGGGCTAAAGGTTGATCGTATAATTAAATTTTTAATAGGACTATACTCCAAATATGCCGTTGCCAATAGGTTACTTGAGAACGTCTCATCCGTATCCAATTGGGCGATGGCGACCGGGTTTGCAAATGGTGCGCCGATTACCTCATTAAACCCATTGAAAGAACCATCGTCATTATATACGGGTTGCGTAGGCAGAATATTCAAAAGACCACCATAACCTACCACGCCATTATCTTGCTTTATCCTAGAATAATTGATTCTAAACCCGGCTTTCAATTTTTCACCTAATTTAAAATCTATGTTCGATCTGAAAATATATTTCTGAATGCCCGAATTTTTAATAAGACCATCCTGATCAAAAAAGTTCAAGGAGTTATAATAGTTTACATTCCCGTTTTCCGAAGCGCCTGCAATGGATACATCCGCATTGTAAATATTGGACGCATCCAATAATAAATTAAAATAATCGTTGTCCGGATAGGTTGAGGGATCATTGGGAAAAGGTTCTGCCGCGGACCTGAACCGTGAATCTTCATTGGTATAGGCTATTTGTTCTTCTTGGGATAAATATTTAGGTCTTTCGGGAACTAATTGGGTACTTGTGTATATACCGACGCTTACTTGGGGTTTGCCTCCTCCCACGCTCGATCCACTTTTGGTGGTTACCAATACCACCCCGTTTGCGCCTCTCGAACCATAAATGGCAATAGATGAAGCATCCTTTAAAATTTCTATGGATTTAATATCGTTGGCATTGAGGTTGTTCAAATTAAAATCAGTACCTACAACGATACCATCGATGACCCAAAGTGGTTCGTTACTGCCGGTTATCGAGTTACCGCCCCTTACCCTGATGGAAGTACCGGCTCCGGGCGCGCCACTAGTTTGTGTCACTTGAACACCGGCGGCCCTACCCTGAAGAACTTGATCCACCCTTGAACTGGGTATGTTGGCAATATCCTCTGCATCTACAGAGGCCACCGAACCTGTCAAACCAGATTTACGTTGCGTACCGTAGCCAATAACTACGACCTCGTCCAACTGATTGTCCAGCCCCAAGCTTACACTGATTTGATTCTGGTCCGCGACCAAAATCTCTTTTGGGGAATAGCCGATGTACGAGAATACCAAGGTGTCATCAGTACCTGCTTCAATGGCATAGTTGCCATCAAAATCGGTAACGGTACCCCTTGTGGAGCCTTTTACCACTACGGATGCACCAGGTAAAGGGCCGTCTTCACTTCCGACGTTTCCCGTTATGGTCTGAGCTGATAAGTAAGCCGTACCAATAAATAATAGCAGCAGGGTCGCGACAGACGTCAACTTTTTAATACATAGTTTTTTTTTCATAAATAGTAGCGTTTTGTTAGTTTTTCGATAGTCAAAGCTGTGGTTCTAGAAATCGATTTGGTGAGGTTGCGCGTTTTCTATCTTAATTTGATGTTAAAAGTATTTATAGTATTTATAATGAGTGTCCTGTACTGTACTGCTTCATGAAATTTTCTACCATTGAACCTGGCCCAAAGGAGGTTCAATCCCTTAGGGTCTAATTCCCCGAATTGTTGCATCGTATTTTTAATTTTTTAGGATTTGATACCTCCTATGCCTACCTGATTGCTTCCGAATCATTCTTTTTTCTATCGAACAGCATTGTACAGGATGCGTAATTGGAGATTGGGCATTATATTTCTCTAAAATTCACAACGTAAAGACACCCTTAACCCATACATCTGATGATCAGAGTTATCCTTCTTATTTGTACTTCCCTAATTTTCTTTGGATGCAGTTCCAAAAAAAAGTCCGAAATTTTGGAAAACCGACGATTTCCACCCAACGTCCTAATAATCCTGACCGATCAATGGCGGGCACAGGCAACCGGTTACGCCGGAGATCCCAACCTAAGTACGCCGCATCTTGATACCCTGGCTTCCAGAAGCGTCAACTTCCGAAACGCCGTATCCGGTATGCCCGTATGCTCCCCGTTCAGGGCTTCCCTCATCACAGGGCAGCGACCGCTCACCCATGGCGTCTTTATGAACGACGTACAATTAGACACCGCAGCGGTCACTTTTGGAAAAATCTTTTCAAAAGCGGGGTACGACACCGGCTACATCGGAAAATGGCATCTCGACGGGCATGGACGACTTTCGTTCATCCCGCCGGGAAAAAGAAGACAGGGCTTTGATTTCTGGAAAGCCAACGAATGCACCCACGATTACAACCATTCTGTATATTATGAGAACGGGGATTCAATACGCAAGATATGGGACGGTTACGACACCTTCTTACAGACCGATGCCGCTATTGAATACATGAAGGACAGAAAAACAGGGGATAAGCCTTTTTCTTTGATACTCTCTTATGGAACGCCGCATGCGCCCTATCAAAGTGCTCCAGAAGACTACCAAAAACGTTTTTATCCGGATAGCATACGGCTGCGCGATAATGTGCCTGACGAAATGAAAGGGCAGGTCAAAAAGGATTTAGCAGGCTACTACGCCCACATAGCAGCGTTGGATGATATGGTCGGAAAATTGATTTCAAATTTGAAAAAAACTGGACAATTGGATAATACGATTATCGTGTTTACCTCGGACCATGGCGATCTGCTCGGTTCCCAAGGGGCCTATAAAAAACAGCAGCCTTACGATGAATCCATTCGCGTACCTATGTTATGGCATATTCCCGAAC
>JBGTLT010000101.1:0-1654 GCA_041743975.1 Zeaxanthinibacter sp.
CTTGCAGCAAGTCGCGAGGATCCTGTTGGGAGAGCCATTTATCCTCCTTCCTCCGGCTATGGGTTCTGATAATTTTATCCAGGTAATCAAGGATAAAAAGCAGCAACTGCTCATTGGAAATCCTGCTGATGAAACTGCCGACCAGGTATGGGGGCAGGAGCGTATTAAAACCTGGGCACAGGGAGTGGCGCAGGTTCAGGAAAATTCTGAAATTTTTGAGGATTGGCTCATGGTTCACCAGGTTTGGAGGCAGCTGATGGGGTTGTCAGAAAATTATAAATATCAGATTGTACAGGGACCAACCTTGTTAAAATACCCATGGGTTGCCTTATCCCACCAGGAAATTGACCTTTTACTCAAAAAACAGTTTACCTCAGCAGCTGTTTATACAGATTCCCAAAGCGGTGGGACGTACCCATTAGCCGATGGTACTTATTATCCGGATAATTGTGAAAGTACCGTTTTATATGGTCCTGAAATGATCACCCTGGAAAAAGCGGTATACGGATTGGTGATTGATGAATTTTCAGAACATATTCCTGATAAAAAATTGAACACAGGATTAAGCTTTAATTATAACACCCCCAATAACGAGCCACCACAGGCTATTTTGCTGGCCATTCATCCAAAAGCAATGCTGGAGAGTGATTTCTTTTGGTCAGAAGACGATCTCAGGGATATCCTGTACGATACCATGGATCTATACAAAATAAGAATGGTAGACATAGAAGCGATACAGGAATATGGATATGTATTGCCGATGACGTACTGGTTTAATATTCCCGGAAATAAATAAATTTCCACTATGAGTCTATACTTTAAAATAAAACGAAACCTGTTTCCGGTAGAAAATGGAAACCTGGGTTTTATTCCACAATTTCGGTTGGAAGGGCGTTCCAGGGATGCTGATAATGAATCCGGCCTGGAAATGAGAATAGCCGATCCGCTTTGGATGCTGGGTAGACAATGGCAGTTTGGGGAATTTAAGGGGGAAGACAACGGATCTCCAATAAGCATTAAAGCTAATTATAGAAAAGAACAAACCGGTTTCTATTCGTTTGCAAACTTCGAAAATAAACAGAAAATAGGAAATATCCCGCTGGAAGCACGGGTAGAGGCTATGGAAAAGCAGCCTAAGGATTTACGAAGTAAAGTGCGTATCGGACAAAAGCTGGAAGCATTGATCAGGGGACACTTTCCGGCCAATGAATCTACCGCTTTTATCCATAACCTGAGAAAGGAATTCCCCTT
This sequence comes from Zeaxanthinibacter sp., assembly GCA_041743975.1. GTDB lineage: Bacteria > Bacteroidota > Bacteroidia > Flavobacteriales > Flavobacteriaceae > JTS-RE37. Next base: position 1,252 of record JBGTLT010000101.1, read on the forward strand.
AATAATGGAGGGGAAACCCGATCAGAAGTCCCGTAGCTTTTTCAACCTGATGGCTGGAAATGTGCCGGATGGCGGAAGTTTATGGGAAAGCATTCAAAAAAATGAGTTTCCAAAGGGGGAATTCCTCCCCCTGGCAGCGGTAACGGACACGCTAAAAAAATGGTATCATACACTATTCCTGCCTGCTAAGCAGGAGTCTTCATGGCAATCGGGAAACCTGGTACATCAATTTTCTGTCCATGGGGAGCATGATATTGAACTTCAGGCCCCGGATTACCAAAGCGGCCATCTCGATTGGTATTCTTTTGATCAGGCTGTTATAGGTATCAATGCAACCGAAAACACCCTTGATTCTGACGTATTTATGCCTGTAAGGGTATCTTATGCAGCCATGCCTGATAAA
>JBGTLT010000102.1:0-6806 GCA_041743975.1 Zeaxanthinibacter sp.
GGGAGTTCCCTGCCTTATCTATTTTCGGATGGAAAGGGGATGTGGTTGTCCTGGGTGGAAAAGGAGGGGGACTCCCTCAACAAATTGCGCTATACCACGATGGCATCCGGCAGATGGCAGGAACCCAGGGACATTGTCCGTGGATCCGACTGGTTTGTGAACTGGGCCGATTTTCCGGTGATCGTAGCGAATGAAGGCAATTTACTGTCGCATGTATTGAAGAAATCGTCTGCCGGGACCTATTCTTATGATGTGAAGTTGAATTTATTGCCCGAAGGCGGTCAGGGATGGGAAACTGATAAACTGTTGCATACAGATGGGACACCGACTGAACACGGATTTGTATCGGCCTTGCCCTATACCGAAGGGACATTTTTTGTGACCTGGCTGGACGGGAGGAATACGGGGGAGCAGGAAGGCGGCACCCGGGGGGCCATGACCATCCGTGCTGCTGAGGTTACGGCCAAAGGGGAAATTCGGAATGAAGTGCTGCTTGACGACAGTGCTTGTGATTGTTGCCAGACCACTGCTGCGATAACGGATAATGGCCCTGTGGTGATCTACCGGGACCGGTCCGGGGAGGAAGTGCGCGATATGAGCATTGTCCGGCAGGTAAACGGGGAATGGACGGCACCGAGAACGGTGTATGCGGACAACTGGAAGATACAGGGGTGTCCGGTAAACGGGCCGAAGGCAGCGGCGCTTGGCAATAACCTCGTGGTAACCTGGTTTACGGCTGCCGGGGAAAAGCCCATTGTAAAAATCGCATTCTCTGCGGATGGCGGGGAGCATTTTGATAAGCCGGTTACCATATCGGAAGCAAATGCCATGGGCAGGGTTGATGTACTGTTGCTGGATCCGGATACAGCCATAGTAAGCTGGATGGAAACCATAGATGGAGAGGCCGGGATCAAAGCCGTAAAAGTCACCCGTTCCGGTGGAAAGTCGGATGTCCTGGAAATAGCCAGGCTGGATGCCTCCCGGGCCAGCGGATTTCCCCAGATGGAATTGCTGGGGGACAGGGTATATTTTGCCTGGACCGATGTCAGGGATACCCAGACTGTTGTACGAACTGCATACCTGCTCACTGCCGCTTTTTGACAAAAGTGTAATACGCTTGAGTGTCATTCTGAGCATAGCGAAGCACAGAAACATTTCGAATACTATTAATGTAACATCCTCCTTGTCATCCTGAGCGCTGCGAATGATTGTCATCCTGATCGCAGCGAAGCATTGGAGTGGGAAGGGGAGATGACAGAACATTATTGAGTAAGGAAAAGTGCGGATGACGCCGCATTACCAGAATAATTCTATTTGACATAATGTAAATTATGGAGCAAATTGGTTTATTTGTATTAAATCGTGTATACTGCAGAATTTCCGTACAGCTTTGCTGTTTTGCATAATATCAGATATGACAGCCTTTAGGCTCATATCGACAGATATTATGTAAATGGAAATTCAACCAACAAGGCCAACGCACCGTCTCGCCAGCAATTACAAACATCCACCGGATCTTTGTAATTGACTGCGTATGTCAAAGTAAATTGCAGTTACTATTTGGGCCATCACATCGTCTCGCCAGCAATTCAAACATCCACAGGATTATATTACTCCCGCGTATGTAAAAGAAAATTCTGCCAATACCGCCAACACACCATCTCGTCGTCTCATAAAATCATCCACAGGATTATATTATTCCCGCGTATGTAAAAGGAAATTCTACTAACACTGCCAACTCGTATCATAACACAGGATTATTCCATTCGCGTGTATGTAAAAGGAAATTCTGACAACGCACCATCTCGCCAGCAATTCAAACATCTACCGGATCTTTGTAATTGACTGCGTATTTCAAATAGAACCTGGTAACTGAATAAAGGAAATTTTTATATGCAGTACTACATACTAACCGAGAGGTTTAAAACCGTCTTTCACCCCAATATTCCTTCGATTATTTTGATCTCCTCCGGATCCAGGCGGATGTCCCCTGCCCCGGCGGTTTCCCGGATCTGCTCCGCTGAGCGTGCCCCCACAATTGCTGATGTAATTTCCTCCAACCTTAACACCCATGCCAGCGAGAGCTGGGAAAGGGTACACTTTTTCCGGTTTGCAACCTGCCGCAATTGCTCCACTATCCCTAAATGCTTTTCCAAAAGGGGGGTATTAAAAAAGGGGTGCCGGCTCCGCCAGTCCGTTTCCGGTAATTGGGCTGCCCGATCTTCGGAAAATGCACCTGTCAATAGACCGGCCTGCATGGGGCTGTACGCGATGATTCCGATGTTTTGGGCCCTGCAATAAGCAATGATCTCCGCCTCGATTTCCCTGCGCAACATATTATAGGGGGGCTGCAAAGAGGCAACGGGGTGTATGGCCTGTACCCGCTTCAACTGTTGCAGGCTGAAATTGGATACCCCAACATGGCGGACCTTACCTTCCTTAACGAGCTCCGCCATGGTCCCCCACCCTTCTTCGATCTCTTCGTCCGGCTCCGGCCAGTGAACCTGGTAGAGGTCTATCACCTCCATATCCAGGCGTTTCAGGCTCGCCTCCACTTCCCTGCGGATACTGGCTGTCTTCAATGATTTTCCGATCTCCCGGCTATTACCTTCCCATACCCTGCCGCATTTGGTGGCAATGATCACGGAATCCCGGATGCCTTTTACCGCCCGGCCAACCACCTCTTCCGCCCTGCCATGGCCGTATATGGCCGCCGTATCGATCCAGTTGATCCCCTCGTCCAGGGCCTTATGGATCGCAGCTGTCGATGAACTATCCTCCTGTGGGCCCCACCCGAACTTCCAGTCGCCCCCGCCCATCGCCCAGGTCCCGAGCCCGATGGTGGAAAGCTTCAGATCACTGTATCCAAGTTTGCGTAGCTCCATACTCTTGATTTTTGGTTTTGATTTAGATTGAAAGCATACAGTGCAATTCGTTATGCCATTTCAAATTGTATTTTATCCCAATTGTTCAACAATCCCCAGGGCCTTGTCAATTTCTTCCCTGGAATAGCAGATATGATTTTGGGTGTTATTCCGGATCAAACCGGTATTTGCTGGCTTAGGCAATGCAAGGTACCAAAACCCCAGATAAAATCAATCGCACTCATACCGATAACCTCCCTGTCAGGGAAACAGGCCGAGATACGATCCAGCGCAACCCTGTCAGCGGCATCATTGAAGGTAGGGACCAATACAGCCTGGTTGAGGATCAGGAAATTGGCATAGCTTGCCGGTAAACAGATGTTATCAAAAACAATATCTTTTGGCATGGGCAATTGTACGATTTTAGGAGATCGCCCGTCTTCCAAAGTGGCGTTCTCAAGTCGAGTCAAATTATCCTGAAGTGGCTTGTAATTTTTGTGATTTGGGTCCGCCTCCACTACCGTTACAATTGTCTCTGCATCCACAAACCGGCACAGGTCGTCAATATGGCCATGGGTATCGTCGCCAATAATCCCATCGCCTGCCCAAATAGTGTTGGTTACTCCAAGGTATTCCCTGAAAATGGCTTCATAGTCGGCTTTGGTGAAGTTCGCATTTCTTACTTGGATGCTGGGGTGCAGCAAACATTCTTCGGAAGTGATCAGGGTACCTTTCCCGTTGACCTCCAGGGCGCCCCCTTCCAGTACTACAGGTTTTCCCCTGTACAGAACCGGCGTCAGGGGGATATTTAGTACATCAGCTACAACCTTTGGCAGTTGCTGGTCCAGCCGGTAATTAGAATATTTGGCCCACCCGTTAAATGTAAAGTGCAAGGCTTCCCGCTTTTGGCCATTTTTTACAATGATGGGCCCGGAATCACGCATCCAGCTACGGTTGGTTTTTTGGATAATAAAGGTCACATTTTGAAGGTTGACGGCTGCCATTTCAAGCATTGCTTTAACTTTTTCCTTCAATTTGCTATCCGCTATTATCAGAAAGACCTGTTCCCTGCCGGCTATTTTTTTGATGAGCTCTGCAAAAGCCCACTGTACAGCCTGGTACTTACCGGGCCAATCGTTGCCATTATAGGGGAAACAGAGCAAAATGCCCTGTTGTTTTTCCCATTCTGCCGGAAACCTTCTCATTTAATCCAGCATCCTTTTGGTTAATCCCCCGAACGCATCAATTCGGCGGTCCCGGAAAAATGGCCAATTCTGTCGCACATTTTCCTGTAAACCCAAATCCACTTCGGCCATAATAAATTCTTCCTTGTCGTGCGATGCCTGTGCCAGGATCTCCCCCTGGGGACCAGCAATAAAAGAGGCCCCCCAAAATTCAATGCCTGCTGTATCGGGCAGATACTGCTCGACCCCAATCCTGTTAGCGGCAGCCACATATATCCCATTGGCCACTGCATGGCCCTTCATCACATTCATCCAGGCATTGTATTGCTTCTCGCCGTATTGCTCTTTCTCATTAGGGTGCCAGCCAATCGCGGTTGGATAAAACAGTACTTCCGAGCCTTTAAGGGCGGTCAACCGGGCAGCTTCCGGGTACCATTGGTCCCAACAAATGAGCGTGCCGATATTTCCTTTCTTTGTCCGGTTGTTTTTAAAACCGAGATCCCCCGGGGTAAAATAAAACTTTTCATAATAATGGGGGTCATCCGGGATGTGCATTTTCCGGTACAACCCAGCTTCGGTACCGTCCGTATCAATGATATAGGCACTATTGTGATAGATCCCCGCCATGCGTTTTTCAAAAAAGGGTACTATGATCACAACCGCCAATTCTTTGGCAAGGGCACTGAAAGCATTAAAGGAAGTCCCGTATAGAGGTTCTGCCAACGCAAAATTATCGGTGTCTTCACTCTGGCAAAAATAATGGCTGCTGTACAATTCAGGGAGGCAGATCACTTCCGCGCCTTGGGCAGCTGCCTTCTTAACCCAGCTCAGGCACTTTTTCAGATTATTTTCAGCCAAATCATTCAGGTTTAACTGAATTACAGCTATGTGATAGTTCTTCATCAATGAGTCTAAAATGAGGTGTAAAAATACTTTTTTTTATAGAAAGCCCTGTGCTTTATTTGTAGAAGCAACTATGCACTCTGTTTCATTAATGGCACAATAGGGCAAACCTCTCCTTTGGAGAGGTCGAAACCGCTTAGGCGGTTTCGGGTGAGGTATATCCCAAAATGAAATTACCCTGGACCCATACCAAACAGGGTTGTATCAAAGTGAGATCAGACGAATACGGGGATCCTGGCTGACACGGATATTCCGGAATCTGTTTGCGAGGATCGTAAGACGTGTACGGCCCATACGAGTAAGACCGGATTGCCAGATACTGGTTGATGATAATGGGCGAATCACGGAATACCTCCTGCACGGGGAGTTTGTACTTTATGAAAAAGGAAGTCCCGTTACCTATCAGTTCTACATGGGCGTACTGATACAGTACTGGCTCGTAATGCTCCCCTGATTTGGTTTACACTATTAACCCGGCATTGAATACCTGCTTTGAGAGGTTTTGAAAGAAATCCATGCCTTAATCCGGCTCCTGCCAAACTCGCGGCTTTCCGGTCCTTTCTCTATAAATACCGTTGCAGGTTTTTCTTAAAATAGGCGGCACTATCCGTAATGCTCTGCATTGAATTCGTTGCAAAATTACCGCCTTGTTCCAGGTAGTAGTATTCCAGTCCACCCTTCGGTATCGTGGACATTATGCTGATATAATCTATAGACCCGTTACCCAGTTCCGTATAGTCCCGGGTTACTTTATCCATATCCTTAATATGCCACATCACAAACCGACCGGGATGCTGGGCAATAAGCTCAGCGGGACTCTTTTTAGAAGAATGCACCACCCAATACAGGTCCAGCTGCAGCTTTACCAGTTTGGGATCGGTTTCACGGAGTATGATATCATAGCCCGTTTGTCCGTTATGATCCGTGAATTCAAAATCATGGTTATGGTAGGCAAAGCCCAGGCCGGCAGCGTTTACCTGCTCCCCTATTATATTCAGCTTTTCGGCCAGCCGTTCGAAATTTTCCGGCATCCTGTATTCCGGGGCTAACCAGGGCCATGTAATGTAACTGCTTTCAAGTTCAAGGGCACCTTCCAGACAGCGGTCTACAAACTGTTTTAATGCCTCCGGAGATTTGTCAAAATAGCTTGAAAAATCGTAATGGCCGCTGCTGACAGTAAGTTGCAGGTCCATTAAAAGATTTTTGAAATCCAATGCCTTGAACCCGTAATACGTGCCTTTATCCGTATCATATCCATAAATTTCCAGGTCTTCGTAACCCAGGGCCCTGACTTTTTTCAAACTGGCTACCGGGTCTTCTGCCATGGCATCCCGGATAGTGAAGAGTTGCAGCCCCATTTTAAATTTATTTCCGGCCATCATGGAATAATCTGGTATCGGCAGCAGGGCCAATGCTGTTAATAAGCCGGATTTCTTAATAAAACTCCTTCTGTTAGTGGTTTTCAGCTTCTTCATATATTTCAGGTACTTGTTAATTCTTAAAATTGAATCACCGTTTTCCCGATGCTCTTTCCTGATTCCTGCAGCTGATGTGCTTTTTTAAGGTTATCAACCGTAAATCCTTCCAGGGTTGTCGTTAAAGTTGTTTGGAGGGTTCCGGCGTCCAGCAGGTCTGCAATTTTATTCAGGATCTGATGTTGTTTTTCCATATCGTCAGTAGTGAACATGGAACGGGTGTACATCAATTCCCAGGAAAAGGTAACACTTTTGGTTTTGAGTAAATCCAGGTTCAAAGGTTTGCTGCTCCCGGTAATGGAAACAATATGTCCCTGGGGTTTTATGATTTCCGTCGCAGTTTCCCAGTATCCTTCCAAATCGACAAAATCCAAAATATA